>NZ_JAIQWX010000050.1 GCF_020164475.1 Pseudomonas sp. REP124 | reverse complement strand
CTTTGCGCACTTGTGTTCAAAAGGAGCCCGCATGTCCGTTCAACTCGCCTTTCAGGACCGCTGGCTGGATCTCAATGATGTACTGCGTGAACTGGTCGCCCAGGGCTACATCAGCCAGGACTCGGCCGAGCACGCGCTCAATGCCCGTCGCCGTCACGCCGCCCATGGCCAGATGCATCCTCTGGAGTTCATCGCCAGCCAGCAACTGGACGACCTCAGCCGCCCCGGCAAACACCACGATCTGGAAAACCTGACCCTGTGGCTGTCCCAGCAGGCGGGCCAGCCTTACCTGCGCATCGACCCGCTGAAAATCAACGTGGCGGCCGTCATGCCGCTGATGTCCTACGCCTTCGCCCAGCGTCACAAGATTCTCGCGGTGTCCATCGACCGCGACGCAGTGACCGTCGCCAGCGCCCAGCCCTACGTCAGCAGCTGGGAAGCCGACCTGCCCCATGTGTTGAAGCTGCCGATCAAGCGGGTGGTGGCCAACCCGGTGGATATCCAGCGTTTCAGCGTGGAGTTTTTCCGCCTGGCCAAATCGGTCACCGGCGCCAGCAACGGCGAGCAACAGGTCAACACCCTGGGCAACTTCGAACAGTTGCTCAACCTCGGCGCCAGCGACCAGGAGCCGGATGCCAACGACGCGCACATCGTCAACATCGTCGACTGGCTGTTCCAGTACGCCTTCCAGCAGCGCGCCAGCGATATTCACATCGAACCCCGGCGCGAACAGGGCACGGTGCGATTTCGCATCGACGGCGTGTTGCACAACGTCTACCAGTTTCCGCCGCAGGTCAGCATGGCCATCGTCAGCCGCCTGAAAACCCTCGGCCGGATGAACGTCGCGGAGAAACGCAAACCCCAGGACGGCCGGGTCAAGACCAAGACCCCGGACGGCGGCGAAGTGGAACTGCGACTGTCGACCCTGCCCACCGCCTTTGGCGAAAAAATGGTCATGCGGATTTTCGACCCCGAGGTACTGCTCAAGGATTTCGACCAGCTCGGCTTTTCCGCCGACGACCTGCGCCGCTGGCAGGACATGACCCGTCAGCCGAACGGCATCATTCTCGTCACCGGGCCCACCGGTTCCGGCAAGACCACCACGCTCTACACCACGCTGAAGAAACTGGCGACGCCGGAGGTCAACCTCTGCACCATCGAAGACCCGATCGAGATGGTCGAGCCGGCGTTCAATCAGATGCAGGTCCAGCACAACATCGACCTGACTTTCGCCTCCGGGGTGCGCGCGCTGATGCGCCAAGACCCGGACATCATCATGATCGGCGAGATCCGCGATCTGGAAACCGCGGAGATGGCGATCCAGGCCGCCCTCACCGGCCACCTTGTACTGTCGACTCTTCACACCAACGACGCGCCGAGCGCCATCAGCCGCCTGTTGGAACTGGGCGTGCCGCATTACCTGATCAAGGCCACGGTGCTGGGCGTCATGGCCCAGCGTCTGGTGCGGACCCTGTGCCCGCACTGCAAGGCCCCGCAAACCCTGGGCGAAGAAGACTGGCAAACCCTGACCCGGCCCTGGCAGGCGCCACTGCCCACCAACGCGCAACGGGCCATCGGTTGCCTGGAGTGTCGCGATACCGGCTATCACGGCCGCGCCGGGGTCTACGAAATCATGCAATTGACCGACGGCGTGAAAGCCCTGATCAACCCCGATACCGATCTGCTGGCGGTCAGGCGTCAGGCGTTCAAGGAAGGGATGCGCAGCCTGCGGCTGTCCGGTGCGCAAAAAGTGGCGGCGGGCTTGACCACGGTCGAAGAGGTGCTGCGGGTTACGCCACAGAGTGAGCAGAAGTAGATGTGAGCGCATGGAACTCAGTCAGGGGGCGACAATCCAACTGCGTAGATCAAACAGTGGAGTCACCCCATCATGCGTTTCAAACTTGCTGTCGCCACCGTCGCCCTGCTGTCCCTGCCTGTCGGTTCGGCGATGGCTGACAGTTTCTGGCGTAACGTCATTTCCTCCGGCGCAACCACCGGCTCGACCTACCTGACGTTCAAGGACCACAAACTGATCATCGCCGCCCAGGACGATGCCAGCAGTTTCGTCGCCAGCGATGGCGGCATTCGCGGTCCGTATCTGGAAGCGGCGATGCAGAAAGTCCGCGCCGATAATCCTGGGCTGCAGGCTACGGACATGGAACTGGCGAACGCGATCCTGGCTAAGAATGCCGTGGCTGCGGAGTAACCTTTCCAGTCAGAAAAAATGCCGCTCACCCGAGCGGCATTTTTTTGCCCGTAACCTCAAATCTGATGCAATTCATTGTGGGAGCGGGCTTGCCCGCGATGGCGGAGTGTCAGGCACATTGATATCGACTGACACGACCTCATCGCGGGCAAGCCCGCTCCCACAGGGTCACAAGTGTGCCCGCAGGTTATCGGTACTCATCCAGCGGCACACACGCACAGAACAGGTTGCGATCCCCATACACGTTGTCCACCCGGTTCACCGCCGGCCAATATTTGTGCGCCTTGGTATGCGCATCCGGCGTGACGCCCTGCTCGATACTGTAAGGCCGCTCCCAAACACCGGTGATATCGGCCAGGGTATGCGGCGCACGCTTGAGCGGGTTGTCCTCGGCCGGCCAGTTGCCGTTCTGCACCTCGGTGATCTCCGCACGGATGCTCAGCATCGCGCCGATAAAGCGGTCCAACTCGGCCTTCGATTCACTTTCGGTAGGTTCCACCATCAAGGTTCCGGGCACCGGGAAAGACATGGTCGGCGCATGGAAGCCGTAGTCCATCAGGCGCTTGGCAACGTCTTCCTCACTAATGCCGGTCAAGGTCTTGAGCGGGCGCAGATCGAGAATGCATTCGTGGGCGACCCGTTCGTTGCGCCCGGTGAAAAGCACCGGGAACGCTCCTGACAAATGCCGCGCCAGGTAATTCGCAGAGAGAATCGCCACTTCGCTGGCATCCGCCAGTTGCGGGCCCATCATCGCGATGTACATCCAGCTGATCGGCAGGATGCTCGCGCTGCCCCAGGGCGCGGCGCTGACGGCGCCGTTCTGCGCCAACGGCCCGTCGATCGGCACCACCGGGTGATTGGCCACGAACGGCGCCAGATGCGCGCGGATGCCAATCGGCCCCATGCCCGGCCCGCCACCGCCATGGGGAATGCAGAAGGTTTTGTGCAGGTTCATGTGGGACACGTCGGCGCCGATGTCCGCCGGACGTGCCAGCCCGACCTGGGCGTTGAGGTTGGCGCCGTCCATGTACACCTGGCCGCCATGGCTGTGGATCACCTCGCAGATCTCGCTGATGCCTTCTTCGTACACGCCATGGGTCGACGGATAGGTCGCCATCAGGCATGAAAGCTTGTCGCCAGCGTGCGCGGCTTTCTCTTTCAGATCGTCCAGATCGACGTTGCCAGCCTCATCGCATTCAACAATCACCACGCGCATCCCGGCCATCTGCGCCGATGCCGGGTTGGTGCCGTGGGCCGAGGACGGAATCAGGCAGATATCGCGCCCGCCCTGCTGACGGCTCTCGTGGTATTTGCGGATCGCCAGCAGCCCGGCGTACTCACCCTGGGCGCCGGAGTTGGGCTGCATGCAGATCGCGTCGAAACCGGTGATCGCGCAGAGCCAGCGCTCCAGTTCCTCGATCATCAATGAATAACCGACCGCCTGCTCCCTGGGCGCAAACGGATGCAGGTTGGCGAACTGCGGCCAGGTGATCGGGATCATTTCGCTGGTGGCGTTGAGCTTCATGGTGCAGGAGCCCAGCGGAATCATCGATTGATTGAGCGCCAAGTCCTTGTTTTCCAGTTGCTTGAGATAGCGCAGCATTTCGGTTTCGCTGTGGTGGGCGCTGAACACCGGATGGCGCAGATAAGGTGAGGTTCGCACGAGCCCTGCGGGAATGCCGCCGGCGAGGGCTTCCGCGTCCAGATCCTCGACCTTGAGCCCATGATCGGCACCGAGGAACACATCGAACAACCGGGCCACGATGGTTTCATCGCAGGTTTCATCGAGGCTCAGGCCCAGTTGCCCGCGACCCAGAATGCGCAAATTGATCTGCGCGGCCTGGGCGCTTTCGATGATCGCTGTCTGGGTGCCGCCGACTTCCAGGGTCAGGGTGTCGAAGAAGTGCTGGTTCAGGCGCTTGATGCCCTTGCGCTCAAGGCCGGCGGCGAGGATGCAGGTCAGCCGGTGCACGCGCTGGGCAATGCGCTTGAGCCCTTCCGGCCCGTGATAGACCGCATAGAAACTGGCGATGTTGGCCAGCAGCACTTGCGCAGTACAGATGTTGGAGTTGGCCTTTTCCCGGCGGATATGTTGCTCGCGGGTTTGCAAGGCCATGCGCAGGGCGACGTTGCCACGGGCATCTTTCGACACGCCGATGATCCGGCCTGGGATCGCCCGCTTGAACTCCTCGCGGCTGGCAAAAAACGCCGCGTGCGGTCCGCCGTAGCCCATCGGCACACCAAAGCGCTGGGAAGAACCGAACACCACATCGGCGCCCAACTCCCCGGGCGGGGTCAGCAGCAACAGGCTCAAGAGGTCGGCGGCGACACACGCCAGCGCCTGCTGGGCATGCAGGTGATCGATCAGCGGACGCAGGTCACGGATCTCGCCGTGGGTGTCGGGGTATTGCAGCAAAGCGCCGAAGACTTGGTGCTGCTTCAAGTTATCCACCGTGTCGATGATCAACTCGAAGCCGAAACCTTCAGCCCGGGTCTGCACCACGGAAATGGTCTGCGGATGGCAGTTTTCATCGACGAAGAACAGATTGCTTTTCGACTTGGCGACTCGTTTGGCCAGGGCCATGGCTTCGGCGGCCGCCGTGGCTTCGTCCAGCAGCGAGGCGTTGGCCAATTCAAGACCGGTGAGGTCGATGGTCAACTGCTGGAAATTCAGCAGGGCCTCGAGCCGGCCCTGGGCGATTTCCGGTTGATAGGGGGTGTAGGCGGTGTACCAGCCGGGGTTTTCCAGGACGTTGCGCAGGATGACCGCCGGGGTAAGCGTGCCGTGGTAGCCCATGCCGATCAGGCTGGTCCAGATCTGGTTCTGCTCGGCATAGCCGCGCAGTTTCGCCAACGCGGCTTCTTCGTCCAGGGCCGGCGGCAGGTCTAGGGCACGGTTCAAGCGAATTCCCGGCGGCACCGTCTGCTCGATCAACTCGACCCGGCTGCCCAGACCAAGGCTGTCGAGCATCGCCTGCTGCTCGGCAGCATCCGGCCCGAGGTGGCGGCGAAGAAAGGCATTGGGGTCGCGTAACTGGCTCAAGGACGGCAACTGGGACATGACGGGCTCTCTCTTGACTGGCGCTCGGCGTCGATGGAACACGGTCAATCCAGCATAGCAGCCGATGTCGGATGCAAATCCCTTGGCACAATTGATCCCCTGTGGGAGCGGGCTTGCTCGCGAATGCGGTGTATCAGTAACACTGATGTTGACTGACACACCGCATTCGCGAGCAAGCCCGCTCCCACATTTGATTTTCAGTGCATTCAAAATCGCAGGCATGAAAAAGCCCCGACAGGTCGGGGCTTTGGGGTGTCGCCGAAAGGCTTATTCGCCGATGGCAGCCTTGTAGCCAGCCGCATCCAGCAGCTTGTCCAGCTCGGCGGTGTTGCTTGGCTTGAGCTTGAAGATCCAGGCGCCGTAAGGCTCGGAGTTCAGCAGCTCAGGCGATGCGCTCAACTCTTCGTTGATCGCGATCACTTCGCCGGAAACCGGGGAATAGATGTCGGAAGCCGCTTTAACCGATTCCACCACGCCCGATTGATCACCGGCCGCGAAGGTCTTGCCCACTTCGGTCAATTCGACGAACACCACATCGCCCAGCGCTTCCTGTGCGTGGTCGCTGATGCCCACGGTAACGGTGCCGTCGGCTTCCAGGCGCGCCCATTCGTGGCTTTCGGCAAAACGCAGGTCGGCAGGGATATCGCTCATGTTCTGTGTCCTCAGGAAAATGGTCGGCGGACAAGGCCCGCCAAAGAGATTAGATCAAGGTTTTGCCATGGCGGACGAAGGTCGGTTTGACCACTCGGACCGGGTACCACTTGCCACGGATTTCCACTTCCGCGCGGTCGGCTGTCGCCATCGGCACGCGCGCCAGTGCAATCGACTTGCTAAGCGTAGGAGAGAAACTACCACTGGTGATCTCCCCTTCGCCAACATCGGCGATACGGACCACTTGATGAGCGCGCAAAACCCCGCGTTCCTCAAGCACCAGACCGACCAATTTGTGCTGTACGCCGCCGCTCTGTTCGGCTTCGAGCGCGCTGCGCCCGATGAACTGGCGGCTGGCCGGCTCCCAGGCGATGCTCCAGGCCATGTTGGAAACCAGCGGCGACACCTGTTGATCGATGTCCTGGCCATACAGGTTCATGCCGGCCTCGACCCGCAGGGTATCCCGCGCGCCGAGACCGATCGGGGAAATGCCCGCCCCCACCAGATCGTTGAAGAATCCCGGCGCCTGATCGGCCGGCAGAATGATTTCCAGGCCGTCTTCGCCGGTATAACCGGTGCGCGCGAAGAACCAGTCGCCATCAGGCAGGCCTTCGAAGGGCTTGAGCAGCTGGATCAGATTGCCCCGGCACTGGTTCACCAGTTCGGCCACCTTGTGCCGGGCGTGTGGGCCTTGAATGGCCAGCATCGCCAGCTCGGAGCGTTCTTTGAGGTTCACATCGAAACCGGCGAGATGAGCCTGCATCCACGCCAGGTCCTGATCGCGGGTTGAGGCATTGACCACCAGACGATAACCCTCGTCCAGGCGGTAGACGATCATGTCGTCGACGATGCCGCCGCGCTCGTTGAGCATGGTGCTGTACAAGGCGCGGCCCGGGTTGTGCAGGCGCTCGACGTCATTGGCCAGCAGATGCTGCAGCCAGACTTTGGCCTGGGGGCCATCGACGTCGATAACGGTCATGTGGGATACATCGAAAACACCGCAGTCGCGACGCACTGCATGGTGTTCCTCGACCTGCGATCCATAATGCAGGGGCATATCCCAACCGCCAAAATCGACCATCTTCGCGCCGAGAGCGAGATGAAGGTCATACAGAGGCGTACGCTGTCCCATGGGTTTCTCCTTCCGGGCGTGGCGAGGGTGCGGGCGAGAGCTCAATCGGGCCAAAGCCTTGAAACAAAGGGCTTTCAGCCGATTACTACTACTTCTTCTGTCAGACGGACCGCACCGAATGCCGCGCATTGTAGCCGCAAGGTGTAGGACTGGCACCTAGCTGTTTTGGTGCGCTGAACGCCGGATCAATCCGATGACCGGCAACAGCCCGACCAGGACCAGGGTCAGCGCCGGTAAAGAGGCCCTTGCCCACTCCCCTTCGCTGGTCATTTCGAAGATCCGCACCGCCAGCGTATCCCAGCCAAACGGGCGCATCAGAAGGGTCGCGGGCATTTCCTTGAGCACGTCGACGAACACCAGCAACGCGGCGCTCAACGAACCGGGCAGCAACAACGGTAGATACACTTTGAAAAACAGTCGCGGCCCGCCGACGCCCAGGCTTCGTGCCGCTTCGGGCAAAGATGGCCGTATACGCGCCAGACTGCTTTCCAGAGGCCCGTACGCCACGGCGATGAAGCGCACCAGATAGGCCAGCAGCAACGCCGACAGGCTGCCCAACAGCAAGGGTTTGCCGGCGCCACCGAGCCAGCCGGACAGCGGGATCACCAATTCGCGATCCAGATAACTGAACGCCAGCATGATCGACACCGCCAGCACTGAACCGGGCAAGGCATAACCGAGATTGGCCAGACCGACCCCGGCGTGAATGCCCGGTGTCGGCGCCAGCCGCCGGGCGAACGCCAGGACCAGCGCGACACTGACGGTGATCAGCGCAGCCATCGCCCCCAGATACAGGGTGTGGACGATCAGGCCGGTGTAACGCTCATCCAGATCGAAGCGCCCGCGCTGCCAGAACCAGGCCAGCAATTGCAGCATCGGAATGACGAACGCACAGGCGAACACCAGACCGCACCAACTGGTGGCCAACAGCGCCTTGATGCCCCGCAGGTGATACAGCGCCTTGACCCGAGGCCGCTCGTTGCTCGCTCGGTTGGCACCCCGGGCGCGACGCTCGCCGTACAGCACCACCATCACCACCAACAACAGCAGGCTGGCCAGTTGCGCGGCGGTGGACAGGCTGAAAAATCCGTACCAGGTCTTGTAGATAGCCGTGGTGAAGGTGTCGAAGTTGAATACCGAAACTGCGCCGAAATCCGCCAAAGTTTCCATCAGCGCCAAGGCCACACCGGCGCCGATGGCGGGCCGCGCCATGGGCATCGCCACCCGCCAGAACGCTTGCCATGGCGTCTGCCCCAGCACTCGCGCCGCTTCCATCAGGCCCTTGCCCTGGGCCAGGAACGCGGTGCGCGCCAGCAGGTAGACGTAGGGATAAAACACCAGCACCAGCACCAGAATCACCCCTCCGGTGGAGCGAACCCGGGGCAGGCGCAGTCCGGTGCCGAACCATTCGCGCAGCAAGGTTTGCACGGGGCCGGCGAAATCCAGCAGGCCGACGAAAACGAAGGCCAGCACATAAGCGGGAATCGCGAACGGCAACATCAACGCCCAGTCCAGCCAGCGTCGGCCGGGGAATTCGCAGAGGCTGGTGAGCCAGGCCAGACTCACACCGAGGACGGTTACACCGACACCGACGCCGAGCACCAGGGTCAGGGTGTTGCCCAACAGACGCGGCATCTGCGTTTCCCACAGGTGCGACCAGATCTGCTGATCGATCGACTGCCAGGACAGCAACAGGACACTCAGGGGCAACAAGACCAGCGCAGCAATGGCGAAGACCAGGGGATACCAGCGGCGTTGGGCGGGGTGGGCCAAGGGGAAGCGCTCGTGAAAATTCGGGGTTTGGGAAAACGCGAAAAGATCGCAGCCTTCGGCAGCGCCTACAAGGGGTAGGTGCTGGCGAAGGCTGCGATCTTTTACGCTTTAACGCGGACTCAGTTCCAGCCGGCGCGATCCATCATGCGAATCGCCTCGGCCTGACGCTTGCCCGCCACTTCAACCGGCAAGGTATCGGCGATGAACTCACCCCAGGCAGCCACTTCCGCGGAAGGTTTCACCGTCGGATTGGCCGGGAATTCCTGGTTGACGTCAGCGAAGATCTTTTGCGCTTCAGCCGTGGTCATCCACTCCACCAGGGCCTTGGCTGCCTCGGGGTGCGGCGCGTGTTTGGTCAGACCGATGCCCGACAGGTTCACGTGCACGCCACGGTCTGCCTGGTTCGGCCAGAACAGCTTCACCGGCAGGTCCGGCTTCTGAGCGTGCAGGCGACCGTAGTAGTAGGTGTTGACGATGCCGACATCGCATTGGCCGGCATTGATCGCTTCCAGCACCGCCACGTCGTCGGAGAACACGTCGGTGGACAGGTTGTTGACCCAGCCCTTGAGGATCTTCTCGGTTTTCTCGGCGCCATGGACTTCGATCATGGTGGCGGTCAGCGACTGGTTGTAGACCTTCTTCGCCGTGCGCAGGCACAGGCGGCCTTCCCATTCCTTGTCGGCCAGCGCTTCGTAGGTGGTCAGCTCGCCCGGTTTCACCCGGTCGGTGGAATAGGCGATGGTCCGCGCCCGCAGGCTCAGGCCGGTCCAGGCGTGGGACGCGGCGCGGTATTGCAGGGGAATGTTGGTGTCGATGGTTTTCGAGGTAAACGGCTGGAGAATGCCCATCTGCTCGGCTTGCCAGAGGTTACCGGCGTCGACGGTGAGCAGCAGGTCGGCAACGCCATTCTCGCCCTCGGCCTTGATCCGCTGCATCAGCGGCGCTTCCTTGTCGGTGATGAACTTCACCTTCACGCCGGTCTTGGCGGTGTAGGCATCGAAGACCGGCTTGATCAGCTCGTCGATACGCGAGGAGTAAACCACTACTTCATCGGCGGCCTGGGCGGCGGTACTGCCGATCAGGGTCAGAGCCAGTGCGGTCAGAAGACGCTTCGGTGCCAACATGGGAGCGGTCTCTCGATTGAAAAAATGTGGGCAAATGATAAGGACTCACATTTAGCTTCTCAATCGAACAGTTGGCGGAGGAGTTACCAGATGTTGCACAGGTGAGCTGTGTGGTGGATGTTCTGACGCCTTCGCGGGCAAGCCACGCTCCTACAGGGATTTGTATTGGGTTCGTAACCTGTAGGAGCGAGGCTTGCCCGCGAAGAGGCCATCAGCTCCAACCCAGCTCTTAGGCCTTGGCCAACGCCGGCAACTCCCCGGTCAACCCCAGCGCCTCGCGCACGAACAGTGCCTTGGCCTCGGGCAACCGGTCGACCAGCTTCAACCCGGTATTGCGCAGCCAGCGCACCGCCAGCGGATCAGCCTGGAACAACCGTTCGAAACCTTCCATCGCCGCCATCAACGCCAGGTTATGCGGCATGCGGCGACGCTCGTAACGGCTGAGCACCTTCACATCCGCCAGCCGCTCGCCGCGGCTGCTCGCCTGCAACAGCACTTCGGCCAGTACGGCGGCATCGAGGAAACCCAGGTTCACGCCCTGCCCGGCCAGCGGGTGAATGGTGTGAGCGGCGTCGCCGATCAACGCCAGACCTTCGGCGACATAGCGCTTGGCATGTCGCTGGCGCAGCGGTACGCAAACACGCGGGTCGGCATTGAGCACGTCGCCCAACTGCCCTTCGAAAGCCCGTTCCAGCGCCTGGCAGAACTCCTCGTCACCCAGCGCCATCAGTTGTTCGGCTTCAGTCGGAGTGGTCGACCAGACAATCGAGCACCAGTCATGCTGACCGTCGCGCTCCAGCGGCAGGAAGGCCAGCGGGCCGTTATCGGTAAAGCGTTGCCAGGCGGTCATTTGATGAGGTTTGGAGCAGCGCACGCTGGTGACGATGGCGTGGTGCATATAGTCCCACTCCCGCGTCGCCATGCCGGTGAGGCGGCGGACCGCCGAATTAGCGCCGTCCGCCGCGATCACCAGCGGTGCGCGCAGAGTGCGGCCATCGGCCAGGGTCAGCAGCCAGTCGTCGCCGGAGCGGCGCATCTGTTCGAGACGTGCGTTGGCCAGCAAACCCAGATCGCAGTCGTGCAAGCGATCGAGCAAGGCGTCCTGAACCACGCGGTTCTCGACGATATGCCCCAACACATCGGCATGCACGCTGGCCGCCGAAAAGTGGATCTGCCCGGTGCCGCTGCCGTCCCACACCTGCATGTCGCTGTACGGGCTGCTGCGTCGACCGGCGATGCCTTCCCAAACACCGAGGCGCTCGAGAATGCGCTGGCTGGCGATGGACAACGCGCTCACCCGCGGCTCGAACGCGGCCTGGGCATCGAAGGGTTTGACGCTCAGGGGGCTGCCGTCCAGCAACAGGACTTCCAGCCCGCTGTCCTGCAACGCCAACGCCAGGGCGCTGCCGACCATTCCGGCTCCGACAATCAGCAGATCTGCGCGCATTTCCATGCTTTAAGCCTGTCTCGCTTGCGGCTTGAGCCGCACGTAAAGGGTTTTTCCGACACGCGCCACCAGCTGGCCGGCGCCGTCATGAATATCGACCTGCAATTGCGGCAGGTATTTTTCGCCCCCCGCCGTCTGCCGACGGATCTCGTCGAGCAGGGTGTCATCGATGCTGAAGCGGGCGTGCACCGGGCCTTTGCCCGGCGCAATGAAATCGATGTCGGCGGCCTTGTCCCAGACGATGTAGTTGCGTCCGAGGTTTTCCATCAGCATCAGCATGAAAAACGGATCGACCATCGAATACAGGCTGCCACCGAATTGCGTTCCGACGTAATTGCGGTTGTACCAGCTCAACCCCATGGAAACCTGGATGTCGCGAAAGTCATCGCTGATGTGCCGCACCCGAACCCCGGCGCCAAGGTACGGCGGATAGAAGCACATGAACCAGCGCATCAATCGCGCTTTGCCGAACGTTGCAGTCAGCCACTTAAACATTGGGACGAGTACCCAGCCCCATCGCCTGTCGGGCGAACCAGCGCTTGGCCGGCGGCAACAGATCAAGACCCAGCAAGCCGAGATTGCGCCCCAGGGAAACCAGTGGCTGAGTGCTGCCGAACAGGCGCGTGACCTGATCGGAGAAGCCGACGGTCAGGTTCTGGTCCAGACGCTGATGCTCGCGATAGGCCTGCAAGGTCGCAAAATCCCCCAGTGGCTTGTCGCTGGCGAGCAACGCATCGGCCAGGGCCTGGGCATCGCGCAGGGACAGGTTGAAACCCTGACCGGCAATCGGGTGCAGGCTGTGGGCGGCGTTGCCGAGGATCGCCAGATGCGGACGCACCTGCTCTTCGGCTTCTACCAGCGATAGCGGGTACAGGTGGCGAGCGCCGACCTGCTTCAAGGTGCCCAGTCGATAGCCGAACACGCCCTGCAGCTCGCTGAGAAAACTGCGCTCATCGAGGGCCGCCAGACGTTGCGCGTCCATGCCCAGACGAGTCCAGACCAGGGCGCAGCGGTTGTCCGGCAAGGGCAGTAGCGCCATCGGGCCGTCGTCGGTGAAACGCTCGAACGCCATGCCGTTGTGGGCTTCGCTCGGGGTGATGTTGGCGATCAGCGCGCTCTGGTTGTACGAGCGTTTCTTGATGCCAATACCCAGTTGTTCGCGCAGACCGGAACGGCCGCCATCGGCGAGCACCGCAAGATCGCAATCGACGCAGGTTTCGTCATTGAGCGTCAGCCGATAACCATCGGTGAGCGGCTCCATGCGCGTGACTTCCGCCGGGCAATGCCAGTGGATCACGTCCTTGTCCAGGGCTTGCCACAAGCATTGGCCGAGCCAGGCGTTTTCCGCCACATAGCCCAGCGCCGGGACGCCTTCTTCCATCGCCGACAACCGCGCTGTGGAAAAACGCCCGCGGTCGGAGACATGAATCTGCTTGATCGGTTCGGCGCGGCGGGAGACTTCCTGCCAGATGCCCAACCGCTGATAGATTTGCCGGGAGCCAAACGACAGGGCCGTGGAGCGCGCGTCGTAACTGGGCTGATAGCTCTCGCCGGGAGCGAAGGGCTCGATCAGCACGATCTTCCAGCCCCGGGCCTTGGCGCCGGCCTGCAACGCCATCGCCAGGCTCGCGCCTACCAGACCGCCACCAATGATTGCCAGATTGAATCGACTCATGCCGCTTGGGTCCTTGCCTGGGCCATCAGGGCCTCGATCTCGGCCACCGTTTTCGGTACGCCTTTGGTCAGGATTTCACAGCCGGTTTTGGTGACCACAACGTCGTCCTCGATGCGCACACCAATGCCGCGCCATTTCTTCGCTACGTCCTGGTTGTTCGGCGAGATGTAGATGCCCGGTTCCACGGTCAGCGCCATGCCGACTTCCAGCACCCGCCACTCGCCGCCGACCCGGTACTCGCCAACGTCATGCACGTCCATGCCCAGCCAGTGCCCGGCGCGGTGCATGTAAAACGCTTTGTAGGCTTCGCTGGCGATCAGTTCATCGACCTCGCCCTGCAACAAGCCCAGCTCCACCAGACCGCGGGTGATCACCCGAACGGTGGCTTCGTGGGCCTGGTTCCAGTGCTTGTTCGGGGCAATCTCGGCAAACGCCGCTTCCTGGGCAGCGAGCACCAGTTCGTAGATCGCCTTCTGTTCCGCCGAATACTTGCCATTGACCGGCCAGGTGCGGGTGATGTCGCTGGCGTAGCAGTCGATCTCGCAACCGGCGTCGATCAACACCAGGTCGCCGTCCTTGAGCACGGCGTCATTCTGCTGGTAGTGCAGGATGCAGCTGTTGCGCCCCGCCGCGACGATCGAGCCATAGGCCGGCATCTTCGCCCCGCCCTTGCGGAACTCGTAATCGAGCTCGGCTTCCAGGCTGAACTCATGCAAACCGGCACGGCTGGCCTGCATCGCCCGCACATGGGCCTGAGCGGAAATCCGCGCGGCTTCGCGCATGACCTTCACTTCCGCCGCCGATTTATACAGGCGCATGTCGTGCAGCAGATGATCCAGGGCAACGAATTCGTTCGGCGGCTGGGCACCGAGGTTCGCCTTGGAGCGGATCACGTTGATCCATTCCATCAGGTGGCGATCGAATTCCGGGTTGCTGCCCATGGCCGAGTACACCCGGTCGCGGCCTTCTATGAGGCCCGGCAGGATGTCGTCGATATCAGTGATGGGGAAAGCATCGTCGGCGCCGAAGTCACGGATCGCGCCTTCCTGTCCGGCGCGCAGGCCATCCCACAGTTCGCGCTCGGCGTTGCGTTCACGACAGAACAGGATGTATTCGCCATGCACGCGTCCCGGAATCAGGACCAGCACGGCCTGCGGTTCGGGAAAGCCGCTGAGGTACTGGAAGTCGCTGTCCTGGCGGTAGACATGCTCGACATCGCGATTGCGGATGGCCACTGCGGCGGCGGGCAGGATGGCGATGCTGTTGGGTTCCATCTGCGCCATCAGGGCCTTGCGGCGACGGCCGTATTCCGATTTCGGGATATGAATCATGGGCAGATGGCTTTCCCTGTCGTTGATCAGTGCAGCGACGGTTTGGCAGCCGCCGGTTGGTCCGCCTTACGGGTTTCGGAGAACAGCAGCAGCGGCGCGACGCGCAAGTATTCCATCACTTCCATATAGTCGCTTTCGCCGTCTTCGGATTCTTCCAGGGCATCTTGCACCTGGGAGATAGCCGCAAGATCCTGCAACACTTCCGTGGCCTCGCTGCTCAGCATGCTGCTGTCACGGCAGTTCAGGCCGAAACCGCTGAGGAAACCCTGGCACCATTGACCCAGCGCCTCGGCGCGCTCGGCCAGCGGGGCATCGTCGGTTGGCAGCAGCAGGACGACGGTGACGTCTTCGCCGGTGAGTTCGCCCTTGACCATCTCTTGCAGGCCGATCAGGGCCGCGCGAATGTTGTCCTGCGGCTCGTTTTCCAGCAACTCGGCAGCGTCGACCAGCCAGCCTTCGTGATCGAAGCCGGCACCGGCGCAGCTGCGACCGAGCAACAAACCGTGCAATTCGGCAGGCGAGACATTGTGGCCGCTGGAAGTCAGCAGGGTGGCGAAGGCTTGGTACGGAGAATTCTGAATGGGCATGGGCAGCTAGGCGCCAGACGGCGCTATGTCTAGAATGAAGGCCTTGTATCCTACATCGACTACCCCTGTAGGAGCGAGCACGCTCGCGATGAACCCGAGAACGCTGCGGGGTGTCAGGGACCCAGTGTTATCGTTGGCGACCATCGCGAGCGTGCTCGCTCCTACAGAAAAATCGGGCTGCTACCACCCATCAGACATTTTCAGTGGACACAATGGAAGACACCGACCTGCAAGCGCTGATGGCCAGACTCGAACTGCTGATTACCCGAGTCGAGCAACTTAAGAGTCAAAACGGACTCTTACTTGCTCAGGAAAAGACCTGGCGCGAGGAACGCGCTCACCTCATTGAAAAAAACGAAATCGCCCGGCGTAAGGTCGAATCGATGATTTCGCGCCTCAAGGCCCTGGAGCAAGACTCATGAGTTCAAGCAATAGCGTCACCGTGCAGATCCTCGACAAAGAATATTCGATCATCTGTCCACAGGAAGAGCGCAGCAACCTGGTGAGCGCCGCCCGCTACCTGGACGGCAAGATGCGCGAGATCCGCAGCAGCGGCAAAGTCATCGGCGCCGATCGCATTGCCGTGATGGCCGCCCTGAACATTACCCACGACCTGCTGCACAAGCAGGAGAGCCCGGATATTCAGGTCAGCGGCTCGACCCGCGAACAGGTTCGCGACCTGCTCGATCGTGTCGATCTGGTGCTCGCCACCGATCCGGACGTCACCAAAGGCTGATTCGCTTACGCGCTTGGGGTATACTCCCCAACACTCCCTGGGGTGCTTGCCAGTTGGCGATGTCCCTGAGCCGATTTGCTATACCCTGGAGGTTGCACGTTGGGCTGGTGTGCATGTCCGCTAGACGGAAAGCCTTAAAGCCTACTGCATCTTCCACCTTGAACTTTCGGGTTCAAGGGCTAAGTCGACAGCGGCACATTCGGGGAGCCTGATTCGAGTCCGATGCCGGTTTTGATACCGGCATCGGCTTTTTTACGGGTACGCTTTTCGTATCCACACTGCCGAAGCCCGAATCCATGACCGAACCTGCGCTGCTTCCCCGCCCGCAACTTCGACGCATGCTGCGCAAGGCCCGCCGCGCATTGACCGCCAGTCAGCAGCGCCAGGCCGCTCGCGGGCTGTACAAGCAATTGGCCCAGCAACCGCTGTTCCGCCGCGCCAGGCACATCTCCCTCTATTTACCTACCGACGGTGAAATCGATCCGCGCCTGCTGCTGCGCGCCGCCCAGCGTCGGGGCAAGGCGACTTATCTGCCGGTGCTCAGCGCATGGCCGCGGACCAAGATGGTGTTCCAGCGCATTCGCCCCGGGGAAAAACTCAAGCCCAACCGCTTCCGCATTCTGGAGCCGCGGCACAGCCTCGCCCGGCAGCGCAAAGTCTGGGCGCTGGACCTGGTGCTGTTACCGCTGGTGGGATTCGACGATGTCGGCGGACGCCTGGGGATGGGCGGCGGATTCTATGATCGCAGCCTGGCTTATCTGGCGCGCCGCAATGACTGGCGCAAACCGACGCTGCTGGGTCTGGCTCATGAATGTCAGAAGGTGGAACGACTGGCTCAAGCGAGCTGGGATGTGCCGCTGCAGGGAACGGTTACCGACAAGGCCTGGTATTTCGCAGGCTAGACGCCACTGCGGGTCAGCGGCGTCGAAAGGACGCGATCAGCGCTTGAAAGCGGTCGACTGTTGCTGCAGCGCCGAGATCTCAATCGGTGCATCGACCTTGCTGTTCCAGAGGCTTTGGGCATAGCCGGTAGTCACGACGCCAAGGCCGAACAAAATAACCAAAATCCATAGTAAATCCGGTTTGCGTTTCATCGACTGCCCCCCAAAGGCATATCTATACGATGACAGCAGCGGTTTCCATTTACAGGCCGTGCAGCAGCGTCAAGCTTTAAAGGCCGGCATTTTGCGTCAACGTGAACCCGCACGCAAATGCTGGCGTCAACCGACTGTCGGTTTGTCATAAAATTGCCCAACAACCTGTCCACACACCTCGCAAGGAGCCAAACCATGGCCTATTGGCTGATGAAATCCGAGCCCGACGAACTCTCGATCAAAGGCCTGGAAAAGCTCGGCAAAGCGCGCTGGGACGGGGTTCGCAACTATCAGGCGCGCAACTTCCTGCGGGCCATGGCGGTCGGGGACGAGTTTTTCTTCTATCACTCCAGCTGCCCGGAGCCGGGAATTGCCGGGATCGGCAAGATCGTCGAAGCCGCGTATCCGGACCCGACGGCGCTGGAGCCTGAGAGCCACTATTACGATCCCAAGGCCACGCCCGAGAAAAACGCCTGGAGCGCGATCGATGTCGCCCATGTGGAGACGTTTTCCAGGGTGTTGAAGCTGGACTATCTGAAACAGCAGACGGCGCTGACAGAGATGCCACTGGTGCAGAAGGGTTCGCGGCTTTCGGTGATGCCGGTGACGGCCGAGCAATGGGCGGCGGTGATCGCGCTCAAGCCGTAGGCATTTCGGCGCCCGTCAGAATGCAATCGCGGGCAACCCCGCTCCCACAATGGCCGGTTGTGAACACAAGAGCTGTGACCAACCGATATCCCCGTAGGAGCGAGGCTTGCCCGCGAAGAGGCCAGCACATTCAGCATTGATGTTGCCCGGTAGACCGCCTTCGCGGGCAAGCCTCGCTCCTACAAGAGCAAGAGGCCGGCCGAGCCTTTACTGAATGATGAGGTTGTTGAACAACAGATCCTCAACCACCGGCTTGCCGGTTTCATCATTCATGATCTGCTGGGTTTGCTTGAGCGCTTCCTGACGCAGCTTTTCCTTGGCCTCGACGTTGTTCATCGTCTCAGTGGTCTGCTGGGCGAACAGCGCCACCAGCTGGTTGCGGATCAACGGCTCGTTGGCCTTGACCGCCTTGGTCGCCTCGTCGCCGGTCACGCGCAAGGCCACATCGGCCTTGTACACCTTGAGCTTCGGAGTGCCATCGAGCCCGTAGTTGCCCACGAACGGCGGGCTCAGGGTGATGTAATTGACCTTCGGTGCTGCACCTTCCTTGGCTTCTTCGGCCATCGCTGCCACAGGCAGGGACAGGGCCATCATCAACACGATCCACGCTTTCACTATTCGTACCTCATCCGGTTTGCGGCCTAGCATAACGACCCGCCGCTCAAGCACAAGCTTATGGCTGACTATCAGGGGCGGGCATGCTCGTTGACCCGTCGACTCACACACCTACACTTATCGGCCATCTCTCCCAAAGGAATAGCCCTGATGAAAGCCGTGCTGTGCAAAGCCTTCGGTCCTGCCGAATCGCTGGTGCTGGAAGACGTCGCCAGTCCTGTCGCGAAGAAGAATGAAATCCTGCTGGACGTGCACGCCGCCGGGGTGAATTTCCCCGACACGCTGATCATCGAGGGCAAGTACCAGTTCAAGCCGCCCTTCCCGTTCTCCCCGGGTGGCGAAGCGGCAGGCGTGGTCAGCGCGGTGGGCGAAAAGGTCAGCCATCTGAAAGTCGGCGACCGGGTCATGGCCCTGACCGGCTGGGGCAGCTTTGCCGAACAGGTCGCGGTGCCAGGCTACAACGTGCTGCCGATCCCGCCTTCGATGGACTTCAACACCGCCGCCGCCTTCAGCATGACCTACGGCACCTCGATGCACGCCCTCAAGCAGCGCGGCAACCTGCAACCGGGCGAAACCCTGCTGGTGCTCGGTGCCTCCGGCGGCGTGGGCCTGGCAGCCGTGGAAATCGGCAAGGCCATGGGCGCCCGTGTGATCGCCGCCGCCAGCAGCGCGGAGAAACTGGCCGTGGCCAAGGCCGCCGGCGCCGATGAACTGATCAACTACAGCGAAACCAGCCTCAAGGACGAAATCAAGCGCCTGACCGATGGCCAGGGCGCCGACGTAATCTACGACCCGGTCGGCGGCGACCTGTTCGACCAGGCCGTGCGCGCCATCGCCTGGAACGGCCGCCTGCTGGTGGTCGGCTTCGCCAGCGGCCGCATCCCCGAATTCCCGGTGAATCTCGCCCTGCTCAAAGGTGCTGCCGTGGTGGGCGTGTTCTGGGGTTCGTTTGCCCAGCGCCAGCCGCAGGACAACGCCGCCAACTTCCAGCAACTGTTCGGCTGGTTCAAGGAAGGCAAGTTGAAACCGCTGGTGTCGCAGGTGTATCCCCTGAGCAATTCCGCCCAAGCGATCAACGATCTTGGCCAGCGCAAGGCGGTCGGAAAGGTGGTGGTTCAGGTTCGCTGAACCATGGCGAAGGGTCTGGACTTCGATCAACGATATCCAGACCCGACGCAGCTAAAGCAGCTTGCGGATATCTTCCGGCAAATACCTCGCAAATCGGGATCCCGGATTGTTCAGGCATTGCCTGCCAATGTACGGCACGCTCCTGTTCATTTTCGCGATCAACTCAAGCCGCCGTTCATCGCTCAACATTGCCCTGGAAAAGGAATTCGTCAGATAAGCCCGGGTGTAATGGAACGCAGGCAAATCAACCCAGGCCTGATCCGCCGTCCGCACCAGGAATTGATTGAGGTCGCGGCACTTCAATTTGCCGAGCCATTGATTCAGGTGTCGCGGCAGACTGGCGTCATACCCGAAGATCATCGGCGCGATCACCTCCTGTTCCGCCGGCTTGTCCCCCTCGACCGTCCACGGCTTGAACCGCCACTTCTCTATCGCGACCCGGCTCGCTTCAGCCAGATCGGGATGATCGCTCTCAAGGATCTTCACCTCGCCGACTGAACCATCGGCATAGGCCACGAAGCTGACTCGGACATCCCCGGTGATTCCCGCCCTTTGCAGCGCCGCCGGATAAATCGGTCTGGGATTGTGTTCCGGAATCAGAAACTCATCCCCCGCCCTGCTTTCAATCGACAACAGAATCAGCAACACCCCGCACAGCAACCACCGCATAACCGCTCCCTTCGCAGCTGAACCGCCAGACCCTGGCAACAGTGCAAAAGGCTAAAGATCAATGCCGCCAAGCTGAAGATCATGGCGTCCCATAACCGCGAAGGACATTTCCCAAAGATCTGAGCTACGCCAGAGGAATGAGGCGCTTTACCCATGCCCCGAGTAACTCTTCCTACATCGTCATGACTTACATCTGTACGACATGTTCGTAAAGGAACACGCGACTTCCAACATTTCTGCTTTTTTGCCGACAAAACCCAGTGCTTTTTTCGGTAACGAAACTGTAATATTCGCATCCGCAGTCAAAACAAGAACACTGGAGCTTTTGAATGTTTGCCTTCTTTCGCCCCGCCGCACATCAGGCGCCCTTGCCTGAAGAAAAAGTAGACAGCACCTATCGACGCCTGCGCTGGCAGATCTTCGCCGGTATCTTCATCGGTTACGCCGGTTACTACCTGCTGCGCAAAAACTTCTCCCTGGCCATGCCCTATCTGATCGAAGAGGGTTACACCCGCGGCGAGCTGGGTGTGGCGCTGTCGGCGATCGCAATCGCCTACGGCCTGTCCAAGTTCCTGATGGGCATCGTCTCCGACCGCTCCAACCCGCGCTTCTTCCTGCCGTTCGGCCTGATGGTTTCGGCGGCGGTCATGTTCACGTTCGGATTCGCGCATTGGGCGACCTCCAGCGTGACCATCATGTTCGTGCTGCTGTTCATCAATGGCTGGGCCCAGGGCATGGGCTGGCCGCCAAGCGGGCGGACCATGGTGCACTGGTGGTCGCAGAAGGAGCGCGGTGGCGTGGTGTCGCTGTGGAACGTGGCGCACAACGTCGGCGGCGGCCTGATTGGCCCGCTGTTCCTGATCGGCATGGGCCTGTTCAACGACTGGCATGCGGCGTTCTACGTGCCGGCGGCGGTAGCCATGGCGGTGGCGATCTTCGCCTTCATCACCATGCGCGACACCCCGCAATCGGTCGGCCTGCCGCCCATCGAGAAGTACAAGAACGACTACCCGGAAGGCTATGACGCCAGCCACGAGAAGGAATTCAGCGCCAAGGAAATCTTCGTCAAGTACGTGCTGCGCAACAAGATGCTCTGGTACATCGCCATGGCCAACGTATTCGTCTACCTGCTGCGTTACGGCGTGCTGGACTGGGCGCCGACTTATCTGAAGGAAGCCAAGGGTTTCAGCGTCGACAAGACGTCCTGGGCGTATTTCCTCTACGAGTGGGCCGGTATTCCCGGCACGCTGCTGTGCGGCTGGATGTCGGACAAGATCTTCCGTGGCAACCGTGGCCTGACCGGCATGGTGTTCATGGCCTTGGTGACCGTGGCGACACTGGTGTACTGGCTCAACCCGGCCGGCAACCCGACCGTGGACATGATCGCGCTGATCTCCATCGGCTTCCTGATCTACGGCCCGGTGATGCTGATCGGCCTGCAGGCACTGGAACTGGCGCCGAAGAAAGCCGCCGGTACCGCCGCGGGCTTTACCGGTCTGTTCGGTTATCTGGGAGGTTCGGTCGCGGCCAGTGCAGCGATGGGCTACACCGTGGACCATTTCGGCTGGGATGGCGGTTTCGTCCTGCTGATCGGTGCCTGCCTGCTGGCGATGGCTTTCCTTGCGCCGACATTGCGGCACAAGCAGGCGGCCAGTCAGACCCGCGAAGCGATCGCCTGATCATCCTTTGATTTACAGCGCTTGAGCCGCGCCTCCAGATTCCGGTCTGGCATGGCGTGGCTGCGCAGGGCGTGGGCCGTCTGCTCGACATAGTCGCGCGTCGTGCCGTAGCGCCCGCAAGCGTTTTCGAACACGTGGCTCAACACGTGATCCGGCAGGTTGCCCGCGTAGCTGGGCAAATGCCGCTCCAGTACGAATCCCAATGCTTGAACCTGGTTGCCGTCTTCAAGCCGGCAGTTGAGCCAGTGCGGACGGTAAGAAGGGAACGGCATCTCGCGCTTCCACAGCGCATACAGCGAAGCGTCCAGTTGTTCTTCCGGCAATCGGTAGGCGAAGCCGCTGCACGAACCGCCACGATCCAGACCGAATACCAGCCCGGGCATTTCCGGCGTGCCGCGATGTTCGTGGGACCACAGGTACAGACCGCGATGGTAGCCATGCACCCGCCCGCGAACGCGTTCGACCGCCGTGCATTCAGGGCGCCAGATCAGTGATCCATAAGCGAACAGCCAGACCGGCCCACCCTTGTGGCGCGCCATGGTCGATTGCATCGAGCTGAGCAATTGTTCGTGCGTAAGCTGCGGCCCCAGGTCGAGGCGCGGAGGGTAAGCCAGGTTCAGAAATGAAGATTCGATGGCGCTCATGGCGAATAGCGTTCAGCTCCCCGCGAGTAATCAGTTACTAAATAGAACGCACCGGTGAATCATTAAGGCACATATGTATTCAAGTAATTTAAGCGCATTGGCGCAACTCTTAATTAATTACTTGAACGAGATATAACCTACCGACATTTATAAGATTTTATAAATACCGAAGCGCTATATAGAGAGTTATAAATAAACCCTGTAGGAGCGAGCATGCTCGCGATGCACGATGGGACACCGCGGGGTGTCAGGCTGCCAACGTTATCGTTGACGACCATCGCGAGCATGCTCGCTCCTACAGGGACGGTGTCAGGATCTTGGGGCGTAGGCGAACACGTCGGCACGCATCTGGTGGGCGTCCATCCCTGCTTCCACCAGCGCATCCAGCGTGCCATAGACCATCGCCGGCGAGCCGCTGGCGTAGACATGCAACGCCTTCAGATCAGGGAAATCTTCACACACCGCTTCATGCAGCATGCCGCAACGCCCCTGCCAGCCGCATTGATCACTGACAACTTTGTGCAGGAACAGATTCGGCAGCTTAAGCCATTCATCCCAGTGTTCGACTTCATAGAAGTCTTCCGGACGACGCACGCCCCAATACAGATGCACCGGATGTTTGAAACCCTCGGCGCGGCAATGTTCGATCAGGCCATGGATCTGGCCCATGCCGGTACCGGCCGCGATCAGCACCAACGGACCGTCCGGCAACTCGGCCAGGTGCGCATCGCCAAAGGGCATGTCGATCCGAACTATCGCGTCGCGCTGCAATTGCTTGATCAGATTCTGAGCACTGGGCTCACGCGCCAGCACGTGGATCTCCAGATCCCGACCGCCAGAGGGAGCCGAAGCCAAGGAAAAGGACGACTTGTCACCGTTGTCGCGATGGATCATCAGGTACTGACCAGCGTGATAACGCGGGGGCTTGCCGGCCGGCGCTCGCAGTCGTACGCGCCAGGTATCACCGCCAACCTCGGTGCAACTGGTGACCTGACACGACAGGGTGCGCACCGGCAACTCTCCCAGCGAAAGCACGCCATCCCACAGCACGATGCAGTCTTCCAGCGGCTCCGCTATGCAAGTGTAGAACTCGCCATGGTCACGCACGAGGCCGGCCTGTTGGACTCGACCTTCCACCAGCAACGCCGCGCACACATGGCAATTGCCGTTGCGGCAGCTTTGCGGGCATTCATAGCCAAGACGGCGTGCGCCATCGAGAATCCGCTCGCCGGGCTGAATCTCCAGCACTGCTCCGGAGGGCTGCAAGGTTACACGCATCAATCTATTCCTAACTGATTCCAGATGGCATCGATCCGCTGGGTCACGGCGTCGTCCTTGACGATCACCCGACCCCATTCACGCGTGGTTTCCCCTGGCCATTTATGGGTGGCGTCCAGGCCCATCTTCGAGCCCAGGCCGGACACCGGCGAGGCGAAGTCCAGGTAGTCGATCGGCGTGTTTTCGATCATCACCGTATCGCGCTTGGGGTCCATGCGCGTGGTGATGGCCCAGATCACGTCGTTCCAGTCCCGCGCATTGATGTCGTCGTCGGTGACGATAACGAACTTGGTGTACATGAACTGTCGCAAAAACGACCAGACACCTAGCATTACCCGCTTGGCGTGGCCCGGATACGACTTCTTCATGGTCACGACGGCCATGCGGTAAGAACAGCCTTCGGGCGGCAGGTAGAAGTCGGTGATTTCCGGAAACTGCTTCTGCAGGATCGGCACGAACACTTCGTTGAGCGCCACACCGAGAATCGCCGGCTCATCGGGTGGACGGCCGGTGTAGGTGCTGTGATAGATCGGCTTGGTGCGGTGGGTGATGCGCTCGACGGTGAACACCGGGAAGCTGTCGACTTCGTTGTAGTAACCGGTGTGGTCGCCATACGGACCTTCATCGGCCATCTCGCCCGGATGGATCACGCCTTCGAGGATGATCTCGGCGGTGGCCGGCACTTGCAGGTCGTTGCCGCGGCACTTCACCAGTTCGGTACGGTTACCGCGCAGCAGACCGGCGAAGGCGTATTCGGACAGGCTGTCCGGCACCGGAGTCACGGCGCCGAGGATAGTGGCAGGGTCGGCGCCCAGGGCCACCGAGACCGGGAAAGGCTGGCCCGGATGCTTCTCGCACCACTCGCGATAATCCAGCGCGCCGCCACGGTGGCTCAGCCAGCGCATGATGACCTTGTTGCGACCAATCACCTGCTGACGGTAGATGCCGAGGTTCTGGCGATCCTTGTTCGGGCCCTTGGTGACTGTCAGGCCCCAGGTGATCAGGGGCGCGACGTCGCCCGGCCAGCAGGTTTGCACCGGCAACTTGCCGAGGTCGACGTCATCACCTTCGATGACCACCTCCTGGCAGATCGCATCTTTGACGACCTTGGGCGCCATCGAGATGATCTTGCGGAAGATCGGCAGCTTGGACCAGGCGTCCTTCAAACCCTTCGGCGGCTCGGGCTCCTTGAGGAACGCCAGCAGCTTGCCGATCTCGCGCAGTTCGCTGACCGCTTCGGCGCCCATGCCCAACGCGACGCGCTCGGGGGTGCCGAACAGGTTGCCGAGGACGGGAATGTCAAAACCGGTAGGCTTTTCGAAAAGCAGGGCCGGGCCCTTGGCGCGCAAGGTGCGGTCGCAGACCTCGGTCATTTCGAGCACTGGGGACACCGGAACCTGGATGCGCTTGAGTTCGCCGCGCTGTTCCAGACCGCTGATAAAGTCGCGCAAGTCGCGATACTGCATGCGTGAGCCTCGTGTTGGCCGTGGCGTTCGGGGGCTGGCAGTTTAGCGCCGAACCAGACGCTTCAGAACCTGTTGAGCGAAAATCGGATAGCAAAAAGCCGGGTTTCCCCGGCTTTTTGCAGAGCTGTCGACTTACTTGCGCTTCATCGACAGGAAGAACTCATCGTTGGTCTTGGTCGTTTTCAGCTTGTCGACCAGGAACTCGATGGCAGCCACTTCATCCATCGGATGCAGCAGCTTGCGCAGAATCCACATGCGCTGCAGCTCATCGTCAGCCGTCAGCAACTCTTCGCGGCGAGTACCGGAACGGTTGATGTTGATGGCCGGGAAGACGCGCTTTTCAGCGATACGGCGGTCCAGAGGCAGTTCCATGTTGCCGGTGCCTTTGAATTCCTCGTAGATCACTTCGTCCATCTTCGAGCCGGTTTCAACCAGCGCGGTGGCGATGATGGTCAGCGAGCCGCCTTCTTCGATGTTCCGCGCAGCGCCGAAGAAACGCTTCGGTTTTTCCAGGGCGTGGGCATCGACACCACCGGTCAGTACCTTGCCGGAGCTCGGGATCACGGTGTTGTAGGCACGGGCCAGACGGGTGATGGAGTCGAGCAGGATCACCACGTCTTTCTTGTGTTCGACCAGGCGCTTGGCCTTCTCGATCACCATTTCGGCAACCTGCACGTGACGGGTCGGCGGCTCGTCGAACGTCGAGGCAACCACTTCGCCGCGCACGGTGCGCTGCATTTCGGTCACTTCTTCCGGACGCTCGTCGATCAGCAACACGATCAGGTGAACTTCAGGGTTGTTACGCGCGATGTTCGCGGCAATGTTCTGCAGCATGATCGTCTTGCCCGCTTTCGGCGGAGCAACGATCAGACCGCGCTGGCCTTTACCGATCGGGGCGCACAGGTCGATTACACGACCGGTCAGGTCTTCAGTGGAACCGTTGCCGGCTTCCATCTTCATGCGCACGGTCGGGAACAGCGGGGTCAGGTTCTCGAAGAGAATCTTGTTCTTGGCGTTTTCCGGACGGTCGAAGTTGATGGTGTCGACCTTGAGCAGCGCGAAATAACGCTCGCCTTCCTTTGGAGGGCGGATCTTGCCAACGATGGTGTCACCGGTGCGCAAGTTGAAGCGACGGATCTGGCTCGGCGAGACGTAGATATCGTCTGGGCCGGCGAGATAGGAAGCGTCTGCAGAGCGGAGGAAGCCGAAGCCGTCCTGGAGAATCTCCAGCACGCCATCACCGGAGATTTCCTCACCGCTTTTCGCGTGCTTTTTGAGCAGGGAGAAAATCACGTCCTGCTTGCGCGAACGGGCCATATTTTCTATGCCCATCTGTTCGGCCAATTCGAGCAGTTCGGTAATCGGCTTTTGCTTGAGTTCAGTCAGATTCATATAGGAATGACGTAATCATTTATGGAGGGGGGAAATTAAGCTTTTGGCTTAATGAGGCCGCGCCGCGGAGAAGGCGACAGGATCGCGTACTTATTCGAAAGGAGTGCGTCGGCGACGGCTAGCAGGGGGCAATGGAGAAACCAGTGCGGGGCCGAATGTATCACTTGAGTTTGGGAGCCGTCTAGCCCTGCATAACGAAAAGGCCCCGCGATTTGCGGGGCCTTTGGCAGACTGGCTACAACGACGCTTAGATGTTGGCGTCGAGGAAAGCGGCCAGTTGCGATTTCGACAGTGCGCCGACCTTGGTCGCTTCAACGTTGCCGTTCTTGAACAGCATCAGGGTCGGGATACCACGTACGCCGTGCTTGGCAGGGGTTTCCTGGTTTTCGTCGATGTTCAGTTTGGCAACGGTCAGTTTGCCTTTGTAAGTCTCTGCAATTTCGTCCAGAACAGGAGCGATCATTTTGCAAGGGCCGCACCACTCAGCCCAGTAGTCGACCAGTACAGCGCCTTCAGCCTTGAGTACATCGGCCTCGAAGCTAGCGTCGCTAACGTGTTTGATAAGATCGCTGCTCATGGAATTCTCCAGGGTTGTAAGCAAAAAAACGTGGCCCATCATAGCCGCCCTTCCCTCGTTCAGGAAGCCGCAGTTGATTGAGTCTCGCTATGGTGTTTCATGAGTCTTTGTATAGCTCAGGTCATGACGACGCGGGAGCTACAAAGCCGATCCCGGTACGCAGCGCGGCGTTGCGAACATGCTCGCACATGGCTTTTTGAGCAGCGCCAGAGGCTCGGCGAGCCAGCGCGCGAAGGATTTTGCGGTGCTCCTGCCAGGTCTCCATCGCCCGCTCCGCCCTGATGAACGGTAACTTCTGGCTTTCCAGGAAGATCTCGGCACTGGCAGTGAGGATGTTCAGCATCGCCTGATTGCCGCTGGCCAGAAGAATGCGTCGATGAAAATCGAAGTCCAGCCGCGCCGCCGCTTCGAAGTCGCCGGCCCTCAATTCGTTGCGCATGGCGGCTACGTTGTCCTCCAAGGCATCGAGTTCATCGGTACTCAACATCAAGGCTGCCAACCCGGCAGCAAATCCTTCGAGCGCATAGCGCAACTGGAAAATGTCCAGAGGCGAGGCCTGAGCCGCGAACGGCCAGCGCGCTGTCGAGTCACCTCCCGGCAGTTCCACAGGCGACTGCACGAACACGCCTTTGCCCGGCTGGACGCTGATGACACCCAGCGCGCTCAGCGACGACAACGCCTCGCGCAACGAGGCCCGACTGACTCCCAATTGCACCGACAGATCCCGTTGGGAGGGCAAAACGTCTCCTGGCCCGAAGCCTTGTTCGGCGATCAATTTGCGGATGGCTTGCAGCGCCACTTCGGGTACGGCGCGGGAGATCGAATTCATGGTTTTCCAGACGAGCCAGGCCAAGGTGCGGTCAGTTGTAAAGCTATTCAGGCCGCCCGGCAAGTCGTGCCCCATGGGGGTTCGGCGAGTTTCGAAGTTGCGCTATCGAGGTGCGAAACAACACCTGACTGTTCAGACCAGTCAGACCTTGCGAGGCGAGCAAAACCGCAGCCTTGCGCCTGAAAAAACCCTGTTGGCACGCCCCATGCTCTGTCGAATCGCACAATTGCCCCCTCGCCGATTCGGAGATTTGCCATGACCCTGCGTTACAGCGCCCTCCTCACCGCCCTGTTTGCCAGCCTGATGCTGAGCCAGGCATCCGCCCACGCCGACGGTCTGGAGGATGTAGTCAAGCGCGGCACCCTCAAAGTCGCCGTACCTCAGGATTTCCCGCCCTTCGGTTCGGTGGGTCCGGACATGAAACCGCGCGGCCTGGATATCGACACAGCCAAACTGCTGGCCGACCAACTCAAGGTCAAACTCGAGCTGACGCCGGTCAACAGCACCAACCGGATCCCGTTCCTCACCACCGGCAAAGTGGATCTGGTGATCTCCAGCCTCGGCAAAAATCCCGAGCGGGAAAAAGTCATCGACTTTTCTCGCCCATACGCGCCGTTCTACCTCGCGGTCTTCGGCCCACCTGAAGCCGACATCAAGGGCCTTGAAGACCTCAAGGGCAAAACCGTCAGCGTCACCCGCGGCGCCATCGAAGACATCGAGCTGACCAAGGTCGCTCCCGAGGGCGTGACCATCAAGCGATTCGAAGACAATAACTCGACCATCGCCGCCTATCTGGCCGGCCAGGTGGATCTGATCGCCAGCGGCAACGTGGTGATGGTCGCGATCAGCGAGAAAAACCCGAAACGTGTGCCCGCGCTGAAAGTGAAACTCAAGGATTCGCCGGTCTACGTGGGCGTGAACAAGAATGAGCCGGCACTGCTGGACAAGGTCAACCAGATCCTCGTCAGCGCCAAAAATGACGGCGCGCTGGAGAAAAACTCCCTGACCTGGCTGAAAGAGCCGCTGCCGACCGACCTCTGACTCGGCGCACTGGAGAATCCTTATGGCTTATCAGTTCGATTTCTCGCCAGTGGTGCAAAACACCGATCTGCTGCTGCACGGTGCGTTGTTCACCCTTGAGCTGACAGCCATTGGCGCAGTGTTCGGGATTGGTGTGGGAATAGTCGGGGCACTGGTGCGGGCGTGGAATATCCGCCCGTTTGCCGGAATATTCGGCATCTATGTCGAGTTGATCCGCAATACGCCATTTCTGGTGCAATTGTTCTTCATCTTCTTCGGCCTGCCGTCCCTGGGCGTGCAGATATCCGAATGGCAGGCGGCGGTGCTGGCGATGGTGATCAATCTGGGCGCCTATTCGACCGAAATCATCCGCGCTGGCATCCAGGCGATTCCCCGCGGCCAATTGGAAGCCGCCGCCGCACTGGCGATGACTCGCTTCGAAGCCTTCCGCCATGTCGTTCTGCTGCCCGCACTGAGCAAGGTCTGGCCGGCGCTGAGCAGCCAGATCATCATCGTCATGCTCGGTTCGGCGGTGTGCTCCCAGATTGCCACCGAAGAGTTGAGCTTCGCGGCCAACTTCATTCAATCGCGAAACTTCCGCGCCTTTGAGACTTACGCACTGACGACGCTGCTTTACCTGTGCATGGCATTGCTGATCCGCCAGTTGCTCAACTGGATCGGCCAGCGATTCATAGCAAGAAACAGTGTGGAGAGCGCGCGATGAGCGATTTCACTCTATGGGACATCCTGCGCAATCTCCTCACCGGCCTGCAATGGACGCTGGCACTGTCGCTGGTGGCGTTCATTGGCGGTGGGCTGATCGGTCTGCTGATCATGGTTATGCGCATCTCCAGGAAATCTTTGCCACGCAGCTTTTCCCGCACCTACATCGAACTGTTTCAGGGCACGCCATTGCTGATGCAGTTGTTCCTGGTGTTCTTTGGCGTGTCGCTGGCCGGGGTGGAAATTTCTCCGTGGGCGGCGGCGGCCATTGCCCTCACGCTGTTCACCAGTGCCTATCTGGCGGAAATCTGGCGCGGCTGCGTCGAATCCATACCCAATGGCCAGTGGGAAGCTTCGTCGAGCCTGGCGCTCAATCCGTTTGAGCAATTGCGCTACGTGATCCTGCCGCAAGCCTTGCGCATCGCGATCGCGCCAACCGTGGGGTTCTCGGTGCAGGTGGTAAAAGGCACCGCCGTCACCTCGATCATCGGTTTCACCGAGCTGACCAAAACCGGCGGCATGCTGGCCAATGCAACCTTCGAACCCTTCATGGTCTACGGCCTGGTCGCCCTCGGTTACTTCCTGCTCTGCTACCCCTTGTCCCTCAGTGCGCGCTACCTGGAAAGGAGACTGCATGCCTCTGCTTAGAATTTCCGCCCTGCATAAATACTACGGCGATCACCATGTACTCAAAGGCATCGACCTGAGTGTCGATCAAGGCCAGGTGGTCGCGATCATCGGACGCAGCGGCTCGGGCAAGTCGACCTTGCTGCGCACGCTCAATGGTCTGGAGTCGATCAACGACGGCGTCATCGAGGTCGACGGCGAATACCTCGACGCCGCTCGCGCCGATCTGCGCAGCCTGCGGCAGAAGGTCGGCATGGTGTTCCAGCAATTCAATCTGTTCCCGCATCTGACCGTTGGCGAGAATGTGATGCTCGCCCCGCAGGTGGTGCAGAAAGTGCCCAAGGCCAAGGCCGCGCAGTTGGCCCGTGAGATGCTGGAGCGGGTCGGGCTGGGAGAAAAGTTCGATGCTTTCCCGGATCGCCTGTCCGGCGGGCAGCAACAGCGCGTGGCGATTGCCCGTGCGCTGGCGATGTCACCCAAGGTGCTGTTGTGCGATGAAATCACTTCGGCGCTCGATCCGGAACTGGTGAATGAAGTGCTGAGCGTGGTCCGGCAATTGGCCAAAGAAGGCATGACGCTGATCATGGTCACCCACGAAATGCGCTTCGCCCGGGAGGTAGGGGACAAACTGGTGTTCATGCACCAGGGTCTGGTGCATGAGGTGGGGGATCCGAAGGTGCTGTTTGCCAATCCGCAGACGGCGGAGCTGGCGAATTTCATCGGGACGGTCGAAGCGGCGGGCTGACAGACTTTCAGTGCCTTGAAGGCCGCCTTCGCGGGCAAGCCCGCTCCCACAGGTTTTGCGTCGAACGCATATTAGTGGTCGCTTGCTTGCTGTGCTGGATCAAGGCTTTGAACACTGCGCGTTGGCGCCAGCCGTTGATCGTGGCACGATGTCGGGGTTATCGACCGAGACCCTGACCATGCCCCATTCCCAAGCCAAGAATCTGTCCCTGATCGCCGCAATCGACCTGGGCTCCAACAGTTTCCATATGGTCGTGGCCAAGGCCCAGAACGGAGAAATCCGCATTCTCGAACGTCTCGGGGAAAAGGTTCAGTTGGCCGCTGGCATCGACGAAGAGCGTCGTCTGAGCGAAGAATCCATGCAGCGCGGGCTCGATTGCCTCAAGCGCTTCGCCCAGCTGATCAACGGTATGCCGCTGGGCGCCGTGCGGATCGTGGGCACCAACGCCCTGCGTGAGGCCCGCAACCGCGCCCAATTCATCCACCGCGCCGAAGAGATCCTCGGCCACCCGGTGGAAGTCATCTCCGGTCGTGAAGAAGCGCGCCTGATCTATCTCGGCGTGTCCCACACCCTCGCCGACACGCCGGGCAAGCGCCTGGTCGCCGACATCGGCGGCGGCAGTACCGAATTCATCATCGGCCAGCGCTTCGAACCGCTTCTGCGAGAAAGCCTGCAAATGGGTTGCGTGAGCTTCACCCAGCGCTATTTCAAGGACGGCAAGATCACCCCGGCCCGCTACGCCCAGGCGTACACGGCGGCGCGGCTGGAGATCATGAGCATCGAACACGCCCTGCACCGCCTGACCTGGGATGAAGCCATCGGCTCCTCGGGCACCATCCGCGCCATCGGCCTGGCGCTGAAGGCCGGCGGTCACGGCTCCGGCGAAGTCAACGCCGAAGGCCTGGCCTGGCTCAAGCGCAAGCTGATCAAGCTGGGCGATGTGGAAAAAATCGACTTTGAAGGCGTCAAGCCGGACCGCCGCGCGATTTTCCCCGCGGGCCTGGCGATTCTCGAAGCCATCTTCGACTCCCTCGAACTGCAACGCATGGATCACTGCGAAGGCGCGCTGCGTGAAGGCGTGCTCTATGACCTCCTGGGCCGCCATCATCACGAAGACGTGCGCGAACGCACCCTGACCTCGCTGATGGAGCGCTACCATGTCGACCTGGAACAGGCCGTGCGGGTCGAACGCAAGGCGTTGCATGCCTTCGATCAAGTGGCCAAGGACTGGGACCTGGAAGACGGCGTCTGGCGCGAACTGCTCGGCTGGGCGGCCAAGGTCCATGAAGTGGGCCTGGATATCGCCCACTACCAGTACCACAAACACGGCGCTTACCTGATCGAACACTCGGACCTGGCCGGTTTCTCTCGCGAAGACCAGTTGATGCTCGCGCTGCTGGTACGCGGCCACCGCCGCAACATTCCCAAAGACCGCTTCGCCGACTTCGGCGATGAAGGCATCAAGCTGATTCGCCTGTGCGTGCTGCTGCGCTTCGCGATCCTGTTCCACCACATCCGCGGCACCCAGCAGATGCCTCAGGTGGAGCTGAACGCCAACGGCAACCATCTGGAAGTGGTATTCCCGAAGAAATGGCTGGAAGACAACCAACTGACCCAGGCTGATTTCGAGATCGAGGCGGAATGGCTGACGCGGGTGGATATCGTTCTGACCGTGCGCTGATACACCCGATCCTGCCCGCGTCCGTGTGCTGAATTGTGGGAACGAGCCTGCTCGCGATGGAGTATCAGGCAACGCATTCCTTCAGGTTGCCAGCGTCATCGTTAACGTCCATCGCGAGCAGGCTCGCTCCCACAGAAAAAAGGCGATCCTTCTGGGATCGCCTTTTTTATTAGCTGCTCACCGGCAGGATGGGGCTGCCAAGGCGCTCCAGCAACGTCGCCTGAGCACTGCGCGGGTTCTGGTTACCGGTCGGCGTGTTGCGGATGTAGCGGCCGTCCGATTGCAGGCTCCAGCTGTGGGTATTGTCGGTCAGATACAACTCCAACTCCTTCTTCACCCGCATGATCAGTTTCTTGCCTTCCACCGGGAAGCAGGTCTCGACGCGCTTGTCGAGGTTTCGCTCCATCCAGTCGGCACTGGAGAGGAACATCTGCTCTTCGCCGCCGTTGAGGAAGTAGAAGACCCGGGTGTGTTCCAGGAAGCGGCCGATGATCGAGCGCACGTGGATGTTGTGGGAAACCCCGGCGATGCCCGGACGCAGACAGCACATGCCGCGCACCACCAGATCGATACGCACGCCCGACTGGCTGGCTTTGTACAGCGCGCGGATGATCTTCGGATCGGTCAGCGAGTTGAACTTGGCAATGATGTGCGCCGGCTTGCCGTCGAGGGCGAACTGGGTTTCCCGGGCAATCATGTCGAGCATGCCCTTCTTCAGGGTGAACGGCGCATGCAGCAGCTTCTTCATGCGCAACGTTTTACCCATGCCGATCAACTGGCTGAACAGCTTGCCGACGTCTTCGCACAGCGCGTCGTCGGAGGTCAGCAGGCTGTAGTCGGTGTACAGACGGGCGTTGCCGGCGTGGTAGTTACCTGTGCCGAGGTGCGCGTAACGCACGATCTCACCGGCTTCGCGGCGCAGGATCAGCATCATCTTGGCGTGGGTCTTGAAGCCGACCACGCCGTAGATCACCACCGCACCGGCCGCTTGCAGGCGGCTGGCCAGTTGCAGGTTGGATTCTTCGTCGAACCGCGCCCGCAGCTCGATCACCGCGGTGACTTCCTTGCCGTTACGCGCGGCGTCCACCAGCGCATCGACGATTTCCGAGTTGGCGCCGGAGCGGTACAGGGTCTGACGCACCGCCAGTACGTGCGGGTCCTTGGCGGCCTGGCGCAGCAGGTCGACCACCGGAGTGAAGGATTCGAACGGGTGCAGCAGCAGGATGTCCTGCTTGCTGATCACGCTGAAGATGTTCTCGCTGTTCTGCAAAAGCTTCGGAATCTGCGGAGTGAACGGCGTGTTCTGCAGATCGCGCTGGCTGTCCAGGCCAGTGATGCTGAACAGACGAGTCAGGTTCACCGGGCCGTTGACCTGATACAGCTCGGTCTCGCTCAGATTGAACTGCTTGAGCAGGTAGTCGGACAGGTGTTTCGGGCAAGTGTCGGCCACTTCCAGACGCACCGCGTCACCGTAGCGTCGGGAGAACAGCTCGCCGCGCAGGGCGCGTGCAAGGTCTTCCACGTCTTCGGAGTCCAGCGCCAGGTCGGCGTTTCGGGTCAGGCGGAACTGGTAGCAGCCCTTCACCTTCATGCCCTGGAACAGATCATCGGCGTGGGCGTGGATCATCGACGACAGGAACACATAGTTGTCGCCGGCGCCGCCGACTTCTTCCGGCACCTTGATGATCCGCGGCAGCAGGCGCGGCGCCGGGATGATCGCCAGACCGGAGTCGCGACCGAAGGCATCGATACCCTCGAGTTCGACGATGAAGTTCAGGCTCTTGTTCACCAGCAACGGGAACGGGTGGGTCGGGTCGAGGCCGATCGGGGTGATGATCGGGGCGATTTCGTCGCGGAAATACCGGCGCACCCAGGTTTTCAGCTTGGTGTTCCAGTGGCGGCGACGGATGAAGCGGACCTGATGCTTTTCCAGCTCCGGCAACAGAATGTCGTTGAGGATCGCGTACTGGCGGTCGACGTGACCGTGGACCAGTTCGCTGATGCGCGCCAGGGCCTGATGCGGTTGCAGACCGTCGGCACCGGCCTGTTCACGGGCGAAGGTGATCTGCTTCTTGAGGCCCGCGACACGAATTTCGAAGAACTCGTCCAGGTTGCTGGAGAAGATCAGCAGGAACTTCAGCCGCTCCAGCAACGGATAGGACTCATCCAGCGCCTGTTCCAGCACGCGGATGTTGAACTGCAGTTGCGACAGCTCGCGGTGGATGTACAGGCTGCTGTCATCCAGGCCGGGAACGGCAATCGCCGCCGGTGCCGCCGCAGCGGCCTCGGTTACCGCCGCCGGGGGAGCGGGCTCCAGCTCCGGCGGGGTTTCGGCGATTTGCTCGACCACGGGTTGAGCGTCTTGTACGGCAACTTCACTGAGTCCTTCGGTATTCATCGAATGTTCCTGGGAGGGCTATTTTTGCTCTCGTAACAATTGAGCTGCGCGAACGGCAAAGTACGTCAGGATGCCATCAGCGCCTGCGCGTTTAAAAGCGGTCAGGGATTCGAGAATAACCCCTTCGCTCAACCAGCCATTCTGGATCGCGGCCATGTGCATGGCGTATTCGCCGCTGACTTGATAAACGAAAGTCGGCACTTTGAATTCTTCTTTGACCCGGCAAAGGATGTCCAGGTACGGCATGCCTGGCTTGACCATGACCATGTCTGCACCTTCAGACAAGTCCGCCGCCACTTCGTGCAGGGCTTCGTTGCTGTTGGCCGGGTCCATCTGATAGGAGGCCTTGTTGGCCTTGCCCAGGTTCGACGCCGAACCGACCGCATCGCGGAACGGGCCGTAGTAGGCGCTGGCGTATTTGGCCGAGTAGGCCATGATCCGCACGTTGACGTGACCGGTAACCTCCAGGGCCTCGCGGATCGCCTGGATGCGACCGTCCATCATGTCCGACGGGGCCACCACCTGGGCGCCGGCTTCGGCGTGGGACAGGGCCTGGCGGACCAGTGCATCGACGGTGATGTCGTTCTGCACGTAGCCTTCTTCGTCGAGAATGCCGTCTTGGCCGTGGGTGGTGAACGGGTCCAGCGCGACGTCGGTGATCACACCCAGCTCAGGGAATTGCGCGCGCAGGGCACGGGTGGCGCGCTGGGCGATGCCGTCCGGGTTCCAGGCTTCGGCGGCGTCCAGCGACTTGAGCTCCGGCGGCGTCACCGGGAAAAGCGCCAGCGCCGGAATCCCCAGTTCGACCCACTTGGCCGCCTCTTCCAGCAATAGATCGATGGTCAGGCGCTCCACGCCCGGCATCGAGGCGACCGCTTCGCGACGGTTTTCACCGTCCAGCACGAACACCGGCAGAATCAGGTCATCGACGGTCAGGACGTTTTCACGGACCAGTCGACGCGAGAAATCGTCACGACGGTTGCGGCGCAGGCGGGTTGCGGGGAACAGACGGTTGGCGGGGGTAAAGCTCACGGCAGACTCCTGAGCCCGCGCGTACGGGCGAGCGTGACAGTTATAAGCGACCATTATGACGAACACATGACAGTTGTGCGCATGCTGTGACACGTAGCCGCATTCCATTGTCCTTGTAGGAAATGTTCACGTCGAGACACATTTGGACACTTTCCTGAATGTGTACGAAGGGTTAGGCTGCGCGTTCATTTCGCCAGCACCCAGACAATGCTCCAACAATTTCTGCATGACTTCGGCTACTTTGCCCTGTTTCTCGGCACGTTCTTCGAAGGCGAAACCATCCTGGTGCTCGCAGGCTTCCTCGCGTTCCGTGGATACATGGACATCAACCTGGTGGTGGTCGTGGCATTCTGCGGCAGCTATGCCGGCGATCAGCTGTGGTACTTCCTGGGACGCAAGCACGGACGCAAGCTGCTGGCGCGCAAACCCCGCTGGCAGATGATGGGCGACCGGGCGCTGGAGCATATCCGCAAACACCCGGACATCTGGGTCCTGAGTTTCCGCTTCGTCTACGGCCTGCGCACGGTGATGCCGGTGGCAATCGGCCTGTCCGGTTATCCGCCGGGACGTTATCTGTTGCTCAACGGCATTGGCGCGGCGATCTGGGCCGCCGCATTGGCCGCAGCCGCGTACCACTTCGGTGCGGTGCTGGAAGGCATGCTCGGCAGCATCAAGAAATACGAGCTGTGGGTATTGGGTGCGCTGCTGATCCTCGGCGTCGGCCTGTGGCTGCGTCGTCGCTTCAAGAATGCGCGCCTGGCCAAACAGGTCTATGCCGACGAGCAAGCCCTGAAGGCCAAACAGGCCATTTCCGGTGAACCTAAGACGCCAGCCGAGTAAAACGGTTTCTGCAGCAGTAGAGACCGATCCCGCTGAGCAGGCTGTAGCTGAGCAGGCCGACCCAGCCCACCGCGCTGGCCGGCCATAGCCCCACCAGCGGCGCCAGCCAGACCAGCGGCACGTTGGATGCCAGCCGCAGCAGCTCCAGCTTCAACGCCCACGGGCGATTCTCCAGGGCCACGCCCAGCACGAACAACCCCAGCGCCACCGCGCCCCAGCCCAGCACCAGAGCCGAGGCCGGTAGCTGCGGCTCCAGGTTCATCAGATAACTGCCCAAAGCGATGTAGACGCAGAACTGCAGCAACACGTAGATCTGCTGACGGGTGGCCAGCGGCACTTCGAATTTGTGGAACTGACTCAGGTCCGGTTTGTGGATCGGATATTTGGCCGCCACATCCGCCGGCCGCCAACCGGTGCGCATGAACCAGATCCGCAGCTTGTCCCAAGTGCTCTCTGTGCGCCGTGCATCGGCCCACAGCTGCGCATAAAACTGCACATTGGCCCAGATCGGGTTCCAGCTCGCCAGCGGCGTGGTCACACCGAAAATCACCGGTTCGTTGTCGTCTTCTTCCTGGAACGAGCCGAACAGACGGTCCCAAATAATGAACACACCGCCGTAGTTGCGATCCATGTAGAGAGCGTTCTGTGCATGGTGAGCACGATGATTGGATGGTGTAACGAAGAACCACTCGAACCAGCCGAGCTTGGGAATGTGCCGGGTGTGCACCCAGAACTGGTACAGCAGGTTCAGCGCGGCAACGCTGATGAAAACGAAAAGCGGCACCCCGGCCACCGCCATCGGCAGGTAGAAAATCCAGCTCAACAGAAACCCGGTACTGGTCTGGCGCAGGGCCGTGGAGAGGTTGTAGTCCTCGCTCTGGTGATGCACCGAATGCGCGGCCCAAAGAATGTTGCGCTCGTGGCCCATGCGGTGCAGCCAGTAGTAGCAGAAGTCATAAAAGACGAAGGCGAAGATCCACACCCAGACGCTGTTCGCGGAAAGCTCGAACAGCGCCAGATGCTTGAGCGCGAATGCATAAGTCACCAGCCCCACGCCCTTGGTCAGAAGGCCCGTGGTGGTCGACAGCACGCCGGTGCTGATGCTGTTGACGGCGTCCGCCACCCGATAGTTGCTGACCCCGCGCCAGCGATCGGCCAGCAGTTCGACGGCAATCAGCACAAAGAAAAACGGCACCGCGTACAGAATGAAGTCCATGAGGCGTCCTGAACGGAATTTTTTAAGGACAGATGCTAGGTGTAGCCGCGAAATAACCCTATGGCAACGAGTGACAAATTAGTGGACATTTAACGCCATGAATCTGGAGAAAAGCCCATGAGCAAAAAAGTTGCAGTGATCCTTTCCGGTTGTGGCGTGTACGACGGCGCCGAGATTTACGAGAGCGTGATAACCCTGCTGCGCCTGGACCAGCGTGGCGCGCAGGTGCAGTGCTTCGCACCGAATATCGCGCAGCTGCATGTGATCAATCACCTGACCGGTGAGGAAATGCCCGAGTCACGCAATGTGCTGGTGGAGTCGGCGCGTATTGCCCGCGGCCAGGTCCGGGACATCCGCGAAGCCGATGCCGAAGAGTTCGATGCGCTGATCATTCCCGGCGGTTTCGGATCGGCCAAGAACCTGTCCAACTTCGCCATCGAAGGCACCGGCTGCACCGTGCAACCGGAAGTCCTGGCCCTGACCGAAGCCTTCGCCGAAGCGGGCAAGCCGGTCGGCCTGATCTGCATCTCCCCGGCCCTGGCGGCGAAGATCTACGGCCCGGGCGTGACCTGCACCATCGGCAACGATGCTGACACCGCCGCCGCGCTGAACAAGATGGGCGCCACCCACAAGGATTGCGCCGTGAGCGACATCGTCGAAGACAAGGCCCGCAAACTGGTCAGCACCCCGGCTTACATGCTGGCCGGAAGCATCAGCGAAGCGGCGTCGGGCATCAACAAACTGGTCGACCGCGTGCTCGAACTGACCCACGAAAACGACGCGTAAAAAGCATCACCTGTGGGAGCGAGCCTGCTCGCGATGGATTCAAGAACGCCGCTGGGTGTCAGGTGCCCAGCGTTATCGTTGACGACCATCGCGAGCAAGCTCGCTCCTACAGGGGGTCAGGCCTGGCGGGACAGCCGGGTGAGGATGCGGTCCAACGCATTGGCAAACGCCTGCTTCTCACGATCCCCAAACGGCGCCGGGCCGCCGCTGACCTGGCCCTGCTCGCGCAAATCGGCGAACAGGTTACGCACCGCCAGCCGGTCACCCATGTTTCGCTCATCGAACTCCTTGCCCCGCGGGTCCAGCGCCGCGACGCCCTTCTTCAGCAGCCGATCAGCCAGGGGAATATCGCTGCAGATCACCAGCTCACCGGGCACCGCATGTTCCACCAGGTAATCGTCGGCCGCGTCCGGGCCGCTGGGCACCACGATCAGCTTGACCAGCGCCAATCCAGGCTTGGTCTGCGGCTGGCCGGCGACCATCACCACTTCGAACTGGCGCTTGAGGGCGAACTTCACCACCAGATCCTTCGCCGCCCGAGGGCAGGCGTCAGCATCGATCCATACGCGCATCTT
>NZ_JAIQWX010000005.1 GCF_020164475.1 Pseudomonas sp. REP124 | reverse complement strand
GATCAAAAGATCGCAGCCTTCGGCAGCTCCTACAGAGGGGTAGGTTCAGATGTCGAGCACCAGCGGTTCGCTGCCTTGGGCCGGGACCGAACAGCAAATCAGCACTTCGTCCGCGGCCAGGCCCTGGTCCGGGGTGTTGAGGTAGTGCACCTGACCGCTGGTGATACGGGTTTTGCAGGTGCCGCAGGAGCCGCCGCGGCAGCTGAATTCGGGGTTCAGGCCGCGGGCTTCGGCCAGTTCCAGCAGGGTTCCGTTGCCCGGTTCCCAGCGAGCTTCCTTGCCGGCGGTGGAGAACAGGACTTTCACCGGCTCACTTGAAGCCGGTGTCTGTTGCGCGGCGGGCACGGTGACTTCGGCGTCACGGACCAGAGTGGACGGGCCGAAGGTTTCGGCGTGAATCCGGTCATCTGGAATGCGCAGCGCACGCAAGCCATCGTACAAGGCCTGGGTAAAGCTCCCCGGTCCGCACAAGTAGAAGTCGTAGTCATTGAGCGGCAGCACGGTCTTGAGCAGTTCGACATCGATCCGGCCGGCCTTGTCATACTCTCCGCCGGAGCCGTCGGTGGATGGCTGGCTGACTACGCGCAACACCTTGACCCTGCCCCCTGCCAGTGTGACCAGCTCATCGATTTCCTCACGGAAAGCCAGGTCCTCCACGGCGCGGCTGCTTTGTACCAGCCAGGTCGGGCGCAGGCGATTGATGCGTTTACCCTGATAAACCACTTCCCGCAGCATCGACAGCAACGGCGTGATACCGACACCGGCTGCCAACAACACCAGTGGGCGCCGCTCGGCCGCGTGAACGGAGAAATGCCCTTGGGGTGCGCGTGCTTCGATCCAGTCGCCGACCTGGATTCGCTCATGCAGATGCGAAGAAACCAGCCCGTCGCGTTTGACGCTGATACGCAGGAAGTCATCCGACGGAGCGCTGGACACACTGTAGGTACGAATCGACGGCGCCTGCTGCCCGTGGGGCAGGATCCTCACGGGCACATGTTGCCCCGGCTCGAACCCCGGCAGGCCAATGCCATCATCGGGCTCCAGATAGAACGAACGGATACTCGGACTTTCCTCGACGATGCGCGCCACCCGCAGCGGCCGCCAGTGGGTGCGCATGGCCTCGGCCTGCAAGCGTTCGGCCGCCTGCTGCCAACTGCCAGTCATCAGGGAATTGGGCGACTCACCCTCCTCCTTGTCTTCCCAACGCAAAGCCAGCGCCGCCTGACGGTAAACGATGCGCTGCGGCTTGAAACGCCACAGCCGCTCGGCGCCCTGAAACGCGGCAATCTGCGGATCATCCAGCAAAACCTCGGCGGTGCCGGTCATCTGCAGCAGGTCACCGCTCTTGAAGTCCATGAACACCAGCCCGGCCCGGGGGTTGAGCAGGATATTGCCCAGGGTGTTGAAAAACAGATTGCCGGAGAAGTCCGGAATGGTCAGCGCGCCGTCTTCTTCCATGCGCACGAAACCCGATTTGCCGCCGCGATGGGAAGCGTCGACCTGATTCTGGCCGTCGCGCTCGACGTAGGTGGCGACGTAAAACGAATCGGCCGTGGTGGTCATCTGACGCACGATCTCGTCAGTCGCACTCAACTCGCGGGCAATGTCGAGCGTCTCTTCGACGAAGGCGTACTGACGCAGATTGATATAACGCGGGCAATTGCCGTAGGCCTGGGTGACGGCGATTTCGATGCCATCCTCCAGCTCGCGCTGGACATTGCCATTCATGCGGTTGCGCCGGCGGGTATGCAATTCCATGCCGAGCATGCCGATGGCATCACCAGCTTTCATGCCTTGCTGCGCCGGATCATTGAGTTGCGGCTCAAGCTTTATGTGCAGGATTTCCGGTTCCGGAGAATGCATGAAGCCGGGTTGGCCGGTGCGAATCGTGGCCCAGACATCACCCTGAGGATCCACCGCACCCAGAATCACAAACGGCAATTGCGCATAGAACTCGCGATGCTGGTCCGGCATCCACGCCCGGGACATTTGTCGTTGGCCGACCCCCACCATCATCTCGACCGCGCCGACGCTGCGCTGCAAGGTCAACTCGCCTTCATGCCAGGGTGAGGATTGCGCTTTCGTGACTTCGTCCATCGGGTGTCTCCTTGCGCCAGTGGTGAGGGTTGCGTCGTGAGCGCTATCTTCTCCTCTAAACGGCGGCGGCAGAATCCACAAGGATTGCAATCCACTATTTCGCAGGGTGAAACGATGGGGCCTTTTGCGGATCCCTCTGTAGGTGCCGAGCTCGCTCGCGATGGATTCTAGACCGCTGCGGGGCATCTGGTTTCCCGCGTTATCGTTGACGACCATAAACCTGTAGGAGCCGAGCTTGCTCGCGATGGATTCAAGACCGCCGCGGGGTATCTGGTTTCCCGCGTTATCGTTGACGACCATCGCGAGCAAGCTCGGCTCCTACAGAGGTTTGTGGGATTGGGCGTTACGCCGGCACTGGCGCGTTAGCCGCAATCAACCCGGCGCTGCGCAGTTCCGCCCAGAATGCCGCCGGGATCACTGCCTTGAGTGCAGCCACATCTTCAGCGATACGCTCCGGACGGCTGGCGCCCGGGATCACCGCGGCCACCGCCGGGTTGGCCAGGGAGAATTGCAGCGCTGCGGCCTTTATGTCCACGCCATGGGCCTGGGCGATGCGCTTGATGTGCTCGACCTTCTGGATGATCTGCGGGCTGGCCTTCTGGTATTCGAAGTGCGCGCCACCGGCCAGGATCCCTGAGCTGTAGGGACCACCGACCACGATGTCGACGTTCTGCGCATGGGCCGAGGCCATCACGCGTTGCAGGGCACGTTCGTGATCGAGCAAGGTGTAGCGACCGGCGAGCAGCATGCCGTCAGGGCGGGCTTCTTCCAGATCCAGGGTCAGCTCGATCGGCTCGACGCGGTTGACACCCAGGCCCCAGGCCTTGATCACGCCCTCGTCACGCAGACGGTCCAGCACCTTGAAGGCACCGGTGCGGGCCTGTTCGAAGTATTGCAGCCACTGGTCACCGTAGAAGTCCTGTGCGATGTCGTGAATCCAGACGATGTCCAGGCGGTCGGTCTTCAGGCGCTTGAGGCTGTCCTCGATGGAGCGCTTCGTGGCATCGGCGCTGTAGTCGTTGACGATCTTGTTGCGCAGACCGTGTTCGAACACACCGCTTTTTTCACCCAGGTCACGGGCGCTGTTGTCCAGTTCGTCGAGGATGACGCGGCCGACCTTGGTGCTCAGGACGTAGTCGTCGCGGTTGTATTTTTCCAGCGCGTTGCCCAGGCGGATTTCGGAAAGACCGGCACCGTAGAACGGCGCGGTATCGAAGTAACGCACGCCGGCATCCCAGGCCGCATCGACGGTGGCCAGTGCCTCGGTTTCAGGAATGTTGCGGAACATGTTGCCCAGTGGAGCGGTACCGAAACCCAACACGCCTGGCAATTTGTCTTTCAAGCTCATTTTCGAATCCTCTGGATCAGTTGAGTGATCGCCGGTTGGCGACCGTTGAGCAGATCCTAGATTGCGCAACGCAGACCGTCCAAGACACAATAAGCCATACTTGAGACCTCGCGAGCATCACATGATCGACCTGCGCCAGCTTCGCTATTTCATCGTCACCGCCGAAGAGGAACACGTGGGCCGCGCGGCAGAGCGGTTGCACATTTCCCAGTCGCCTCTAAGCAGGCAGATCGCCCAGCTCGAGGAGCGCCTGGGCCTGGTCCTCTTCGAACGAAGCCAGCAACGCATCCGCCTGACAACCGACGGAAGGACCTTCCTCACCGAAGCTCGCGCCCTGCTCACCCACGCCAATCGGCTCGAGTCACTGGGCAAGCGCCTGGGGCGTGGCGAAGAAGGCGGTCTGTGCATCGGCTACATCGAAAATGCCATGCACGCCAACGTGCTGCCGGCGGCCTTGCGGGAAGTACGCGAGATTCGCCCCGGCGTGCACATCGCCCTGCACCACCTGAGTTCGGCCGATCAGCTCGAAGGCTTGCGCCAACGCAGCCTGGACGTGGCGCTGGTCAGCGAGCCGCCGAGCAACGATGACCCGGAACTGACGCACTTTCAGTTGCTGGAAGACCCCATGTTGCTGGCGATGCCGGCGAACCATCCGCTGGCGGGTACCGAGCGTCTGCTGCCGACTCACGTGCAGGATCTGGACTGGATTGGCGTGAAGTACAGCCAGGGCGAGAACCATCATGCGGATTTCGTCGCTGCGTGCATTCGTGCGGGGTTCACGCCGCAGATTCGTCTGGAGGCAGCTGAGCCGTATACCGCGTTGGGTCTGGTGGCGGCTGGGCTGGGGGTGGCCATGACTCAGAAAAGTTTGAATCAAGCGGCGCATCCAGGGGTGGTGTTTCGCGAGCTGCCGTGGCTCACGTTTACCATGCCGCTGTGGGTGGCTTGGCATCGGGTGACGTTGCGGCCGTTGGTGGAAACGTTTCGGTTGATTCTTACCGGGCCGGAGCCGGAGCCTTTTGTTTCGCAGCAACAAGGCAGTCTGGCCGAGGTGCGTTAATTGCGCCCATAACTAAAAACGCCGCGTTGGACGCGGCGTTTTTAGTTGTTTTACAGCAGTTCGGAATAACTTCAATCATTAACTTCAACCGCTCTGCTGGGCGTTACCGAGGATGGTGTAGTCCAGGGTACGGGTGACGCCGGCGCTGTCCAGGTAAACCATCTTCGAGTCGATGATACCGCTGGTGGTGGCAGGGTCCTGAGCGGATTTGATGCTGATGACCTTGGCGATGTCCAAACCTTTCTGGGCTGGAGTTGCCTCTTGAGCCGAAGCAAAAACACTGGCTAACGAAAGTGCGGCGAACATTACGTATTTCATGATGAATCTCCGGGATAAGTTGGTTAAGAGAGCAACTAAGTGGTCTGTGTTTGCTCGCTTGGGACCCATTATCAATTCATCACTTGAGTGGTGGAAGTTCGCTTAATTAATACCAAAGATTAAGAAAATTGATGAGGCGCAGCGCGCTGATTGATTTTTACCCTTTCGCTCAAAAACTGTGGGAGCGAGCCTGCTCGCGATGCAGGCACAGGCAACGCGTGGTATCAGGTTTCCCGCGTTATCGTTGACGACCATCGCGAGCATGCTCGCTCCTACAATTACTGCAGCGGTGAAAACTTCGCGGGCAGGTAGATGGTGGATTGCATGTCGCGCAGTTGCGGGCCGGAGTTTTCCGGGGGCCAAACGCCGTCTGCAACGGCCTGGGTGCGCACTTGCAGGCGCTTTTCCAACGTGGACCACGGCCAGATATGCAGGTAGCGCGGCAGTGCGCCGTCGGTGGCGTAAAACGCGGCGTATACCGGGGAGTATTGTTCGGCGGTGCGGGCTTCGATGGCCTTGGCCCAGCCATCGAGGGTCGGTTGCAGGCCGGCGCTGATCAGGTCGTAGACTCGCAGTTCATAGCACGGCCCGTTATTGCCGGGGGCCAGGGGTTTGAGGAAGGGAAACAGACTGTAGTTTTCGATGCGCAGGTCGGTGATGAACTCGTTGATGCCGAACGCCCGGCCATCCAGCAAGAACCGCTCGCGTTCGGCTTGCCGCGCGTTTTCATCGGCAAAGCCGCGCAACAGGGCAATCTGGTTCAACTGACCGATCTCCGAGGCCCAGCACCCCATCAGGGTGCCACCGACCTCGGGCTCGGCCAGTGCCGTTTCAATCTTCGCCAGCGCTTGGGCGACGGTGCGAACCTTTACCGTGAAGGTGATCAACTCGAATAACCGCATGGCGTACTCCGGCCAGAATTCAATAGCCGGCAGCCTAGGGCAACGCTCTGCGCTGCGGTATTCGGGTGATCACTCTCGGTCTAAGTGTTTTCTTTAGTTCGGGTCCAGCAGCCCGCCGCTCCAGTTGCGCGACACGCGGGTGCCGGTGAACTTCGCCACGCCCATGCCCTGGCCGATCAGGCGATCGCGGTAGCGGGTGACCAGGCGTCCGGTCTGTTGCGCGTACAACACCACTTCCGAAGACGGGTCGCCGGGGCGGCGCAGGATTCGTGCAAAGCGCTGGCCCTCCTCGACGAGATCGCCCAGTTCCTTTTCGAAGATCAGCACGCCGGGTTGCGGCGCAAGGATGGTTTCCATGTGGCCCATTTCCACGGCTTCGACGGGCCAGTCTGCGGGTGCCGGGGTATCGTCGATCACGCCGTATCCGCACAGCCAGGAGTAAAGACCGTCGGCATCCTGCTCGGCGAAGTGATCGCTGACGTCGCCCTGCCCGCGCAACTCCAGGGTCGCCGCCATGTGCCGGTCGGCGCTGCCTTCGCGCAGCCAGGGGGCGATGATGGTTTCTTCGAAGGAGCCGTCGCCGCCGTCGTCCCAGATAATCGCCACGTCCATCTTCAACGCCGCCGCCAGGTCACGACCGCGAGGCCAGAAACCGCGGTGCACGTAGAGGTAAGGCAGTGCTTCGTCATCGGTGTGCAGGTCGAGCATCACATCCGCCGGAGCCGCCAGTTGCACCAGTTGCTTTTGCCATTGCTCGACCACGGTGGAAGGCTGCTCCATGGCCGCCGACTGGTCGAAGCCCCGGTTGAAGTTATGCCCGGTGGCGTCGTGATGCCGCCCGAGAATCCGCCCCTGACGGAACTGGCCGATACCCAGCGGATTGGCCTGGGGCACCACGGTGATGCTGCCCTTGAGACGGCCTTGCTGCTCGGCCACTTGCAGACGTTGCATCAGCAGGTGCAGCACCAGCATCCCGGCGATCTCATCGGCATGCACGCCGGCCTGCAAATGCACGGTCGGACCGCTGCCGTCACCGACGAACCGCCATGCCCCGACCTGAACGGTGCCGCCGTTATTGTTGTGAACGTTGAACGAAACATCCTGCGCCATGCGATTGCCCCCTGTTTTGTATGCCAAAAGCGTCGTCGCGGACGAGACTGGTGATTGAACGTATGTTCAACTAAGCTCGGCAACGTGGAACCATTCAAGGAATACCCCGTGACCACACCTGCCCCGAAAAACCGTCGTGCCGAAGCCGATGAACGCCGTGAGTCGCTGATTTGCGCCGCCCTGCGCTGTCTGGTTCGCGATGGCCATGCCGGGCTTTCCGTGCGGCGTATCGCCACCGAGGCCGGTGTATCTGTCGGCTTGCTCAATCATCATTTCGGTAGCATCGATGCGCTGATCGCCGACACTTACCAGAAGCTCGCCATCGAACTGACCACCGCCCTGCGCAATGAAATCGATCAGGCCGGCACGCCGGCGCAGAAGATGGATGCGTTCCTGGTCGGTTCCTTTTCCCCACGGGTGCTGGACCCGCAATTGCTCGGCGCCTGGGTGGTGTTCTGGAGCCTGATCCGGCATTCCGAACACGTAAGCCAGGCCCATGAAAAAAGCTACGGCACCTACATCGACCTGCTGTGTCAGTTGCTCGACGACCTGGCCACCAGCGAAGGTTTCAAGATCCACGACACCCGCCTGGCCGCCATCGGCCTATCGGCGATGCTCGACGGCCTCTGGATCGAGTGGAGCCTCAACGCCGAGACCTTCAGCCCGGCCAACGGTCTCCACATCTGTCGCTGCTGGGTAAAGGGACTGCGAAACGGAGCATTCAGCGCCGACGACGTCCTGTGAGGCGTGCCGGCCGAAGATCATCGCCAGGGTGCCGCTGACCGCGATCAGGCCGGCGCCGATCATCAGCGACACGTCCATCAGCGTGCCCCAGACCACGCTCGACAGCAGGAACGCCCAGATCAGCCCGGTGTATTCGAACGGTGCTAGCACCGTGGCCGTGGCGCGCTGGAAACTGGCGAACAGCAAGAACTGCCCCGCTCCGCCCATCAGGCCGGCGGCGAGCATACCCAGCCAGGCCGGCATCGGCGTCGGCGTGTGGGTCCAGGGCAAGGCCACGGCCATGCAGATCACGAACACCACATTGGTGATGAGCATCTGCTCCAGCACCGAAGTCTGGTCATCCACCTGACGCAGTTGAATGTAAGTAAACGCCCAGAACACTGCCGCCAGCAGGGTCAGGACGATCGGCACAGGGTCCGCCATGTTGTTGGGACGGCAGGCAATCACCACGCCGATGAAACCGAGGATCAGGGCGAACCACTGCCAGCGGTTGACCTGTTCCTTGAGAATGCTCGTCGCCAGCACCGTGACCATGATCGGCGCCGAGAAATACAGGGTGGTCATTTCCGCCAAGGTCAGGTCCCGGGCCGCCGTGTAGTACAGCAGCCAGGCCGCAATCGACAGCAGGCCGCGCACCACCAGCAGCCGACGGCTGGATGAACGCCAGGCCCGGCGAACCAGCTCGGTGCGCCCCGCCAGCAGACAGGCGCCCGCCACCACGACGGCGCGCCAGAACAGAATGGTGAACACCGAATAGCCGTCCACCAGCCACTTGATGCCCGCGTCCTGCAAGGACAGAAAGGCATAGCCCAGAACGCACAGGCCAATGCCTTGCAGTGAGCGGTCAACCCGTGGGTGGTTCATCATGCGGACCTGCGCACCGGGGTGCCGCGACGTTCGAAGAAGGCGAACAGTGCCTCGATCAGGAACGTCAGGCAGATATACACGCCGGCCACCAACAGCAGCGGCTCATAGACTTGCAGGGTTTGCGCCCGCACCACGTTGGCCGCGCCCAACAGGTCGATGACCGCGATGGTCGAGGCCAGCGCCGTGGATTTGAGCAGCATCACCGTTTCCCCGGCGAGGGTCGGCAGCAGCAGGCGCAATGCCCGAGGCAGGCGCACCCGCAACAGGGTCTGGCGCGGGGTCATGCCGAAGGCCGAGGCCGCTTCCATTTCTCCCTTGGGCACCGCCAGCAGGCCGCCGCGAATCACTTCGCCGACGTAGGTGCCCACCGACACCACCAGGGCGAAGACGATGTACCAGTAGCCATCGCGCATGTAGGGCCAGAGGAAGCTGCCGCGGATCACCGGAAACTGCGCGAACAGGCTGCCCAGGCCGTAGTAGAAGATGTAGATCTGGATCAGCAGCGGCGTGCCGCGCGTCACACTGGTGAAGAACAGGCTGACCTTGGCGATCAGCTTGTTTCTGGAGATGCGTGCCAGTGCCACCAGGATTGCCAGGACGAACCCCAGCACGCTGGAAATCAGCAGGATGGCGATTGTCGTTTGCAGTCCGCGCATCAGCAGCGATGCGTATTCGAGTATCCACGCTGGAATCATTTCGCTCTCTCAACCCGTTCGTTCGGCCCGGTTAGTCGACAATTGGCATCCAGCGACGAATGCGTCGCTCCAGCCGTCCCGACAAGTAGTTGGATACCAGCGTCACCGCGTAATACAGCGCTGCGGCGGTGAGGTAGAACAACAGGTACTGACGGGTCGAACCCGCGGCCTGCTTGGCGGTGTAGAGCAGTTCGTTGGTGCCGACCACGCTGATCAGCGCACTGTCCTTGATCAGGTTGATCCACAGGTTGGACATGCCCGCCATCGCGTACGGCGCCATGATCGGCAGCGTGACGCGGCGAAACAGGCCGAAACCGTGCAGGCCGAAAGCCTTGCCCGCTTCGATCTGGCCGAAAGGAATGGCCTGGATCGCTGCGCGGAAGATCTCCGAGGCGTAGGCGCCCTGCACCAGCCCCAGCACCAGGATCGCCGCCAGTGGCCCGCTGACATTGACCACGTCGTAACCCAAAGACTCCATCAAGCGATTGAGCAGCATGGAACCGACGTAGAACAGCAACAGGATCATCAACAGCTCGGGTACGGCGCGGAACAATGTGGTGTAACCACGGGCCAGTGCCGCAATGGGTTTGGGCGCACCCAGCTTGAGACAGGCCACCACCAGCCCGACGATCAACCCGACCACAAAGGCCCCGGCCGATATCTGCAGGGTCATTCCCAGCCCCTTGAGCAACGCAGCGCCCCATCCCTGTTCGCTGAAACCGATCATCTCGAACATTGTTGGCATTTCAGTCTCCGGTTAAGCCCCACAGAACACCCTGCTCCCTGTAGGAGCGAGCATGCTCGCGATGGATTCCGATACACCGCGGGGCATCAGATACCCAGCGTCATCGTTGACGACCATTCGCGGGCAAGCCCGCTCCCACAAGTACTGCGCCGTCCCCTGTAGGAGCGAGCATGCTCGCGATGGACTCCGACACACCGCGGGGCATCAGGTTTCCCGCGTCATCGTTCACCACCATCGCGAGCATGCTCGCTCCTACAGGTATTGCGCCGTCCTCTGTAGGAGCCAGCTTGCTGGCGATGGACTTCGGGACACCGCGGGGCATCAGGCTTCCCGCGTTATCGTTCGCCACCATCGCGAGCATGCTCGCTCCTACAGGTGCGTCACCAAGGTCACAACTTCGGCTTTACGCTGGTGCCGAAATAGCTCTGGGAGAGTTCGTCGTAGTCCTTGCTGGCCAGCAGTTCGGTGATGGCCTTGTCGAGCTTGGCTTTGAGTTCGGTGTCGTCCTTGCGGATGCCGGCGCCGACGCCCTTGCCGAACAGCGGGTCGTAAGGAACGGTAGCGAGCAGTTCGAGGCCCTTGGCGTCCGGGGATTTGACGAAAGCGGTCATCGCGGTGCCGTCGGCCATCATCAGGTCGATGCGACCGGCAACCATGTCGGCGTTGGCCGAATCCTGGGTGTCGTAGTACTTCACGTCGGCGATTTTTTCGTAGTAGGCCTTCAGGTAACTGGCGCTGACGGTGGAGTTCTGCACGCCGATGGTCTTGCCCTTCAGGTCATCCGGGTACTTGGCGACTTTGGTGCCCTTGGGGCCGACAATCGCGATCGGGGTGTCGTAGTAGGCCTTGCTGAAAGCTATCTGCTTCTCACGCTCTTCGGTCACCGACATCGAGGAAAAAATCACGTCGATCTTCTTCGCCAGCAGCGACGGAATGATCCCGTCCCACGCCACTTCCTTGATCTCGCACTCGGCTTTCATTTCGCTGCACAGCTTGTGGATCAGATCCACTTCAAAGCCCTTCCACTCACCGTTGGCCTGCTTCTCGGTGTACGGCGGATAGGGTTCGGCTGCGACCGCGAAGCGGATCGGCTGGGCCTGCGCTGCGCTGATGCCGGCGAGCATGACGCAAGCCACGCCGCCCAACCAGTTTGCCAAACGTCGATTTCCCATGATTGTTCCCCGTCTTTTATTGATGTTATTAGCGAGTCTGATGAGCGTTGACGAACTGTCGGCAACGCTCGCTGCGTGGGTGTACGAACACATCGTCCGGCGTACCGGTTTCCTCGATCAGGCCTTGATGCAGGAAGGCGACCTTGGATGAGACATCGCGTGCGAAGGCCATTTCATGAGTCACCAGGATCATGGTCCGGCCTTCTTCGGCGAGCGAGCGGATCACCCGCAGCACTTCGCCGACCAATTCAGGGTCGAGTGCCGAGGTGGGTTCATCGAACAGCATGACCTTGGGCCGCATGGCAAGGGCCCGGGCGATCGCCACCCGTTGTTGCTGCCCCCCGGAGAGAAACGCCGGGTATTCGTTGCGCTTGGCCGCCAGCCCCACGCGTTCGAGCAGCGCTTCGGCGCGTTCGGTGGCCTCCGCCTTGCTCTCGCGCAGGACCTGGGTCGGCGCCTCGATCAGGTTCTCCAGCACCGTGCGATGGGGCCAGAGGTTGAAGTTCTGGAACACCATGCCCAGGCTCGAACGGATGCGCACCAGCTGCTTGGCATCCGCCACCAGCGGCGCGCCGGGACGGGTGTGGTTCAGGTGAATGCTTTCGCCGTCCACCAGGATGCGGCCCTGGTCCGGCACTTCGAGCATGTTGATGCAGCGCAGCAAGGTACTTTTGCCCGAGCCGCTGGCGCCGATCAGAGAAATCACATCGCCTTCGCGGGCGGTCATCGAGACGCCCTTGAGCACTTCGATGTTGCCGAAGCGCTTGTGCAGCTTTTCCACCTCGATCATGTTGCGCACGGTCGCCGGCTGAATCAGCGGTTCGCTGGTCACGCGGGCGATGACAGGCTTCGGTGCTTCATCTCTGAGTACAAGAAGGAAGTCGCGGATGCGCTTGCACGCTTCCGCCAGCCGCTCTTCACCCATGGTGAAGGACAAGCGCACAAAGCCTTGAGCTGGCTCGCCAAAAGCGGCGGCATCGAGCACCGACACCCGCGCCTCACGCAGCAGCCGCCAGGCGAATTCCAGCGAGGTCAGGCCGGTAGCGCGCACGTCCACCAGCACGAACATGCCGGCATCGGGCTTGAGCACGGAAATCGCATCACAGCCCGACAGCCCCGCCACCACCAGGTCACGACGGTGCCGATAGATATCACGCATGCCGTGGCTGACTTCGTCGTGAGCCTGCACGGCCTTGAGCGCGGCTTCCATGCAGAAGCCCGGCAAGCCGTAGAGCATGCTCAACACCAGGTTTTCGGCATGGGCCACCAACCCGGGATCAGCAACGATCCAGCCGATGCGCCAGCCGGTCATGGCGTGGGACTTGGACAGGCTGCCGATCACCACGCAGCGTTCGGCCATGCCCGGCAACGCCGCCAGGCTCAAGTGATCGCGCTCGAAGGTCAGGCTTTCATAGACTTCATCGACCACCACCCAGAGGTCATGGGCGATGGCCAGGTCGGCGATGGTCTGCAGTTCTTCGCGGTTGAGCACCACGCCGGTGGGATTGTTCGGGTTGGAGAGGAAAATCGCCTTGGTGCGGTTGGTGATGGCCTTGGCGAGGACGGCGGCGTCGAGGCGGAAATCATCATCCGCCGAGCACGGCACCCGCACCAAAGTGGCGCCGGAGGCCTTGAGGGTCGCCTCGTAGGTCACGTACATCGGATCGAGGGCAATCACCTCGTCGCCGGCGCTGAGCAGGCACATCGAAGCGGTGAACAAGGCGTTCTGCGCCCCGGCCACGGTGATCACGTTTTCAGCTTGCAGTTCACGACCGAGGAGTTTGGAGTAACGCCCGGCGATGGCGTCGCGCAGCGCCTTGCGGCCAGCGATTTCGGTGTAGTGGGTGTCACCTTCGCGCAGCGCTTCGATGGCGGCATCGGTGATGAAGTCGGGTGTCGGGAAATCCGGATCGCCGACACTGAGAATGATCACATCCTCACCGCGTCGTCGCGCATCGAAAGCCGCGTAGTGAATATCCCAGGCCGCTACGCCTTGTCCTGAGATCCGCTCAACAAAGGGTGAAAACCGCATGCCAGTGCCTCGTTCAAAAAGAAGAAACGCAAGCCCGCAACCAGCCGGGAGAGTAGGTGGAAAAGAACATAATCCAAGCTGAACACTCGTTCAACAGAAAAGTGATGAAGGTGCGCGTTTAGCGTAAACAGGTCGTTTTTAATGCATTGGCGCCGTTTTTGCGTGGAGGCTCGCGCAAACCCTCCGGGCGGCGTTTGGGCGGCTATGCTGCTGTGATATTCCCTGGCCGGAACCACGCAATGCCCTCATCCGCCCGTCCCTTGCCGCTGTTTACCGCGCTCGCCCTCGTCCTGTCTCTGGACGGATGCGTACGCTTGGGGCCGGATTTTCAGCCGCCCGCAGAGCCCTGGGTCGATCACTGGAATTCGCCGCACCTGGAACAGGCCAGCCAGCGGGAACTGCAACCGGACATCCGCCAGTGGTGGGAGATTTTTGCCGACCCGACCCTGGACCAGTTGATCGCCGAAGCTGACGCCAACAACTCCAGCCTGAAGATCGCCGGCCTGCGGGTCATGGAGGCCCGGGCGCAACTGGGCATCGCCGAAAGCGGCCGTTATCCGCAGCTGCAACAGCTCAGCGCCGACAGCGTGTATGTGCACCGTGACCAATCTGGCGGTCGTAACCCGGTCGACAGCCGTTTCTGGCAGCACAGCGCTGGCTTCGATGTGGGTTGGGAACTGGATTTCTGGGGACGTTTCAGCCGCGCCATCGAGGCCTCCGACGCCAGCTATTTCGCCGCCGAGGCCAATTACGAGGACGCCCTGGTGCTCCTGCGGGCGCAGGTCGCCGACAACTACTTTGCCCTGCGTACAACCCAGGCCCGCTTGCGAGTGGCCGAGGAGAACGCCCGCCAGCAGGAGCGCAATTACGAGATCACCGAAAAGCTTTTCAAGAGCGGCCAGACCGCCGAACTCGACCTGCAACAAGCCAAGACCCAATACCTGGGCACCCTGAGCAGCATTCCCGGCCTGCAGGATCAGCTGGTGCGCCTGCGCAATGCCCTGGCGATCCTGATCGGTCAGCCGCCGGGAGAATTGCCGCTGGTGGTGGAGAACAACAGCCTGATTCCGCTGGTGGACCGCGCGGTGCTGCAGGACGTCCCAGCCAAGCTGCTGCTGCGCCGCCCCGACGTGCGCGCCGCCGAATTGAACGTCGCCGCGCAGTCAGCGCTGGTGGGCGTGGCCGAGACCGATCTCTACCCGTCCCTGAGTCTGCTGGGCAGCATCGTCTGGTCCACCGACACCCTAAGCGGCAGTTCCCGCAGCCTCGACCTGATCGGCGGGCCAAGCCTGCGCTGGAACGTGTTCGATTACGGACGCATCACCAACAACGTGCGGGTCCAGGATGCGCGCCTGCAACAATTGATCGAGGCGTATCGCGACAAGGTGCGCCAGGCCGCGCGTGAGGCGGACGACGCCGCCAACGGCCTGACTCAGGCCTTGCAGCGCGAACGCATCCTGCGCGAGGCCGAAGGCGCGGCGAAGCGTTCACTGGAACTGGCCAACACCCTGTATCGCGAGGGTTACTCGGACTTTCAACGGGTGCTCGATGCCCAGCGCGCGCTGCTCGACACCCAGGACAGCTATCTGGTCAGCCGCAGCGACGCGGTCAGCAACGTGATTGCCCTGTACCGGGCCTTGGGCGGTGGCTGGTACAGCGCCCAGGCCAGGATCGACCCGGCCACACGCAAGCAGATGGAACAACGCACCGACTGGGGCGAGCTGCTGTCCGAGCCGCAACCCGCCTCCTCCTCTCCCAATCCGGTAAGCACCCATGACTGACGCCGCGCCTCCTTCCTCCGACGCCCCGCCGCCCGCCGCCGACCCGACGAAGAAAGGCGTGAAATGGGTGCTGCTGCTGATCGTCCTGAGCCTTGCCTGGTATCTGCTGGCGGATCGCTTCACGCCCTACACGCAACAGGCCCGGATCGGTGCGTTCGTGATTCCGGTGGCGGCGGAAGTCGCCGGCCGGGTGATCCGCGTCAACGTGCGCAACAACCAGGACGTCAAGGCTGGCGATGTGATCTTCGAGGTCGATCCGCAGCCCTATCAAATCGCCGTCGACCGGGCCAAGGCCGATCTGGAATCCACCCGCCGGCAGATCGGCGCGAGCACCGCCGGTATCGCTTCGGCCCAGGCCAGCTTGCGGGCGGCCCAGGCCAACGAGCTCAAGGCGCGGCAGGACAATCAGCGCCTTGAAGGCCTGTATCGCCAGGACCCCGGCACCGTGTCCGTGCGTCTGCTTGAAGTGTCCCGGGCCAACCGCGAGGCGGCGGTCAGCCAGGTCGCTGCCGCCCGCGCCGAAGTCCAAAGGGCCCGAGAACAGGAAGGCGGCAGCGAGGAAGACAACGCCCAGTTGCGCAGCGCTGCCACCGCCCTGTCGAAAGCCGAGCTGGATCTGTCCAACACCCAGGTGCGCGCCCGCTCGGCCGGGCTGATCACTGACCTGCGCACCGACGTCGGCCAGTTCGCCGCCGCCGGTAACCCGGTGATGACCCTGATCGCGATCCATGACGTGTGGATCAGCGCCGACATGACCGAGAACAACCTGGGGCTGGTCAAACCCGACACGCCGGTGCGGATCGTGCTCGATGCGCTGCCCGGCGAGGTGTTCGTCGGCCGTGTTCGCAGCGTCGGTTACGGTGTCAGCGTCGGCCAACCGACCGCCCCCGGTAGCCTGCCCACGGTGCAGAACAGCCGCGACTGGCTGCGCCCCGCCCAGCGATTCCCGGTGATCATCGAGTTTTCCCCCGAGGCGCTGAGTTCACTCAAGGACAACCGCTCGATCCGCGCTGGCGGCCAGGCCGAGGTGATGGCCTTTCCTGACGAGGGCAATTGGTTGAACCCGTTGGGACGGATTTTCCTCGGGCTGATGAGCTGGCTGTCGTATGCCTACTGAGCGCTCACCGAGGTCCCAGCGCGCGGCGCGCCTGGCATTTGGCACGGCGCTGTGCCTGGCAGCCAGTTATGGGCTGGCGTTGCCGATTCCGTTTCTGGCGCCGGTGTTGTGTACGTTGTTGCTGATATCCGTCAATCGCCCCCTGTCCTTCAAGGCGGCCATCGGCCTCGGGCTGGCGGCGATGCTCACCACCGGTGTCGGCCTGCTGCTGATTCCGCTGCTGCGTTATTTCGGGTTCAGCGGCGTGATGCTGATCGGGCTTTGTCTGTTCGCGGTGTTCGGGTTTGGCTTGAGGGGCGGCAATAATCTGATCGTCACGCTTTTGGTGATCGGTCTGACCATGATTTCTTCGGCGGGCTTTGCCGATTTTGATCTGGCGCTGACGGTGATCAAGGCATTGGTGGCGGGGTTGCTGCTGGCGATCATGATGGGTGTGATCGCCCATGGCGTGTTCCCGGAGCCGGCCAACGCCCCGACCCCGCCCGCTCCCGCGCCACTGCCCGAGAACGAAGTGCACCGGGTGGCGTTGCGCGCAACATTGATCGTGATCCCGGCGTTTCTGTTGGCGCTGATCGATCCGGCCAGCTACCTGCCGATCGTGCTCAAGGCGGTGAACCTGGGGCAGCAGAGTTCCACCACTTCGGCCCGCAGCGCCGGTCGCGAACTGGTCGGTTCGACGCTGCTCGGCGGTCTGCTGGCGATCCTGTTCTGGTGTGCGCTGAGCCTGTTCGTGCACCTGTGGATGTACTTTCTGTGGATGCTGCTGTTCGGCCTGATCCTGGCCCGCAAGCTCTACGGCCTGAGCCCCGGCCGCTGGAGCCCCGGTTTCTGGATGAACACCCTGATCACCCTGATCATCCTGCTGGGGCAGTCGGTGCAGGACAGCGCGGCGGGCAAGGACGTCTACACCGCGTTTGCGGTACGGATGGCGCTGTTCATTGCGGTGACCTTGTATGCGTGCGTGATGGTGCATGTGCTAGAGCAGCACCAAAATCCGAAGCCACAACCTCTCCTGTAGGAGCGAGCATGCTCGCGATGGAAGCCCATACACCGCGGGGCATCAGAACGCCCGCGTCATCGTTGACGACCATCGCGAGCATGCTCGCTCCTACAGGGGACGGTTTTTCAGGGGTTGACCTGGTAGCCCTTGCCTTGCAGGCAACTGGTATACGCCGTCGAGGTATTGGCCGCATTGGTCTTGTTCTGCTGCCGGCGTTCCTGACGCTGGCGCGAGCCGCCCACCACAGCGCCAGCCGCAGCCGTCTGCTTGGCCCGGTCCTGGCGATAGTCCTGCTGCCGGTCGCTATCCACACGATCATAAATTTCATCGTGTTGATTGCCGCGTATCTGAGCAGCGGTCGCCCCGGCGGCGGCACCGGCCACGGCGCCCTTGACCCGACCACCCGAAGGCGTGGACGTCGAAGCCGTCTGACTGGCGGCGATGTTATTGCACTCGGAAATATCGGCTTGAGTCTGCTGCGAAGTCTGGCCCTTTAGCGGCACCACAGATTGGGCCCATCCCTGGGCGCTCAGAACCGACAAAACCAGGCACAGGCCGACGGGCGGAAACCTTTTCATGATGTCCTCCGAAATGAGCGTGATACACCCTGAATCAGTGTAGTTCAGCCCTTCTCCCGGACCTCCATCACCAGGCTGTTTCCGACCCGACGCACCGGCACCGTCTCCAGCGTCGCGCCCTTGCACGGCCCATCGACGCAATGCCCGTCCTCGAAACGGAACATCGCGCTGTGATGGGCACACATCAAGACCTTGCCGCGATAGGTGCAGAACTCCTGCGGGCGAAAGTCCAGCGGCACGGAAAAATGCGGGCAACGGTTGATGTACACCCACGCCTGCTCGCCCTGGCGCACCGCCACCAGCCCGGCGGGATGCAGTTGCTGGTGTTGCGGCAGACCCAGGGCGCCGCCGTCGGCGATGTCGTCCAGTTGGCACAGGGTAATCGTGCTCATGGTCAGCCACGCATTTCCGGGTTGCCCAGGCTCCAGTTCCACGGACGGATCTGGATACTGGCGAACAATCCGGCCTGAACGTACGGATCGTCCTGAAGAAAGGCCTCCACCTCCGGCAGGCTGCCGGCTTCGATCACCAGCAAAGTGCCGTTCATCGATACACCGGCATCATCCAGTGTCGGGCCACCAAAGCGCACCACCACCCGATGGCTGTCGTTGGCACGCAAATGCGCCTGATGGCTGGGGCGCAGACGCTGGCGCAGGCTCAACGAATCCGGACGGTCGGTGGCGAATACCGCAAAGTACTGACCCATGACTCAAGCCTTTTCCATGACGAATTCGTAGCACGCACGCTTGAACGGCAACGCCATGCCCAACCGGGCGGACACCTCGTCGTGGCTGGCCCGGTCCTCATAGATCACCTGCAGCGATTGCTTCACACCAAACACCGCATCCGACGCCAGATACGGGTCGTCGTGGTTGAACAGGTGCGTGACCAGCTTGCGATAACCCGGTACATCGATCATGAAATGCAGGTGCGCCGGGCGCCAGGCATGCCGGTTGGCCGCGTCGAGCATGCGCCCCACCGGTCCGTCGGTGGGTATCGGGTAAGCCACCGGGACAATCGTGCGGATGGCGAAACAACCGTCGGCATCGGTGCGATAACGCCCGCGCAGGTTGCCGAACGGCTGTTCGGTGTCCTGGCCGGAGTACATGCCGTTCTCGGCGGTCTGCCAGACGTCGAGCACCGCGCCGGCCAGGGCGTTGCCGTTGACGTCCACCACCCGCCCGCGTACCAGCGCCGTTTCGCCTGGGGTAAAGGCCATGTTTTCGCCGAATTCGCGATCCGGCATGCCGTCGATGTAGAACGGCCCGAACACCGTGGTTTCGGTGGCCGTGGCGCTATGGCGATGGTTGATCGCATCCACCAGCATCGACACGCCCAGGGTATCGGACAGCAGGATGAATTCCTGGCGCACCAGGCCGTCGCACTTGTGGCCCGTGTCGGTCAGGAAGCGGATGCCTTCGAACCACTCCTGCTCGGTCAGCTCGACCTCGCTGACGAATGCATGCAGATGCCGGGTCAGGCTCTGCATGATCTGTTTGTAGCGCGCATTCGGCGCGCCATCGAAGCTGTTCACGGCTTGCTCGGAAATCAGCGCTTCGGTGGCTTTGTCTTGATCGGTCATTGTTGTTATTCCGATGAACGTGGTGAGTGCGTCAGGCCGGTGCCTGGCCCTTCAACGCGCGGTTGAGCAGTGCCTCGATCGGCGCCTGCTCGAACGGTCGCGGATTGTAGTACGGGCTTGCGCAGGCGATTTGCGCCGCTTCAGCCGGGCCGTTTGCAGGAAAACCAATATCCTCCAGTGCCAGGGGAATGCCCAGCTTCTGGTTCAGCGCATACAGCAAGGCGCCGACTTCACTGGCCTCGCTGCCCCCCAGCGCCCGCGCCGCCCGCTGCAAAGGACCGGCCGCGGCTTCGCGGTTGTAATGCGCCGCGTGGGGCAAGACGATCGCGTGGGCCTGGGCATGGGGCAGATTGAAGGTGCCGCCCAGGGTGTGGCACAGCTTGTGGTGCAAGGCCATCCCCACCGAACCCAGGCAAATGCCCGCCAGCCAGGCGCCGTACAGCGCCTGGGCGCGCGCGTCCGGGTCTTCGGGATTGTCGACCACGCCCGGCAACGACTGCGCCAGCGAACGGATCGACTCTTCGGCCATGAAGCCGATGATCGGGTTGGCGTCCTGGGCATACAGCGCCTCGACCGCGTGGGCCATGGCGTTCATGCCCGAACAGGCGGAAATCTGCGCCGGCAGGGTCAAGGTCAGTTGCGGGTCGTAGATCACGGTCTTGGGCAGAACCCGTGAATCGCGCCCGGTTTTCTTCAGGCGGTTCTCGGTCAGGCCGTAGATCGGGGTCATTTCCGAACCGGCGTAAGTGGTCGGCACCGCCACGATCGGCAGGCCGGAATCCATGGCGATCGCCTTGCCCAAGCCAATGGTCGAACCCCCGCCGATGGCCACGCAGCAATCGGCATCCAGCCGCGCCGCTTCCACCCGGGCCGCCTGGGCCACTTCCAGCGGAACGTGCATCACCGCCTTGGGATAGATGCCCGCCGCACGCTCACCCAGCAAGGCCGCGACCTGCTCGCCCAGGCCCTGTTGTTCCGGAGTGGTGAGGATCAGCGCACGCCGCGCGCCCAGGCGCTCGATCTCTTCGGCCAGCGCCGACAGCTTGCCCCAGCCGAACACCACGCGGGTCGGCAGGCTCTGGTAGATAAACGGATTCATGGCAGACCTCAGCGCTTGAAGTGCGGCGGGATGTTGGCGTCGACGTTGACCCACACCGAGCGGGCCTCGGTGTAGTCGTGGATCGCTTCAAAGCCCATTTCGCGACCATACCCGGACTGGCCGACGCCACCAAACGGGCTGCCTGGGCTGACGCGCTTGTAGCAGTTGATCCAGCACATGCCGGCGTGAATGGCATTGGCCATCTTGTGCGCGCGGGTCAGGTTCTGCGTCCACAGGCCGCTCCCCAGACCGTACTCGGTGCTGTTGGCGATGGCCAGGGCTTCTTCGTCGGTGCTGAAGCGCACCACGGTGACGAACGGGCCGAAAACTTCTTCCTGGCAGACACGATCCTCAGGCTTGGCCTCGACAATAGTCGGCTCGACGTAGAAACCCTTGGCCAGGGCCTTGTCGTCCGGGGCTTTGCCGCCGGCGAGGATCTTGCCGCCCTGCTCGATGGCGATATCGATGTAGGCCATCACGCGGTCGCGGTGCAGCGCCGAGGTCAGCGGGCCCATTTCGGTCTCGGGGTTCATCGGGTCGCCCAGGCGGATGGACTTGGCCAGCGGGATGAAACGCTCGAGGAATTTGTCGGCGATGTCCTTGTGCAGGATCAGCCGGGAACCTGCGATACAGGCCTGGCCCTGGTTATGGAAGATCGCCCAGGCGGCGCCGTTGACCGCCGCGTCGAGGTTGGCGTCCTCGAAGACGATATTGGCACCCTTGCCGCCCAGCTCCAGCTGGATGCGCTTGAGGTTGCTCTTCGACGCCTCGACGATGCGCCGCCCGGTGGCGGTGGAACCGGTGAAGGCGATCTTGCCCACGTCCAGGTGTTCGGCCAGCGCCTGGCCCGCGGTGTGGCCGTAACCCGGCACCACGTTGACCACGCCTTTGGGGAAGCCGACTTCGGTCATCAGCTCGGCGATGCGCAGGGTCGACAACGGCGTGATTTCCGAAGGCTTGATCACGATGGTGTTGCCCGCCGCCAGGGCCGGGCCCATTTTCCAGCTGGTGAACATCAGCGGGAAATTCCACGGCACGATCTGCGCCACCACGCCGATTGGCTTGCGCTGTACGTAGTTGAGGAAGCCGGCTTCCACCGGAATCACCGAGCCTTCGATCTTGTCGGCCATGCCGCCGAAGTAGCGGAAACAGGCGGCGGTGCGCGGCACGTCGAGGCCACGGGAGTCGCGGATCGGGTGGCCGGTGTCCAGGGATTCGAGGCGGGCCAGCTCTTCGCCGCATTCTTCGATCTTGTCCGCCAGCTTCAGCAGCAAGCGCCCGCGTTCGGCAGCGCCCAGTGCGGACCACGCCGGAAATGCGCGCTTGGCGGCGGCGACGGCCAAATCGACGTCGGCGGCTTCGGCGGCGGCGATGCGGGTGATCAACGAGCCGTCATGGGGCGAGACCACGTCGATGGTGCCGCCAGCGACCGCATCCACGAAGCGGCCATCGATATAGAGCTGATTTTGCATAATGGTTTCCTCGCACCGCGCCCCTGGCGCAGTGTCTGACTCAATTTCTGAAAGCCGGGCCCGGCGCGCTGCCGGGCAGGACGCGAGGTCTTAGAACTCGATCGGGTACGGCGTGAGTTCGCCGCTTTCGTAGCGTTGCGGCAGGTTCGGCGTGGCGTTTTCCCAGACCATCAGCATCGAGCGCTTGGTCGAGTAGCCCTGGTGACGGATGTCGGCGGGCATGGCGCAGATGTCGCCGGCACGCATGGTGATTCGCGCGCGGGGGTTGCCGTCGTCCTTGTCGCCCACGTCCCAGATGATTTCGTCGGACAGCTGCAGGAACCACTCGATGCGGTCGTTGCCGTGGAACACCGGCAGGATGAATTCTTCGGTGGTCGGGCAGAACAGGCTGGCCTTGCACACCGAGGTCACCGACGGGTTCCAGGTCACGTCCGAGCGCGACAGGTACTTGAACAGGCTGAAGGCATGCAGTTGGCCTTCGAAGCCTTCGGCCGGGTGGACTTCCGGTTCTTCCTGGGACACGTCGATGAACTGGCGGTTGACCGGCAAATCGTTGCGCAGCGGCGAGTCATCCGGCAGGCCGGGCATGCGTTTGGTGGCAATGCGGAAGCGTTCGATGGCCTCGATGTTGTCACCGTTCTTGCGCCCGAAAGCGCTGCCGGTTTCTTCGGGGGCGGCGAACGGGTCGAAGGTGGCGTTGGTCCAGTCCCGCAGGATGGCCTTGAAGGTGGCCATGATCAGCGGCGTTTCGAAGTTTTCGGTGTAGTTGACCCCGGCTTCCTTGAGGGTGCCGTTGAATGTGCCGGCGTACAGGTCGACCTTGCCGTAATAGTTGCGGGTGCCGATGACGTGGTCGAAGTTGACCCAGCCGTAGAAGAAGCCCCAGGCCACGTCGCGCATCATGGCGCGCAGGAAGGCGTCGACCGGGATCAGGTGCGAGCGGGTCTGGCCCTTGGCCGGCCAGGTGATGCGGGCGAAATACTCGTCGCGGGACAGTTCGAAGGCGCCGAGTTTGAATGAGCGATAACCGGTGACGGCATGGGGCGCGCTGGCCTGGACTTCGTCGTCGGCAAACAGGGCGGTTTCAGCAGCGGTTTCAAGCATGGCCATGGCGGGATTCCTTTTGTTGTTGTGGAGTGGACGGTCGGCGGCGGGTCACTTCAGGCAGATGTCTGCCCACTTCTCGACCGACAACGGGCCCTTGATGGTCTGTTGCAGGATCACCCCCGGGCGGCTGGCTTCGAAGCGATACGCGGTGCCGACCGGCAGCAGGCACTGATGGCCGCGCTTGAGCAGCACGTAGCCCATGGGCTTGCCTGCTGGCATGTCTCCGGCCGCATGAGTGCCCTCTCCGTCCTTGAGCGGCGCATCGAGCTTGAGGAAATCGACCCGTACTTCACCGTCCATGACGATGGCGAACTCGTCGTGGGCGCAGGTGTACCAGGGCGATTCGCCTTCGGCACGCAGGGTTTCGATGACGTAACCCAGGTTGTAGCCGACGACGACTTTCTCGTAAGGAAGGGATTTGTCCGCCACTTCGAAAATGTTCGAAAAGGCGTAATGACTGGCCTGGCCGCTGACGATTTCAACCGAGCCCTTGCTGTAATTGTCCAGCGAGCCGAAGACTGTTTCGATTGCTGCGCTACTCATGGTTCTCACCGTTTTGTTGTTTTAGTAACAGTGAGCAAACAGTACGACGCGACAGGTCCGGTAACAATTAGCTGGTGGACGACAACAGTGTTTGCAAAACGCGAACACTGAAACGCGGTCCCCTGTAGGAGCGAGCACGCTCGCGATGCAAGCCCTGACACCGCGGGGCATCAGGCCGCCAGCGTCATCGTTAACGACCATCGCGGGCAAGCCCGCTCCCACAGGGATTTGTGCCGCACCGCAGATCCACTGTAGGAGCGAGCATGCTCGCGATGGAGGCACAGACACCGCGGGGCGTCAGGCTCCCAACGTCATCGTTGACGACCATCGCGAGCAAGCTCGCTCCTACAGGGTGGTGGGGTTTCAGCGGATCCAGCCGCGCTCCAGCAACGGCACGTCCCAGCAGGGCTCGGCGCCGAAATTGTCCACCAGGAAATCGATCAGGGTCCGGACTTTCAAAGCCCGGCGCTGGGTGGCGGGGTATACCGCCGAGAAACTGAACGACGACAACTGATAATCCGACAGCACCGGAATCAACCGTCCGCTGAGCAGATCTTCACTGGCCACCAACGTCGGCAGGCAGACAATCCCCACCCCGGTCTGGGCGTAATCGCGCAGCAGGTGCACGGAATTGGAACGCACCTGCCCCGGCAAACTCAGCTCAACCTGCTCGTCCCCGCGATTGAACACCCAGCGATTGCGCGACGGATACCCCTCGTACAGCGCGATCTTGTGTTGCAGCAATTGCTGGGGATGGGTCGGGACGCCGAACTCGCTGGCGTAATCCGGGGACATGCAGAACAGCCGGCGCACCGTGAACAGCTTGCGCTCGATCAGGGTTTCGGCCATCGGCGGGAACATCTGGAACGCCACGTCGAAACCTTCTTCGATGGGGTCCACCACCCGGTCGTTGACGATCACATCGACCTCGATGTCCGGGTACAGCCGGGTGAATTCTGCAAGCAGGTGGCCGAAGTGGCTGATGGCGAAACCCGGCAGCATCTGCACCCGCAGCTTGCCGGTGGGCTTGGCCCGCAGCTCGCGCATGTGTTCGGTCAGGGAATTGAACCCGGCGACCATGTCCGCGCACTCCTTGTAATACGTCTCCCCCACTTCGGAGAGCCGCACATGGCGGGTGCTGCGATGGAACAGCGGCGCGTTGATGAATTGTTCCAGTTGCTGGATGCGATGGGTGATCACCGAACGGGTCACGCCCAGTTGTTGGGCAGCCTTGGCGAAGTTGCCGGTCTCGGCCACCCGCACGAAGGCTTCGACACTGAGTAAACGATCCATGGGGGCAGGTTCTCTGGAGGCTTTTTATTGTTGGCGTAAGGCGAGGTTAGCCTTTCGCCGGCCTGCGCTCCATACATCTGTAGGAGCGACCTTGCTCGCGATGGTCGCCAACGACGACGCGGGTTCCCTGACACCCCGCGATCGCGAGCAAGCTCGCTCCTACATGCTGCCTGTGGCGCGGCAAAAATCCATGTACACCGCAGATCCCTGTGGGAGCGGGCTTGCCCGCGATGGCGTCAGCTCAGCCAGCATCCATGCTGAATGTGCCGACCTCTTCGCGGGCAAGCCCGCTCCCACAGGGATCTGCGGTGTCTAGCCGAATTGTGGCCTACAGGTCCTGGTGCCCCTTCAGGCGTCGCTGCATCGGAAACACCTGCCAGCCGAATCGCTCGCTGATCAATCCCCACACCCCCTGCGGGGCCTTGAGCATCATCACCACCGCGACCACGCCGAGGATGATCATGTACACCGCGCCGTACTGCGCCAGGCAACCGCGCAGCACGAAGTAGATCAGCGTGCCGATCAAGGGCCCTTCCAGGGTGCCGATGCCGCCGATGATCACGATGAAGATCACCACCGCCGTCCAGTCCTGCAGGCTGAACGCTGCGTCCGGCGAAATCCGCAGTTTCTGCAGGAAGATCAGCGCCCCGACGACACCCGTACACCCGGCGGCCAGCACATAGACCATCAACTTGGTGCGGAAGGTATCCACGCCCAGGCTACCCGAGGCTGGCTCCGAATCGCGGATCGACGCCAGCGCCAGCCCCTGCCGCGAGCGCAGAAGGAAGAACACCACCGCCATGGCACCAATGGCAATGGCCAGGGCGGTGAAGTAGATCAGGGTTTCGCGCCCGTCCCGGTCATTGCCGATCTGCCGCACGATCGCCGCCGGCAGACTTTGCCCCGATCCGCCGCCCAGGCTGCTCATCTGCGCCAAACCCAGGCGGAACACCTCCGCCACCACCCAAGTGCCGATCGCGAAATAGGCCCCGCGCAGGCGAAACACCACCAGCGCAGTGGGAATCGCCAGCACCGCCACCAGCACCCCCGAGAGCAAAACCGCGAACAATGGCGGCACCCCGAACTGAGTCGCCAGCATGAACAGCAGATAACCACCCAAACCGACAAAAGCCTGCTGCCCCACCGACACCATGCCGGCGTAACCCGCCAACAGATTCCACATTTGCGCCAGGGCCAGGTAATAGGCGAACTCCACCACCAACCGCAGGCTGGCGCGATCAGCCCACAGCGGTGCACTCGACAACACCAACACACAGAGCCCCAGCAGGGCCAGGCCAATGGTGCTGCTGGTGGTCGAGCGCTGTACGCGATAAACCGGCGCGGGATTGTTCAAGGCATTCATCAGTCGACACTCCGGGGAAACAGGCCACGCGGACGCACGACCAGGATCAGCAGAAACACAAGATGACCGGCGAGGATCTGCCAGCCTGGATCGATCTTCGCCCCCAAGGTTTGCGCGACGCCGAGGATCACCCCGCCCGCCAGCGTGCCCCACAGGCTGCCCAGGCCGCCGATGATCACCGCCTCGAAGCCGTACAACAGCCGCGCAGGCCCAACCGTAGGATCGAAGCTGGTGCGAATCGCCAGGAACACCCCGGCAATCGATACCACCGCCATCGCCAGCGCCATGGCCAGGCCGAAGATGTGCGCGTTGTTCACGCCCATCAGCCGCGCGGTATGCTGGTCATCGGAGGTGGCGCGGAACGCCCGCCCCAGAGAGGTCTTGTAGAACAGCAGTTGCAGGCCGCCGATGATCAGCAAGGCACTGCCGAACACGATCAGCGGCATCACCCCGACGCTCAGGCTGCCGATACCGACGCTGGCCACCTCAAGCTCACCTTGGGACAGCTTCTGGCTGTCGGCGCTGAAAAATTCCAGCAGCACGTTCTGCACGATGATCGACAGACCGAAGGTCACCAGCAGCGGCGGCAGGATGTCGCTACCCAATGTGCGGTTGAGCAACAGCCGTTGCAGCAGGTAACCGAAGACAAACATCAGCGGCACTACCATCAGCAAACTGGCCAGCGGGCTGAACCCCAGATGGTTGACCACCACCAGCGCCAGGTACGACGCCAGCACGATGAAGTCGCCATGGGCGATGTTGACCAGGCGCATGATGCCGAACATCAGCGACAGGCCCACCGCGAACATCGCGTACAGGCCACCGAGCAATACGCCTTGAAGCAAAGTATTGAGCCATTCCATCACTAGATCCCGAAATACGCGGCTTTGATTTGTGCCTTGTCCGCATCCCCTGGCCGCCCGGTCAGGGACACCCGCCCTTCCTGGAAGCAATAGAAACGGTCACTCACACTCAACGCCTGATTGATGTCCTGTTCGACGAGAATCACCGTGGTGCCGTCGGCCTTGATCGAAGGCAGCGCGGCATAGATGTCCTTGATGGTGGTCGGTGCCAGGCCGAGGCTGATTTCGTCGCACAGCAGCAACTGCGGGTTGGCCATCAGCCCGCGCCCGATCGCGACCATCTGCTGCTGCCCGCCGGACAGTGCCGTGCCAGGACGCTTGCGCAGTTTTTCCAGCACCGGGAACAGCTGGTAAATCCGCTTCAGGGTCCAGGGCCCCGGGCGTTTGCTGTAGGCGCCGATCAGCAGGTTTTCCTCGACGCTGAGCGAAGGAAACAGCTTTCGACCCTCGGGCACCAGGGCGATGCCCTGCTCCAGCACCCGGTTGGCCGGCATGTCGCCGATGGCCTGGCCGTTGAAACGAATGGCACCTGGCTGGTTGCTGATCAACCCGGCCAGCGAGCGCAGGAAGGTCGATTTGCCCGCGCCGTTGGAGCCGATGATCGCCACGGTCTCGCCGGCTTCCAGGTTCAGGCTGATGTCGAACAGCGCCTGGAAGTCGCCGTAGCCGGCGCAGAGTTTGTCGATAGACAGAAGACTTGTGGTCATGGCGTCAGCTCCCGATGCCCATGTAGATGTCCTGGACCCTGGGGTCGGACATGACGCTATGGGGTTCGCCTTCGGCCAGCTTGGCGCCGAAGTTGATCACCGTCAGACGACTGACCACCGCCAGCAAGGCGTGCACGATGTGTTCGATCCAGATGATGGCCACGCCCGACTTGTGAATGCCCTGGATGGTCTCCACCAACGCCAGGCATTCCGGTTCCGTCAGGCCGCCGGCGATTTCGTCGAGCAACAGCAGGCGTGGTTGGGTCGACAGCGCCCGGGCCATTTCCAGGCGCTTGCGGTCGAGCAGCGTCAGGGAACCGGCCAGCACGTTGGCCTTGCGCATCAGCCCGGTCAGTTCCAGGGTCTGCGCACACCAATGGCTGGCTTCCTTGTCGCCCAGACGCGCGCCGAAGGTCGCCCCCACCAGCAGGTTCTCGAACACGGTCATTTTCACGAACGGATGCGGGATCTGGTGGGAGCGGCCGATGCCTTGCTGGCAGCGCTTGAACACCGGCTCGCGGGTGACGTCGCGGCCTTCGAAACGAATGCTGCCCTGATCCGCCGCCACGCCACCGGCGATAAGGTTGAACAGCGTGCTTTTACCCGCGCCGTTGGGGCCGATGATGCCCAGGGCTTCCCCCGGTTGCAGGTCCAGGCTCATGGCGTCCGTGACCTTCACCGAGCCGTAGCTCTTGTGCACATCGCTCATTTGCAGAAGTGGTTGTTGCATGGTGCACCTGTGTCCCGTTGCCCGCTCAATAGGTAATCGCCTGCATCTCACCACCCAACGGAATAGCCGGGGCACTGGCATTGCTGGTGATCACCAGGTCGTATTTGTTGTCGCTGCCCAGGCGCCACTGGCCGCTGACCAGTGGCGTCTTGGCGACGTTCTTCACCGGTCCGCCGTTCCAGTTGATCGGCCCGACCACGGTGTTGAGGTTGGTCTTGAGCAAGGCATCGCGTACCGCATGGGCGTTGCCCACCTCTTCGGTGCGCTTGAGGATGTCCACCGCCAGCTCGAACAGCGCATGCACGAAGCCCAAAGGCTGAGTCCATTGCTTGCCGGTGGCCTGGGTGAAGCCCTGGGCGAGCTGGCCGGCGCTGGCACCGGTCAACGACGAACTGAACGGGTGCGTCGGGCTCCACCAGATTTCCGTCGACAGGTTGTTGCCGGCCTTGCCCAGCGCCTCGACCGCCGTGGGGAACAGCAGCGCCTTGCCCACCGACACCGCTTTTGGCTTGAAGCCCTGCTGGCGCGCCTGGGTCCAGAAGGTGCTGAGATCCGGCGGGATCACCACACCGGTGACCACTTCGACCTCGGCCTTTTTGAAGGCGGCAATCTGTGCGGAGAAATCATCGGTCAGGCTCTGGAAGCGACCGGGGTCGACCAGCTGGAAACCCTTCTGCGCCAGCACCGGTGGGAAGCCGAGTTTCTGATCGCCCCAGGCGTTGCCGTCGCCATCGTTGGGGAACAGGCCGCCGACCACCTTGTTGGACGGCATCGCACCCCACATTGAGGTGTAAGCGCCGATCACATCTTCAAGGCCCCAGAAGAAATGGTAAGTCCACTCGAACCCCTGGTCCGGCTTGCCGCCACGAGTGAAGAACCACGGCTGCCACGGCGCGACCGTGGAGATGCACGGGATCTCGTTGATCTCGCACTGGTCGGACACCGGGTTGGTGGTTTCCGGGGTCGAGGACACCAGCATCAGGTCGACCTGGTCCGACAGGATCAGCTCGCTCGCCACCTCCGCCGCGCGGTTGGGGTTGGACTGGCTGTCCTTGACGATCACTTCCAGGCGATAGGCCTTGCCACCGATGTCGATGGAGTTCTTCAGCACCTGCTTGAGGGATTCGATGATGTAGTTGTCTGCCGCGGCAAACGGTGCCAGCGGACCGGTCTGCGGGCTGACGTAGCCGAGCTTGATCACCCGCTCGCCGCCGATGGCGAATTTAAACGGCATGCTCGCCAGCGCCACGCCTCCAGCGGCGACACCGGTGCCACGCAGGAATGCGCGACGGGAGAAATCGCGGCCAAACAGGTTTTTATCGTTGTTGTCGGTCATGTAAATACTCCAAAAGCCTGGACGAACGGGGTCGCCACGCGTGGCCGGGCCAGCACGCAGGGTCAGGGGTAATCGGGGGAAATCGGTTAGAAGAACAGCGTGACGTCGAAGGACGCGACCACCTGCGAGTCCTTCTCGCCGTCGGCGTAGGCATCGCGACCGGGGCCGGAGTGGATGTCGTAACGCAGTTCCGGACGCAGGCGAACGTTGGGTGTCGGGGTCCAGGCCAGGTTGGTGGTGACACCGTAGAAACTGCCCCAAGTCGGATCGGGGATGCCGGTGTTCGGGTCGATGTTGGCCATCATCACGTGCACCGGTGCGTCGGTGTAGAACCACTCGGCGCGGCTATTCCACATCAGGTTTTCGCTGAGCTTGTGGTACCAGTTGAGGTTAGTGCCGTACCAGGTGCCGTCGTTCTTGTTGGCGAAGCCGGCGAAGGCGCCGTCCTTTTGCTTGCCGTAGTTCAATTCCAGGGCCACGCGGTTGTTCGGGTCGAGCACTTGCGACAGGGTCAGGTACGAGGCCAGACGCTTGAAATCGTCTTCCTTGGTGCCTGCCGGAATCGGCGAGCCGCAGCTGCATTCGGCAAAGCTGTCGCCGGCGCCGTTGCCGTAGATGTTTTCCCAGTCGATCCAGGTGTTGAAGTCCGCCGAGCGCCAGCGCACGTTGGCGATCACGTCCGGATCGTGGTTGGGATCCTGCAGATTGTTCCAGCCCTGGACCACGCCCACCTCGAAGCCGAGCATGCTTTCGCCGGGCGCCGAAGGCAGTTTGAACGAGTACAGCGCACCGGCATGCTTGGCCGGGCCGTGCATGAAGGAATAGGTGTGGGAGTAGAAATCGGTGGGGGCCGGGGACGGCAAGGCGAAGCCGATTTCGTTTTCCAGCGGGGTGTGGAAGATCCCGATCATCAGGTCGGAACCCCCGAGCACCGGGAAATAGAAATTGACGTAGGCCTGGGCGATGGTCAGTGCCGGATCTTCAGGCTTGTTGTTGCGATTGGCGCTCAGGTCCTCGTCCCAGCCGTAGGTCTTGAAGTAGCGCGCATCCTTGCCGTACAGCGTGGTGACGTTGAAACCCCAGTCGGCTTCCTGCGGCATCGGCCCCGGGAACGGCCCGACACGCCCGACCACGTTGCTCTTGGGTTTCTTCTCCACGGCCAGAGCGAACTGATTGAGGTTCACGCCTTCGTCGGTGTTGAAAAAGCTCTGTTTGCTGACGTCATCCGTGCCGTTGTTGTTATAGATCACACCCGCCTGGGCCCAGCCGTAGATCTTGATGCCATGATCGCGCTCGAGACTGTCGCCGAACACATTGCGCACCAGCGACCCCATGGGATCGTCGGCGGCACCAGCCATCGAGGGAAACAAAACACCGGCACCCAGAACGGGGGCGAACAGGGTCGCTGCGCACACCCATGCACGAATATTCATATCTGCCTTCCTTATTTTTATTAGGCCGCCGAACACCATCCGATCGTTGGCAGATCGTGGTATTCGACGTGATGAAGGCTACAAGCGAGCCCCTACCCCAACAATTCCAATCTCGGCGACTTCAGTGTTCGCGGAATCAGAACAATGGAGATGCGAATCCATTTTTTGTAGGAGCGAGGCTTGCCCGCGAAGACGGTGGTTCAGGTAGTGAGAATATTGGAGATGCTGGCCTCTTCGCGGGCAAGCCTCGCTCCTACATGGGATCCGTGGTGAACACAGTGTTTGTGTTCACCGCAGATCAAAAACTGTGGGAGCGAGCCTGCTCGCGATGGCGGAGGGTCAGGCAATGAAGATGTTGAAGCTGCCGGCCCCTTCGCGAGCAAGCCCGCTCCCACAGGGGATCTGCTATGGACGCGGGATTTCGGATCGTTCCCACGCAGAGCGTGGGAACGATCAAACGCGTGGGGTGTGGTCAGGCTTTTGTGGTCAGCGGATACAACAACTCATCAAACTGTGACAACTTCGGAAAAACCAACGGCTGATCATCACTCAGATGCTGCAACCGCAGCGCGTAATCCTTGAGAAACTCCTGACGCGCCTCATCGCTGATATACGGCACATGCCAGGCCACGAACGGCTCCAGCACATCGAACCCGACATAGGCCAACGTCCCGCGCAGGATCGGGCGCAGCATGTCTTGCAGGGGGCCATGGATCGCGTCTTCGCCGAACATGTGCTCGCGCCCTCCCAAGGTCACGGTCACCAGCGCCTTCTTGCCCGCCAGCCCGCCCTGATCATAGAAGCGTTTGCCGCCGTAGCAGATGCCCGACACCAGCACGCGGTCGATCCAGCCCTTGAGCATGGCAGGCGCCGAGAACCAGAAGATCGGGAAGTTGAGGATCACAAGGTCGGCCCAGAGCAGCTTGTCCAGTTCGCCCTGGATGTCCGCCGCCAGTGATTGTTTTTTCACGCCAAGACGTTGTTCCAGCGCGTACACCAGATACTCGGGGTTTTCCCGGGAGGAGAAGTCGGCGTCGCTGGCCACCGGGTTCCAGTTCATTTTGTACAGGTCGCTGACCTGCACTTCGTGGCCCTGGGCTTCGAGGGTGGTCACGGCCTGGTCGCGCAGGGCCGCGGTGAAGGATTTTGGCTCGGGATGAGCGTGGACGATCAGTACTTTCATGGTGATTCCTTAGACTTTTTCCAGCGTAGGGTTTGTATTCGTTGCGCGGCTGGCCAGCAGTTGGTCGAGCCAGTCCGGGTCCATCTGCGGTTCGGAGGAGAACAGCAGCCCGGTGTAATCCTGATGCGGCGGGGTGAAGATGGCGCTGCGCGAGCCGTGGTCCACCACCCTGCCCTTTTGCATCACCAGTACCTCATCGGCAATCGCCCGCACAGTGGCGACGTCGTGGGTGATGAACAGGTAGGCCACGCCCAGTTGCTGCTGGATGCGGTTGAGCAGTTTCAATACGCCTTCGGCTACCAGTTGATCAAGGGCCGAGGTCACTTCGTCGCAGATGATCAGTTGCGGATCGGCCGCCAGTGCCCGGGCGATGCAGACCCGTTGTTTCTGCCCGCCGGACAATTCTCGGGGCTGACGATCCATGTACTTCGCCGGGTCCAGTTCAATCATCTCCAGCAATTCGGCCACTCGCGCACGCATCGCCTTGCCCTTGAGGCCCAGGTAGAAGGTCAGCGGCCGGCCGATGATATCGACGATGCGCTGGCGTGGATTGAGGGCCGTGTCGGGGATCTGGTAGATCATCTGGATGCGCCGCAATTGCTCCTTGCTGCGCTGACGAAAATCCGCCGGCAGCGGCTGACCGTCGTACAGCACCTGGCCGTAGGTCGGCGGCAGCAGCCCGGTGATCAGCCTCGCCGTGGAGCTCTTGCCGCTGCCGGACTCGCCGATCACCGCCAGGGTCTGGCCGCGATAGAGTTTTAGCGAGACATCGTGCAGCACCGGTTGATTGCCGTAGCTGGCGCAGCTTTGGCGCAGTTCCAGCAGTGGCTTTTCCTGCTGCGGGCACGGCTTGGGTTCGGTGTGGAAACTGCGCACTGCCCACAGCGACTTGGTGTAGTCCTCCTGCGGATCGCCGAGCATCTTGCGGGTCTCGGCTTCTTCCACCAGTTTGCCGTGGCGCAGGACCATGATGCGATCGGCCATCTGCGCCACCACCGCCAGGTCGTGGCTGATGTAGATCGCGGCGCTGCCGTAGGTCGCCACGGCATCGCGGATCGCCGCCAGCACTTCGATCTGGGTGGTGACGTCTAGCGCGGTGGTCGGTTCGTCGAAGATGATCAGGTCCGGATGACAGGCCATGGCCATGGCGGTCATCACCCGCTGCAACTGCCCGCCGGAGACCTGGTGCGGATACCGCTGACCGATCTTCTCGGGATTGGGCAGGCGCAACACCCGATAAAGCTCCACCGCCTCCGCCATCGCCTGCTCGCGGCTTATGCCGCCATTCTTCACCGCGGTTTCCACGTGCTGGTCGATCAACCGGTGAGCCGGGTTGAACGACGCCGCGGCACTTTGCGCGACGTAGGCGATGCGCAAGCCACGCAGTTGGCGCAGGGCTTCGGGTTTGGCGTTGAGCAAGTCGATGCCATCGAAATGCACCGAGCCGTCGGTGATGCGGCAACCGTCGCGGGTGTAGCCCATGGCCGACAGGCCTAGGGTCGACTTGCCCGCCCCGGACTCGCCGATCAGCCCCAGCACCTCGCCGCGCTGCAGGGTCAGGTCGATACCCTTGATCAGCGGATGCCAGGCATCCTCGTAGTGACCTTCGATGTGCAGGTTGCGGATTTCCAGTAAAGGTTTGGTCGTCATGTTCAGCACTCCTTGAGGCCGCTGGATTTGTGCAGCATCCAGTCGACGACGAAATTGACGCTCACGGTGATCAAGGCCACGGCCAGGGCCGGCAGCAGCGGGCTGATGTCGCCGAAGGTAATCAGCACGGCGTTGTCGCGCACCATGCTGCCCCAGTCGGCGGTCGGCGGTTGAATGCCCAGGCCAAGGAACGACAGCGCACTGATGAACAGGAACACGAAGCAGAAACGCAGGCCGAACTCGGCAATCAGCGGCGCCGCGGCGTTGGGCAATACCTCACGGGTGACCAGCCACCACAGGCCTTCACCGCGCAGGCGCGCGGCTTCGACGAAGTCCTGTACGACCACTGTCATCGCCACCGCCCTTGAAAGGCGGAACACCCGGGTCGCATCCAGCAGCGCGATCACCAGCACCAGGGACACGGCATTGGTGCCGACCACGCTGAGGATCAGCAAGGCGAAGATCAGTTGCGGAATCGCCATCAGGATGTCCACCACCCGCGACAGGCCCTGGTCGATCGCACCGCCCTTGATGGCCGCGACCAGCCCGCTCAGACCACCGAGCAGGAACGCCAGCAGCGTGGTCAGGAAGGCAATGCCCAAGGTGTTACGCGCGCCGTAGACCAGACGGCTGAACATGTCGCGCCCCAGGTTATCGGTGCCCAGCAGGAACTGCCCGCCCCACGGCGCGAAGCCCTCGCCCACCACCTGGGTTTCACCGAATGGCGCCAGCACCGGCGCGAACACGGCCACCAGGATGTACAGCAGGATCACCAGCAGCCCGAATTTGGCGCTCAGCGGCGCCCGCAATAGTTGTTTGAACAGGCTCATGGCTTACCCCTTCGGATGCATCAGGCGCGGGTTGCTGGCAATCGACAGCACGTCGGCACTGGTATTGAGCAGGATGTAGGTCGCGGCGAAGATCAGGCTGCAGGCCTGCACCACCGGGATGTCGCGCTTGGCCACCGAGTCCACCAGCAACTGGCCCAGGCCGGGATAGACGAACACCACTTCGACCACCACCACGCCGACCACCAGGTACGCCAGGTTCAGCGCCACCACGTTGACGATGGGCGCCAGGGCGTTGGGCAAGGCGTGGCGGAAGATGATCCGTGACTGGCTGATGCCCTTGAGCCGGGCCATTTCGATGTAAGGGCTGGCCAGCAGGTTGATCAGGGAGGCGCGGGTCATGCGCATCATCTGGGCGATCACCACCAGGCTCAGGGTGGCGACCGGCAGCACCGAGCGTTGCAGCACTTCACCCAGCGATGCATCAGGCGACAGGTTGGAAATGCTCGGGAACCAGTTGAGTTTCACGGCGAACACCAGGATCAGGATGTAGGCGACGAAGAACTCGGGGAACGACACCGCGCTCAGGGCCGAGGTGTTGAGCAAGCGGTCGAACCAGCTGTTGCGATACAGCGCCGCGAGCATCCCCAGCAACAGGGCCAGAGGCACCGAGATCAGCGCGGCGAGCAACGCCAGGCTGAAGGTGTTGCCCAATCGCGTGCCGACCAGATCGGCGATGGGCCGCTGGTTGGCCAGCGACATACCGAGGTCACCGTGCAGCAGTTGCCAGATCCAGTGGCCGAAGCGGGTCAGCGGCGGCAGGTCCAGCCCCAGTTGCGCCCGGTAGGCCGCCACGGTTTCCGGGGTGGCGGACTGGCCGAGCATGGCCTGGGCGATATCACCCGGGAGCATGCCGACCGCGAGAAAAATGATCACTGACACCGCGAAAAGCGATAACAGCCCCAATGCCAGACGTTGAAGTAGCAGCTTGAAAATACTGTTCACTGCGTAGTTCCTTAAATGGGCACACCTTTGAAGACTGCAATTCCCTACTGTGGGAGCGGGCTTGCTCGCGAATAGGCACTGTCAGTTGACGAAGATGGCGACTGACACACCGCTTTCGCGAGCAAGCCCGCTCCCACAGGGATCTTCATTGCTTCGGCAATTGGCTTACGCCTGCCACCAACGCTCGATCACCCGCAACCCATCCAGTTCGCCATACGGCGCGGTCTGGCCGCCGTGGGCGACGCGGTTGGAGCGTGCGGCCACGGAGCTGGCGAACAGCGGCACGATCGCGCCGCCATCGTCCCGGCACAGGGCCTGCATTTCGTTGTACATCTCGCGGCGCAGCGGGTCGTTCATTTCGCCGCGAGCAGCATTGAGCAGCTGGTTGAAGCGCGGGTTATCCCAGTGGGTTTCGTTCCAGGCCGCGCCCTTGGCGTAGCCGATGCTGAACATGCGGTCGGCGGTCAGGCTGCTGTACCAGAACGAGGTGGTGAACGGCTGCTTCATCCAGACGTTGGAGAAGAATCCGTCGGCCGGTTCGCGCACCACCTCAATGTCGATCCCGGCGGCGCGGGCCTGCTCCTTGAACAGCACCGAGGCGTCCACCGCGCCGGTGTACGCCGCATCGGACGCCTGCAGGCGAACCTTCAGGGAATCGAGGCCCGCCTGTTTCAGGTAGAAACGCGACTTGTCCGGATCGTAGGTGCGCTGCTCCAGCGCCGTGTTGATGAAGCGGCTGCCTGGCTGGATCGGATGGTCGTTGCCCACCAGGCCATAACCGTGCAGCACCGAGGCCAGCAGGGTTTCGCGGTTGATCGCGTGCTTCATCGCCAGGCGCACGTCGTTGTTGGCGAACACCTGGCTGTCGGTGAGCATCGGGAAGGTGTAGTGCTGGGCGCCCTTGGTCTCTTCGATGACCATATTGGGGTTGCGCTTGAGCAGGGCCACGGTTTTCAGGTCGACCTTGTTGATCACATCCACCTGGCCGGTCACCAGCGCATTGATTCGTGCCGCGCCGTCGGCAATCGCGATCAGCTCGGCGCTGGCGAAGTGCGCGCGACCGGCTTTCCAGTAATCCGGACTGCGTTCCAGGGTCATGCGCACACCCGGCTCGAAGTCCTTGAGGCGATAGCCGCCGGTCCCTACGCCAGCCTGCCAATCCGCAGCCCCGTGTTTGCTCGGCATGATCACCAGATGGTAATCGGCGACCACGTAGGTGAAATCAGCGTTGCCCGAGTGCAGTTCGAACACCACGCTGTCGCTGCCATTGGCGCTGACCTTGGCCACATCGCCCAGTACGGTTTTCGCCGCCGAGCTGGACTTGTCACCCAGGTGATGCTGGATCGAGGCGACCACATCATCGGCGGTCAGGGTTTTGCCGTTATGGAAGGTCACGCCCTGGCGCAGTTTGAAGGTCCAGATGCGCGCGTCAGGCGTCGAGGTCCAGCTCTCGGCCAGTTCAGGGATCGCCGTGCCGTCGACGGCAATTTCGGTGAGGGTGTTGTAGACCGCCGAGAAGCCGACGAAGGTAAAAGTATCGACCCAGGAACCCGGGTCCTTGGAATCTGTGGTACTCGCCCCCGCGAGACCCAGGCGAAGCACGCCACCGGCTTTGGGCGTTGCCTCTTGTGCGATGGCGCCAAACGGCAGGCCCATGGAAAACGCCCCGGCCACCGCCGCCGCTGCTGCGCTGTACTTGAGGAAATCCCGACGCGGGAAGCCCAGTTCGTGGTTCGCTTGAGTAATCTTGTTTTTGTTATCGCTCATTGCCTTGCCCCTGATAGATCGCTAATGGAATTCCAGTTCTGCAGCTTTATCAAAACCACGCAAAGCACCGGGCCTGGGCCCGGTGCGGTCTAACCTTGAATCGCCAAACGTCACACCTGAATCGCCTTCACTTCGACGAATTCGTTGAGTCCCTCTTCCCCCCACTCCCGACCATTGCCGGACTGCTTGTAGCCGCCGAACGGCGCCTGATAGTTGAACGCCGCACCATTGAGGAAGCACTGACCGGCCCGCAACTGACGACCCAATTGCAAGGCACGCTCGGTGCTGCCGGCCCAGACGCCGCTGGACAGGCCGAACGGCGAGTCGTTGGCGATCTCGATGGCCTGCGCCTCATCCTCATAAGGGATCAGGCACAGCACCGGGCCGAAGATTTCTTCCTGGGCGATGCGCATGCTGTTGTTGACGTCGGCGAACAGCGTCGGGCTGACGTAGTAGCCTCGTTCGAAGTCAGCCGTCGACTCGCCGCCGCACAGCAGGCGTGCGCCCTCTTCCTGACCGATCCGGATGTAGTCGAGCACGGTGCGACGCTGCCCCTCGGAGCACATCGGGCCGAGGAAGCTCTGCGGGTCCAGCGGATCGCCCATTTTCAGGCTCAGGGTTTCTTCCAGCGCGATCTCCACCGCCTCGGCGTAACGGCTGGCTGGCAGCAGCATGCGGGTCAGCGCGGTGCAGGTCTGCCCGGAATTGATCATCACGTCCTGCACGCCATAGCGCACGGCGGCGTCCAGATCGGCGTCCTCGGCAATCAGCAGCGCCGACTTGCCGCCCAGTTCCAGGCACACGCGCTTGACCGAAGGCGCCGCGGCCTGGGAGACCCGCACCCCGGCGCCAGTGGAGCCGGTGAACGACACCATGTCCACGTCCGGGTGTTTGGCCAGGGCTTCGCCGACTTTCGAACCCGGTCCGCTGACCAGGTTGAACACACCGGCAGGCAGGCCAATGTCTTCGATCATCTGTGCCAGCAGGAACGCGTGCAACGGTGTGTCCTGGCTCGGCTTGACCACCACCGTGCAACCGGCCGCCAGCGCCGGGGCGAGCTTGCCGATCAACTGGTGCAGCGGGTAGTTCCACGGGTTGATGAACGCGCAGACGCCCACCGCTTCGCGAATCACCAGTGAGTTGCCGACTTCACGCACTTCGTCCATCACGGCGGCGAGTTCGACATATTGCTCAAGACCAATGATCGGCCCGTCGACCTGCACCGAACGTGACCACTGCACCGGCATGCCCAGCTCGGTGGTGATCACCGCGGCCATTTCATCGGCACGGGCTTTCAGTTGTTGGGCCAGGGCGCGGATGTACCCGGCACGCACGCTGGACGGAGTACGCGACCATGAGGCGAAGGCCTTGCGCGCTGCGGCCACGGCGTTGTCGACATCATGTTCATCGCCCAGCGGTACGCTGCCGGCCACTTCCTCGGTGGCCGGGTTGATGACCTGGGCGATACCTTTGCCCGACGGGGTTTGCCAGCGACCATCGATATACAGAGCGGTGTAATCAAGCATCTACCTCAACCTCCATCAATTCTTCAGCACAACGGGCGATGCGCTGGCAGGCGTCAAGCAGTGACGCAGCGCCAACGACCAACCCGAGACGGATATGACCGGCCGCGCTCGGCCCGAAGGCTTCACCGGCCAACACGGAAACGCCGTGGCGATCGAGCAAACGGTCGGCGAACGCCTGGGCACTGAGCCCGGTTTCGCGGATATCGACCATCACGAACATGCCGCCATCGGGTTTCAGCGCGCGGATCCCCGGGCAATCGGCCAGGCTTTCGCAGACCAGATCGCGGCGCTGGCGATAGGCTTCGCGCATGGCGTCCAGCTCCGGCAGATTGCTTTCCAAGGCGACCACGGCAGCGTCCTGAACAAAGTCGGGCGAGCCATAGAGCATGCACAGCGCCAGGTTTTCCAGGTGTGCGGCCAATGAAGGCGGCGCCACCACCCAGCCGACGCGCCAGCCGGTCATGGCGTGGGATTTCGACAGGCTGTTGAGGGTCGCGGTGCGCTCGGCCATGCCCGGCAGGCTCGCCGGGCTGACGTGCTCGCCTTCGAACAGCAGTTCGCTGTAGACCTCATCGGAAATCAGCCACAAATCATGTGCGATGCACAGTTCGGCCAGCGCCTGCCAGGTGCTGCGCGGCAGGCTCGCGCCGGACGGGTTGTGCGGGCTGTTCAGGGCCAAAGCGCGGGTACGCGGGGTGATGCGCGCGGCGACGTCCTCGGGCATTACCCGAAAGCCGTTTTCCGAACGCACCGGCACCGGCACTACGACGGCACCGCAGGCGCCGAAAACGGCTTCGTAGGTGACGTACATCGGCTCGGCGACGATCACTTCATCGCCAGGATTCAAGACGCACTGGGCGACGCTGAACAGTGCGCATTGCGCGCCGGCCAGCACGGTCACCTCATCCGTCGAAACCATTTGGCCGCTGCGCTGGCGATGACGCTTGGCAATGGCCTCGCGCAAGGCACGCTTGCCGCGCACCTCGGCGTAGTGGGTGTTGCCGGACAACAGGCTGTCGATGGCGCCCTGCACGATCGGCTGCGGGGTGTCGAAATCCGGGTCGCCCACGGACAGCAACAGGATGTCCTCGCCCTGCTCGCGCTTGGCCAGCGCGCGGTAGTGAATATCCCAGGCCGCGGCGCCGTCACCGGCGATACGCTGGGTCAGATCGGAAAAACGCATGGTCTTCTCCCCTTCACTGCGCGCAGGCGTGCTTGAGTTCGATCAGGGTGACACCGTTGCGCTTGAAGCCGTTGCGCAGGTCGGTTTGCAGTTCGGCCAGGCTTTGCGGTTGGGTCACGGTGCACCCGAAGGCGCGGGCCAGGCCGCCGAAGTCGGGGTTGCGCGGCAGCACGCCGATGGGTTCGATGTCCAGGCCGAGCATGTCGTCGCGGATCTGCCCCAGGGCATCGTTGTTCCACAGCAGCACCACCAGCGGGCTGTCCAGTTCTTCGACGGCGGTCGCCAGTTCCTGCGCGGTATAGAGGAAACCGCCGTCCCCCACCAGCACCAGGCCCGGACGCTGCGGCGCGCCGAACTTGGCGCCGATGCCCGCAGGCAGGCCGTATCCCAAGGTGCCGTAGCCGGTCGGGTGCAACCAGCTGCGTGGCGCCAGCGAGTCGAAGGCGTAGTTGCCGGTGTAGGCCAGTTGGGTCATGTCGGTGCTGATGAAGGCATCGGCCGGCAGTTCGGCGGCGATGCGCGAAAGGATCGCCTGATGAATCGACTGCAACGGACCGTGACCGCTCTTCACCGCTTCACGCAGTGCCGCAACCTTGGCGATCGCCGCGCCCGCGTCGCGCACTTCTGGCGACAGGCGCTCCAGTAATGCAGCCAGGGTCTGTTGCGCATCGCCTTGCAGGGCCACGGCGCAGGGATAGAAGTCGTTGAACTTGCGCGAGTCGATGTCCACCCGCAGGACTTCGCCATTGACCGGCAGGCGCTCGCGCCAGAAATCGGTGTCGGCCATCTCGGTACCGACTGCCAGCACCACATCGGCTTCGGCGATCAGGTTCCAGCCGGGCTCCACGCACAGGGACGAACCGGCGTTCAGCGGCGCGTCCGGTGGCAGCAGGCCCTTGCCGGCGACGCTGGTGAACAGCGGCGCGGCCAGACGAGTGCTGAGTTCCTGCAATTGCGCGGTGGCATTCAGGGCGCCGCCGCCAGCGATGATCATCGGGCGTTTGGCAGCGTGCAGCTTGGCAACGGCTTCGTCCAAAACAGACGCCGCTGGCGCGCCGCGACCGGGACGACGCACCACTTCGTTGCTCCAGTCGCGGGCTACCGGTGCCGCCAATACGTCCAGCGGCACGGAAATGTGCACCGGACGCGGACGCTCGCTGTCGAACACCGCATAGGCACGGGCAACCAGCTCAGGCAGATCTTCAGCGGTCAGGGCCACTGCCGAGAACGCGGTGATCGGCGCGGTCATCGCGCGCTGGTCCTGGCATTCGTGCAGGATTCCCCAGCCCTTGCCCAGGCTGGCGGTGTGGTTGACGCTGGAAATCACCAGCATCGGAATCGAGTCGGCGTAGGCCTGGCCAATCCCGGTGGCGGCGTTGGTCACGCCGGGGCCGGTGATGACGAAGCACACGCCGGGCTTGCCGCTGACTCGGGCATAGCCGTCGGCCATGAAACTGGCGCCCTGCTCGTGGCGGGTCAGCACGTGGCGAATGCCGCTGCCGGGCAGGCCGCGATACAGCTCCAGGGTGTGCACGCCGGGAATGCCGAACACGGTGTCGACGCCGTAGTTGGCCAGCAGACGCACCAGCGCCTGGCCACCGGTCAAGGTTTTGCTTTGCATGTTCAGATCCTCACGCATGGCCGAGGCGAATCAACGCATCGACCGCGGTCGTGCCGTCGGCACCGACCAACAATGGGTTCACATCCAGTTCCAGCAGTTGCGCGGCGTTTTCGCAGGCGTAGTCGGCGACCGCACGAATCGCGCTCACCAGCGAATCGAGATCCGCCGCTTCGCGCCCACGGAAACCTTGCAGCAGCGCGGCGCTACGCAGACTTAGCAAGGCCTGGCGGATGGCGCCGTCGGTGGTCGGCAGCAGCAGGCTGCGACTGTCCTTGAGCAATTCCACCAGGATGCCGCCGGCGCCGATCACCAGGGCCAGGCCGAAATCGTTTTCGCGCTTGATGCCGACGATCAGCTCGGCCAGTGGCGGCTTGGCCATCGGCTCCAGCAGCAGTTGATCGAAGGCCACGTCCGGCGCGTAGGCCTTGATGCTGGCGCGCATTTTTTCCAGCGCAGCAGTCAGCGCGGCATCGTCCTTGAGGTTCAGCGCGACGGCGCCGGCCTCGGTCTTGTGCGGCAGCTGTGCGCTGACCGCTTTGAGCACCAGCGGGTAGCCGAGTTTTTGCGCGTCCTGCAGTGCACTGGCCGCAGAGCTCAGCACGCCGTTTGGTGTCGGCAGGCCGAACTCACGCAAGGCCTGTTTCGAATCCCACTCGTTGAGCAATTCGCCTTCGCCTGCAAGCGCTTGCGGGCAGAGCGGCACCAGTGCCGATTCACCCAAGGCCAGCAGCGCCTGACGATTGCGCTGGTAACCGGCGATGCGGCCCCAGGCGGCTAGGCCGTCTTCGACACCCTGTAACGCCGCAACGCCCTGGGCGTGCAGACGCTCGCGGGCATGCGGTGGCAGCAGCTCCGGGAAGGCCGAAGTGACGAATCCGGTCTTGCCATGACGCTCCAGCGCCTTGCAGTACAAGTCCAGCAACAGGTCGCATTCCTTGCGCTCGCCGGTGTACTCCGCCGGGTAATCGAGCACCAGCATCGCCGCGTCGGCTTCGGTGCGCAGGGCGGTGTCGAGCATGGTGTTCAAGGCTTCGCCGTCGCCCCAGATCGCCGTGGTGAAGTCCAGCGGGTTGACCAGATTGGCGTAGCTCGGCAGCACGGTGGCCAGTTCCGCGACCTGTCCGTTGTCCAGCTTGGGCAGCGTCAGGCCGTTGCGTTCGGAGTAGTCGGCGATCAGCCCGGCGTCGCCACCGGAACAGGCCAGCGCGATCAGGCTGTCGCCCGCCGGCAGGTTGCCACAGGCCGCCGCTTTCAGGGTTTCGACAAAGCTCACCGGGCCGCTGACGCGGATCACCCCGAGGCGGTCGAACAGCGCGTCGTACAAGGCATCGGAACCGGACAGCGAGCTGGTGTGACTCAGGGCCAGTTCGGCGCCGATCTGCGAGACGCCGGTTTTCAGGGCGATGATCGGGATGCCCTTCTCCAGCGCCTTGTGCGCGGCGCGGGCGAAACCCGGCACGTTCTTCAGGCCTTCCATGTGCAGGCCGATGGCGGTGACCCGTGGCTCATCGAGCAGCACGTCCATCAGTTCCGCCACGCCCAATTGCGCCTGATTGCCCACCGACGCCATATAGGCCACCGGCAGTGAGCGGTCACTCATGGACAGGTTGTAGGCGAAGTTGCCGCTCTGGGTCAGCACCGCCACGCCCTTCTCCACCGCCTTGCCGCCGTGGGCCACCGGCCACAGCGCGGAGCTGTGCAGGTAGTCCAGCAGGCCGTAGCAGTTGGGGCCGAGCAAGGCCATGTCGCCGGCCGCTTCCAGCAGCTGGCGTTGCAGGGCCTGGCCTTCGGCGCCTATTTCGGCGAAACCCGAGGCGTAGCAGATGGCACCGCCGGTGCCTATGGCGGCAAGCTCCGCGACGCAGGTCAGGGTCAGCTCACGGTTGGTGGCGATGAACACCGCGTCCGGGCCGCAGGGCAAGTCGGCGATGTTGCGTACGCACGGCACGCCTTCGAGGCTGTCGTGCTGCGGGTTGACCAGCCACATTTGCCCCTGGTAGCCGCCTTCGGCGCAGCGCTTGAGGGCGCGGGCCATGCTGCGGCCGCCGACGAACGCCACGTGCTTGGGCGCGAGCATGCGTTTGAGGTTGTCACGAATCGATTGCGACATGGGAATTCTCCGGGCGGATCAGCGCAGCAGCGGCCGCAGCAGTTCGCGGGAAATGATGTGGCGCTGGATTTCCGAGGTGCCTTCCCAGATCCGCTCGATCCGCGCGTTACGCCAGATGCGTTCCACCGGACCTTCGTCCATCAGGCCCATGCCGCCGAAGATCTGCACCGCCTCATCGGCCGCGCGACCCAGCACTTCACTGGCAAACAGCTTGGCCATGCCGGCCTCGCCGTCGGTCATGGTGCCCTGGTCCATTTTCCAGGCGGTGTGCAGGGTCAGCAGTTCGGCGGCGCGAATCTGCGTCGCCATGTCAGCCAACTTGAACGACACGCCCTGGTAGCTGCCGATCGGCTGGCCGAACTGTTTGCGGTCCGCAGCCCATTGCAGCGACACGTCCAGCGCCCGTTGCGCCTGGCCGACGCAGTTGGCGGCGACCATTACCCGGCCGGCAGTCAGCCAGGCGTTGGCCACTTCCCAGCCCTTGTCGACTTCGCCCAGCACTTTGGAAGCCGGCACACGGCAGTCGTCGAAGAACATTTCGAAGGTGTGGTAACCACGGTTACTTACGCACTTCGGCCCACGGCGAATGGTCATGCCCGGGGTGTTGCGATCGACCAGGAACGAAGTCACGGCGTTGCGCTTGCGGCCGTTGTGCTCGTAGGTGTCGGTCACGGCGAAGACGATAGCGAAATCGGCGTGGCCGGCGTGGCTGATGAAGTGCTTGCTGCCGTTGAGAATGAAGTCGTCACCGTCACGCACGGCGCGGGTCTTGATCGCGTTGGCATCGGAACCGGCGCCCGGCTCGGTGAGGGCGAAGCAGTCGATCTTCTCGCCCTGGATGCACGGCAGCAGGTAGTCGTTGATCTGCTCGCCCTTGCAGGCCATGAGGATTTTCGAAGGGCGCGCGACAAACACGTGCAGCGCCCAGGAAACCTTGGACAGCTCACGTTCGATCAGCGCCTGGGACAGGTAGTCCAGACCGCCACCGCCCACTTCTTCGGGCATGTTGAAGGCATAGAAACCGGCAGCGATGGCCTTGCCGCGAATCTGCGCCGCGAGTTCCGGGGAGACTTCGTCGGCACGGTCGACTTCGTCTTCGTAAGGCAGCAGTTCTTTTTCGACAAAACTGCGTACCGAGTCCACCAACATTTCTTGTTCTTGGGTCAGTTGGAAATTCATGGTGCTACCTGTTGTTCGTGTGCTGATGGAGGGATATCGCTGGATTAGCGGCCGATGAAGCGTGGCGCGCGTTTTTCCATGGCGGCGCGCAAGGCTTCGTTGCCGTCTTCGCTGCGACCGCACAACAGGCCGGCGGCGAGTTCCGCGGTCAGTTGTTCGGGCAGGCTGCGGTCGGCGCCTTCGCGCATGAGTTTCTTGGTCTGGGCAAAGGCGAAGGTCGGGCCGGTGGCCAGGCGTGCGGCCAGTTCACTGGCGACGCCGTGCAGTTGATCGTCGGCGCAGACTTCGCTGACAAGGCCTGCGGCCAGGGCACGATCGGCGCTCCACAGTTCGTCGAGGAACAGCAGGCGCTTGGCCTGTTCGCTGCCGATCAGCCGTGGCAGGTGCCAGCTGGCGCCCGCGTCCGGCGAGTAGGCCATAGTGGTGTAACCGGCCTTGAAGCGCGCCGATTGCGCGGCGATGCGCAGGTCGCAGCACAGGGTCAGGTCCATGCCCCCGCCGACAGCGGTGCCGTTGATGGCGGCGATGGTCGGTTTCTCCAGGGTGTGCAGACGGGTCATCAGGGCGTGGGCGGTTTCGGTCCAGCCATAGCTTTCCAGTTCGCCCCGAGCTTCGGCGGCGGCCCACTCGTCCAGGTCCGCACCGGCACAGAAGCTGCGTCCGGTGCCGGTCAGCACCACGACGCGCACCGCTGGGTCGGCGTTGTAGGCGTCGAGCAGTTCGTGGATTTTTTTCAGGGTCGGAATGTCCAGCGCGTTGCGCTGTGCGGTGCGATTAAGGGTGATCCAGGCAACGCCTGCTTCGACCTGCGTGAGCAGAGAATCGTGAGTAGTCATGCGAGTCCTCGAATTATTTTGATTGGTCTGAGGTGTTGCGACTTGAGGCCATACTAAACGAGTGTTCAGTAAGACGGCAATTGGGGGGTGAAATGGGCTGTAACAGGCTCAGGTATTGCCTAATAGATTGTTTTATAAGGGATATTGTTTGATAAGTAGCATGTAGGCGATGTCGCTGTTACAACTTCGAACAACTGCCGACAGACGGACGCATGACCTGTAGGAGCAAGGCTTGCCTGCGAAGGCGATTTCGAGGACGCCTTCGCGGGCAAGCCTTGCTCCTACGGGGTTTTGTAGTAATCACAGATTTTGTGCGCGACAGAGAAACAAATGTGGGAGCGGGCTTGCTCGCGAAGAGGCCGTGTCAGCCGACATTGGAGGTGTCTGACACGGCGCCTTCGCGAGCAAGCCCGCTCCCACAGGGGATGTGCTGTGTACGGGAAATCAGGCGCTCGGCAAGCTCGGCGCCAGCACGGCCTCACGCTTGCGATGGAACAGGAAGTACACGCCATAGCACAGCGCAATAAACCCGAAACCCCAATACAGCGAAGGCCGTTGAGTTTCGTCCAGCGCCAGGAACACGAAAAGCGAGCAGCACAGTGCAATACACGTCAGCGGCAACACCGGGAACCACGGGGCGCGGTATTTCAGGTCGCTGAGTTTGCCGCCGTCACGCAGGTACGCCTTGCGGAATTTGTACTGCGCCAGGGCGATGACAATCCAGGTCACGGTGCCGGCCATGCCGCTCACCGCCATCAGCACCATGAACAGCGTGTCCGCCGCAACGAAGCTGGTCAGCAGCGACACCAGGGCAAAGCACAGGGTGATGCTCAGGGCGCGCAACGGCACACCGCGCTTGCTCAATGGCGACAGGCTTTTCGGCGCCATGCCGGTTTTCGACATCGCCCACAGGATGCGTGTCGAGGCATACAGTCCCGAGTTGCCCACCGAAAGGATCGCCGTGAGGATCACGAAGTTCATCAGGTCCGCGGCGTAAGGAATGCCGACCATGTCGAACACCTGCACGAACGGACTCTCCATCAACCCCGCCTGCTGCCATGGCACGATCGCCGACAGCACGATGATCGCCAGCACGTAGAAAATCAGCACGCGGAACACCACGTTGCGCACGGCACGCGGAATGCTTTTCTCCGGCTGATCGGTTTCACCGGCCGCCACGCCCATGATCTCGCAACCCTGAAACGCGTAGACCACGGTCATCATCACCGCGAACACCGCCGACAGGCCATTGGGGAACAGCGAGTCGCCAATCAGGTTGCTCGCCATTGGCGCCGGTGCGCCACTGGTCAGCGGCATCACGCCGAAGATCACCAGCACGCCCACCACGATAAAGCCGAGAATCGCCGCCACCTTGATCCCCGAGAACCAGTATTCAGCCTCGCCGAACGCACGGGTCGCCAAGGCATTGAGACCGAACAGCACCACCACGAAAAACGCCGACCAGTACCAGATCGGCACCGTCGGGAACCAGCGGGTCATGAGCATCCCGGCGGCAGTGAACTCGAGGCCCACGGTGGTGGCCCAACTCATCCAGTACACCCAGCCGATCATGAAGCCGGTGGCCGGGCCGATGTATTTGGTGGCGTGGGTCTGGAACGAACCGGACACCGGCATCTGCACCGACAGTTCGCCCAGGCAGACCATCACCAGGTACATCAGGAAACCAGCGACCAGATAGGCTAGGATCGCCCCCAACGGGCCGCCCTGATTGATGGTCACGCCCGAGCCCATGAACAACCCGGTGCCGATGACGCCGCCCAAAGACAGCATGAAAATGTGCCGGCTTTTCAGGGCGCGGGTCAGGTGGATGCCTTGACGATCAGTGTTTGAGGTCATTGTCGGCACCTCAACATTCAGAGAGGTGCGAGGCGCATGACAGGACGTCACGGCGCAGGGAAGGAGCAGCTTTACGGCGGATCATTATTATTATCTCCAATAAGCTTCGAAGACCGCGCTGCGGCGGTTGCGTCGATTATTGGAAAGCCATGTAAGTTGCCGTTGAACGTAAAGTTCGCAGTTGTAGAAGGTTGTAACAAAAATGTATTTCAGCGTTGCAGCAGGTCTTCGAGGATTTGCAACGCCCGCTGAATCTGCGCCTGAACGGTCGGTGCCAGCCCTCGGATCGCAGATCCATCGTTGCCCAACGCCGCGCTTTCCAGCCTTCTCAACACCTCGGCCAGCCCGCGAAAGCCGAGGGAATCGCCGCTGCCGGCCAGCCGATGCGCCAGTTGCGCGACGTCCGTGCAATCGTCAGCTTCGATCGCCTCGTCCAGTGCCTCGCGGTGCTGCAAGATCGAATCTCGTAGCACCGTCAGCAACCCTTGCACTTTCTGCTCGCCGAGCAAGGTGCGATGGGTTTGCAGCAGTTGCCAGTCCATGGTCCCGCCCGCTTGCAGGGGCTCCTTGACCGTGGCCTGCCCCGCCAGCACCTGGCGCAGGCTTTCGAGCTTCAGCGGTTTGGCGAGGATACCGTCCATTCCCGCGTCCAGATAACTGCGAACAAGCGCCGGCTGGACGCTGGCGGTCAGCGCGATCATCGGCGTCTGGCGATTCGGTCCAACGCTTGCGCGCAACCGGCTGCACAACTCGACACCACTCATGCCTGGCAGGTGCACATCCAGCAGAATCAGGTCGAACACTTGACCGGCACACTGTTGCAACGCCTGTTCTGCGTCTTCGGCCAGCCACACCCGATGCCCGTCGCGCTGGAGCAGTCCTTCGGCCACTTCGCGATTGAGCGCCACATCCTCGACCACCAGAATGTCCAGCGCCGCGCCCGGCGTGCTGATCGGCGCCTCATCGATGACTTCGCCCGCCGCGTGCAACGTCAGTTCGAACCAGAAACAACTGCCGCGCCCGACCTCACTGCTGACGCCGATGCTGCCGCCCATGTATTCCACCAGATGTTTGCAGATCGCCAGCCCCAGGCCGGTGCCGCCAAAGCGCTGGGCGATTTCTTCGCTGGCCTGGGTGAAACGCTCGAAAATCTTCGCCTGCATCTCGGGCGTGATGCCGATGCCGTTATCGGTGACGCTGACCCGCAAATGCTGCCCTTCAGATTGCGCGAGCAAAGCCACTTCGACACTGACTTCGCCGTCCTGGGTGAATTTGATCGCGTTGGCCAGCAGGTTGCTGAGGATCTGCCGCAGAAATTGCTCGGCGCCGTGATGACGCACCGCCACCCGCTCATCCACGCGGCACAGCAGGATGGTGTCGTTGCTCAGCGCCTTGGGCTCAAGCAGGGTCAGTACTTCATCGAGCAACTGGCGAAGCGAGAAGTCCACCGGCTCGGGCAGACTCGCGCCCTCCTCCAGTTTCGCGAAAAACAGCACTTCGTTGAGGATGCTCAGCAGTCCTTCGCCGGCCTTGTGCAGGGCGTCTAGACGCTTGCTGTCCTGCGGGTTCAGACTGGCGCCGCGCAGCAGTTCGGCCATGCCGAGAATACCGTTCAGTGGCGTGCGCAACTCGTGGCTCATGGTCGCCAGGAACCGTGACTTGGCGTGGTTGGCCGCTTCGGCTTCCTCCTTGGCGCGCATCAGGCTGGCGGTGCGTCGTTCGACCATCCGTTGCAGTTCGTCGCGGTTGTCCTGCAAGGCCAGGCGATCGCTTTCCCGGCGGTCGATGTCGCTGAGGATCGCCCGGCGCATGTCGTCCAGGGCGTGGGCCACGGTGTCGATTTCGTCTTCCAGTGCACCGCGCCGCTTGCCCAGATGCAATGGCTCATGCCAACGCCCGGCGGCAATGCTGCGAGCGAATTCGGCCATGACTTTCAGATGACGGGTGACCAGACGATAGAACAGACCCGACAGCGCCACCGCCAGCCCGCAGAGAAACGCGCCCATCCACAACAGGCTGGTCAGGCCGCTCGCGTACAGGCGTTGATAGACCGCGCCCAGGTCGGTGCTGACTTCCAGCTCGCCAAGGTGGCGCAACGGTCCGGATGGCGGTTGGTAATCCAGGGCAAAGCGCTCGATGCGCAACGGCCCTATGGGGTACGGATTGCCGTGCACTAGATCGTAATCGGCACTGGTCAGGTGCACCCGCGCCACATCGGAAAAATCCACCAGGCCGCGCAACTGCACGTTCAATTGCTCCTGGTTCAGATCCCACAGGCTGCGTTCGAGGCTCGCCAGATAGCCGGCGCGGATCAGTTCCATGCGCGAGTCGATGTCGCGCATTTCCCGGCGATATTCGATGTACAGCTGCACACTGCTGGCGAGCACGGTGAAGCACAGGCTGAACAACAGAATGAACAGCAGCAGGCGCCGCAGCAGACCACCGGGACGGGCGCGGATCATCGTTCGTTCGCCGGCAGGTTGATCATGTCGCGATAGGTCACTTCGCTCTCGTCGAGCAGGCGCTCGATGTCACCGGCGTCCGCCATGCGCTGCAATTGCGCGTTGATTTGCGGCATGTGCGCGGCCAGCGGCGAAAGACGGGAAACCGCGACCCGCAGATAGTCGACGCTCAGGGCATTGGGCAAGGCGACGATGTCCTGGGCACCCGGCAGGTTTTCCACGTACAGCTGGCCGGTGCGGCGTTCCTGGGTGATGAAGTCGATGCGCCCGCGAATCAGCTTCCCGAAGTTCTGCCGGCTGTCCGAGACCCATTCGATGTTGTTGTTCTGCGCCACCATGCGATCGAACTCCGGGCCGTAGCTTTCACCGAACAGCAGGCCGCCGCGGTAATGGGCCAGGTCTTCGAGTTTCTCGAATTTCACCGGGCGCTGGCGATTGATGAACAACGCCACTTCCTCACGCAACACCGGCACCGTGGAAAACAGCATGCTGCGCTCGCGCTCCGGACTGCTGTAAGCCAGCACCACGTCGACCCGGCCTTCGGCGGCATCGAGCAGGCAGCGTTTCCAGTTGCCCAACACCACGATCTCGACCTCGTAGCCCAGTTCGCCGAACAGTTTCTTCACCACGCTCGGCGCCAGGCCACGAACCTGCTTGCCGTCGCTCCAGGAAATCGGCGGATAGACCGGATAATCGCAGTAGCGCACTTTCTCTGCCGTAAAGGCGCATTGGCTGGCGACCAGCGTCAGCAGTAGCCAGAGCAGTCGCCGCACCGCCATCACGCCGCCAGACTGGCCGTGAACAGGTAGCCGGCGCCATGGATGGTGATGATCAATTGCGGTTCGGCGGGATCGTCGTGCAGCTTGCGGCGCAAGCGGCCCACCAGCACGTCGATGGAGCGATCGTTGGGCACCCATTCGCGGTTGCGGATCTGGTCCATCAATTGATCGCGACTGAGGGTGTGGCCGCTGTTGCGCAGGAACACGCTGAGCAGCTGGTATTCGCCGTGGGTCAGCAGGGTTTCGCCGCCGGCCGGATCGATCAGGCGGCGGCGATCGGTGTCCAGCGCCCAGTCGGCGAACTGCTTGACCGGTTTGGCCACCGTGGCCACCGGTTGTGGCGATTGCGCGTGGCGCACCCGGCGAATCAGATTCTTCGCCCGGGACACCAGTTCGCGGGGGTTGAGGGGCTTGATCACGTAGTCGTCGGCACCGCATTCCAGGCCGACGATGCGGTCGATTTCATCGTTGCGCCCGGTGATCAGGATGATCCCCACTTCCGAACGTACCCGCAGTTCACGGGTCAGGGTCAGGCCGTCCTTGCCCGGCAGGCGGATGTCGAGCATGACCAGGTCAACGGTCTGGCTGGCCAGGAAGGTTTCGGCCAGTTCCGCCGTGGCGGCGCAATGAACGTCGTAACCTTCCTGGGAAAGGTAGGCGTGCAACAGATCGCGAATCAGCGGATCGTCATCGACGATCAGTACCCGAGGAGTCATTGCTGGGTGTCCTGCACAGGCCCGAAGGCGTATTTCTTATTAGAGTGTTTTGCTGCATCAAGGCTTGAGAGTATCGATAGCTGAACAGTCGATCAACAGCTGCTCGTCTGCACGCAGAAACGCTGGCGGCCACCGGCCTGAAGCCCATCGACCCAGGCTTCGCAAATCAGGATGCCCTGCTCAGGGGTGAAGGTGCCGGGGTTCAGGCCAAGCTCCAGCCACAGGCCATCGAGCAGGGCGCTGAGGCTGATCGCGGCGAGATCGGCGTCGAAGTTTTCCCAGTCCTCTTCCGCTGCAAGGTCCTTCAGCACCTTGCTCAAGATGTCGCGGTACTCGCCGTAGGAATCATCGTGGGCCTTGTTGATCGCCTCGGCGGTTTTCACCGCGCCCCAGAACGCCAGCCAAGCGTCGATCAGTTGCGGATCGAGCAGTTCGGCGGAGAAGGAACCGCGGAAAAACGCCGACAGGCGCTCGCGGGCATTGGGAGCGGCCTGCTCCATGGCGTCGCGCAGCAGGGTCATGACCCGGCTGGTGATCGACATGTAGGCCTCAGCCACGAGTTCGTCCTTGCCGGAATAGTGATGGCTGATCAGCCCCACCGACACCCCGGCCTCAGCGGAAATCTTGCGAATCGAAGCGCCCTGGAAGCCATGCCGCTTGAGGCACACCAACGTCGCCTCGATCAGATTGGCCTTGCGTACCTCCGGTTCCATGCGGGAAAAACGGGCTTCCTGATTCATGGCGACATGCTCCTGGGTTCAGTCATGGGGCTCGGGATTTCAAGGTGAGCTGAACGACTGTACAGCAAGAGCGAACATCGAGTACACCCGAGCACAGTTGTTGTCTGAAACACCGCCTTCGCGGGCAGGCCTCGCTCCTACAGTGGACGGTGGCGGCACAGGAAATCGTGAACGACATCGAATCCCGTAGGAGCGAGGCTTGCCCGCGAAGAGGCCGGCCCAACCAACCATCAACCCAACTTAATCCCGATACCCCGGCGCCACGCGATCCAACAACCGCAACATCGCCGCCCAAGCTAATTGCATCGCATCCGGATCACTCAGCTCACCCTCTTCCAACGGCCGCCCCGGTTCATTGAACTGCCGCTCGGTATGCTCACACACCTCAGCCGACGGCAACACCAACTCCCCAGCCGCCTGCGCAGCCAGCTGTATCTCACAAGCCTTTTCCAGGTAATACATGCGCAAAAACGCCTGACTCACCGTCTCCCCCACGGTCAACAATCCATGATTACGCAACATCAACACCGGCTTGTCCCCGATGTCCGCCACCAACCGCTGCTGCTCGCTCAAATCCAGCGCCACACCTTCATAGTCGTGGTACGCAACCCGACCATAAAACTCCATGGAAATCTGATTCACCGGCAACAACCCGCACTTCAACGCCGCCACCGCACACCCGGCCTTGGTGTGGGTATGCAACACACATTGCGCATCCTCTCGAGCCCCGTGAATCGCGCTGTGAATCACAAACCCCGCAGGATTGACCGGATACGGCGAAGGCTCCACCGCCCTTCCCTGCAAATCGATCTTCACCAGATTCGACGCGGTGATTTCGTCGAACATCAGCCCATAAGGGTTGATCAGGAAATGATGCTCCGGCCCCGGCAAACGCACCGAAATATGGGTGAAGATCAGATCAGTCATGCGGAAATGCGCAATCAGGCGATAACAGGCCGCCAACTCTTCGCGCAGTCGTTGTTCCGTGGCACTGCGTGGCAGATGGGTCGCGATCTCGTTCATTGTTTTGGGTCTCCAGGCTGATCGGCAGGTGCAGACAGTACGTGCGCAACCCCACGCCCGTCCAGCCGCACTGAGCTGTTCACCGGAGATAACGGCGAGTAAAACTTCACCCTCAGTAAATATTTATGTTATTTTTTTACTTTTGGTAAATTTATATAGACCAATAATAACAATGCCGAAAACCCGGTCTTTCGGCTTGAACCCGCTGGAGTACCCGCCCCATGTCCACCTCGACACCTGCCTTCGCGCACCTGTTCGAACCCTTGCAGATCCGTGGCAAGCGCCTGAAAAACCGCATCATGTCCAGCGGTCACGACACCTCGATGCCCACCGACAACCTGGTCAACGAACAGTTGATCGCCTATCACCGGGCCCGCGCCGAAGGCGGTGCCGGGCTGATCGTGTTGCAGGTGGCCGGCGTGCATGACAGTGCGCGGTACACCTCCCATGTGCTGATGGCCACCGACGATGCGTGCATCGACGGCTACCGCAAACTCGCCGAAACCTGCCACGCCCACGGCACCGTGGTGCTGTCCCAGGTGTTCCATCCGGGGCGGGAAATCATGGAGTCCAGCGATGGGTTGCTGGCGGTGGCCTACTCCGCATCCTCAGTGCCCAACGAGCGCTTCCGGGTGATGCCGCGTACGCTGGATCAGGACATGATCGACGAGATTATCGCCGGTTACGCCGCAGCCGCCCGGCGCCTGCATCAGGCCGGGATCGACGGCGTGGAAGTGGTGGCCAGCCACGGTTATCTGCCGGCGCAGTTCATCAACCCGCGGGTCAACCGCCGCACCGACGGCTACAACGGCGAACTGGAACAGCGCCTGCGCTTCCTGCGGGAAATCATCGCCGCGATTCGCGCCAGCACCGATGACCACTTCATCGTCGGCCTGCGTATTTCCGCCGACGAGCGCGACCCGGAAGGCCTGACCGAGGACGAATCCCTGGCCGCGGTGAAATTGCTGCAGACGCAAGTGGATTACGTGCACATCGTCGCCGGCACCTCGGCGTCACTCGGTGGCGCGGTGCATATCGTGCCGCCGATGGCCATCGAAGCGGCCTACCTGGCCAAGGAAGCCGGGACCTTCAAGGCCAGCCTGGACATTCCGTTGTTCGTTACCGGGCGCATCAACCAGCCCCAGGAAGCCGAGCTGATCATCGCCCGGGGCCAGGCCGACGTTTGCGGCATGACCCGCGCGCTGATCTGCGACCCGCAGATGCCGAACAAGACCGACACCGGCCACGTCGAAGACGTGCGCGCCTGCATCGCCTGCAATCAGGCATGCATCGGGCACTTCCACAAAGGCCTGCCGATCTCCTGTATCCAGGCCCCGGAAACCGGGCGCGAGCTGATCTTCGGCCAGCGCCAGCCGGCGAAAACCCGCAAGCGCATCATGATCGCCGGCGGCGGCCCTGCCGGCATGAAGGCCGCTGCAGTGGCGGCGCAACGCGGGCATGAAGTGACGCTGTACGAAGCCAGCTCACAACTGGGTGGCCAGGTATTGCTCGCGCAATTGCTGCCACGCCGAAGCGAATTCGGCGGCGCCAGCACCAACCTGCAACGGGAAATGGAACTCGCTGGCGTGCGCGTGGTGCGCAACACCCGGGTCGACCGGGCGCTGGTGGAGCAGGAAAAACCGGACATCGTGATCGTTGCCACCGGCGCCGAACCCTACTGGCCGCACTTCGAGCGCGGCGGCGAATTGCAGGTGGTGGATGCCTGGCAGGTGCTGCGCGATGAGGTGAAAATCGGCCGTTCGGTGGTGGTGGTCGACTGGCGCTGCGACTGGATCGGCCCCGGCATCGCCGAACGCCTGACCCGCGCCGGGCATCAGGTGCAACTGGCGGTCAACGGCACCCATTGCGGGGAAAACCTGCCGCTGTACGTGCGCGATCAACTGGCCGGCGAGCTGCACAAACTGGGCATCCCGATCACGCCGTATGCGCGGCTGTACGGTTGCGACGACAACACTGTCTACCTGCAACACACCGCCAGTGGCGAGGCGATGCTGATGGAAAACATCGACACCCTGGTGCTGTGCCAGGGGCATCAGCCGGTCGACACGCTGGGGGATGAATTGAAGGGTCTGGTGGAATTCCGCCGCATCGGCGACTGCCTGGCACCGCGTACCGCCGAAGAAGCGATTTATGAAGGGCTGAAAGTCGCGTGGGAGCTTTGAGGCTGTTTATACTCCGGGCCTTCAGATGATCGCCCCCCTGTAGGAGCGAGCATGCTCGCGATGGAGGCACAGGCACCGCGGGGTGTCAGGCCGCCAACATTATCGTTGACCACCATCGCGAGCATGCTCGCTCCTACAGACGATGCAGGTTCGCAACTATGAGTAACAGCACCACCCCATCACCGTCCACCGGCAGCACCGAGCCGCATTTCCTCGGCACGCGCATTCGCGGCCTGCGCAAGCGTCGGGGCATGACCCTGGCGGAGCTGGCGCAGCAGAGCGAACTCACCGCCGGCTACATCAGCCAGCTGGAACGCAACCTCGCCTACCCGTCGATCCCGGCGCTGTTCAACATCGCCCGCAGCCTGGGCGTGACCATCCAGTGGTTCTTCGCCAGCGAAGCCAATACCAACCCCGAAGACGATGGCGTGGTGGTGCGCAAGAACAGTCGCCTGAGCGTGCATTACGAGGATGGCATCGTCGATCAGCTGCTGACCCCGCCGCCGAACCGCCAACTGGAAATGCTCCACTCGCGTTTCCCGCCGGGCACCTACAGCCAGCAAAGCTACAGCCACGAAGGCGAAGAAGCCGGTTACCTGTTGTCCGGCCAGTTCGAATTGTGGGTGGGCGAGCGCTATTTCCAGCTCAACGAAGGCGACAGCTTCAGCTTCTCCAGCCAGGAACCGCACCGCTACGGCAACCCCGGTGACGTGGACGCCGTGGTGATCTGGGTGATTACCCCGCCGACCTTCTAACGCCGCCCGCGCCCTGCGGGTTGTGCGGTGCTCGCGCGTTTCAGGGTGTCGCTGGGCAACTCCTTGAACAGCGCGCGGTAGCTGCTGGAAAACCGGCCCAAATGCCAGAACGACCAGTGCATCGCCACTTCGGCGACGGTGGTTTGCGTCGGCGTGCGGCTGAGCAATTCACGCCGGGCGCTGTTGAGTCGACGCAGGCGCAGCCACTGGGTCGGGGCCATGCCGGTGTAGGTCTTGAACGCATGCTGCAACTGGCGCAATGAAACCCCGGCGACCTGCGCCAGCTCCAGCAGATTCAGCTGTTCTTCCGGTGTATCCGCCGCCCATTCCCCCACCCGCTTCATGATTGCCCGCTCCCCCGCCCGGCGCTGCAATGCGCCCTGGTCCAGACGCACACAGGCGTTGTCGAGAATGAACAGGCAATCGTCCAGCAACTGCTCGGTCAGGGCTTCGCGGCTCGGCGGATCGATGGTTTGCGACAGTTGCGTCAGGGTGCTGCTCAGCCAGCGGCTGAACAACACGTTCTGCTGGCAATTGAGCGGCGCCAGGAACAGGCCTTCCAGGCGAGCGACATCCAGCGCATGACGCTGGACGAACTGCGGGCCGAACACCACGGCGATTTCCTGATAGTTCTCAGGCGTGATCCAGATGTTGCGACTTTCTTCATTGAGCACGTAGAGCGCGTTGTCGCTGCGGTCGAAACAGAACGCCAGCGAACCCGGCGGCGCGCTGAAATTCTGCTCGACCCGCGTGTTCATCGACTCTTCGTAAATCTCCACGCCCTGCAAATCCAGATAGCGCACCTGGCCTGCGAAATGCCCAGGCGACATCTGTTGGTAATGCTGGACCCAGCCCGGTGTGGCGCGGATCTGCTCGGCGACATCGGCGGTGTTGAACGCTTGAACCTGCAGTGAATTGCACGTTGTCATGGGTGACCTTACGCACTCTTTTGGTGCGTTTTGTCCTGCTTAAAGTGGATAGATGGAAGCTGAAGCCTCGCCCAAGATAGTCGTCAACGCGTCATGTGGGAAGCGCCTGACAGATGAAATCACCCTTCCCCCGCGTTCACAAAACCAATAACGAGGTCTTTATGAATGCCCCTTTCGATCAGCTGTTCACTTGGCTGAAAGATCACAAGATTACCGAAGTCGAGTGCGTCGTCAGTGACCTGACCGGCATCGCACGCGGCAAAATCGCACCCACCAACAAGTTCCTGCATGAGCGAGGCATGCGCCTGCCGGAAAGTGTGTTGTTGCAAACGGTAACCGGGGACTTCGTCGACGACGACATCTACTACGACCTGCTGGACCCGGCCGACATCGACATGGTCTGCAAGCCGGTGTCCGATGCGGTGTACGTGATTCCATGGGCCATCGAGCCGACCGCAATCGTGATTCACGACACCTTCGACAAGTTCGGCAACCCGATCGAACTGTCGCCGCGCAACGTGCTGAAGAAAGTCCTGCAGCTGTACACCGACAAGGGCTGGAAGCCGATCGTCGCGCCGGAAATGGAGTTCTACCTGACCCAGCGATGCGAAGACCCGGACCTGCCATTGAAAGCCCCGCTAGGCCGTTCGGGCCGCGCGGAAAGCGGTCGTCAGTCGTTCTCCATCGACGCGGCCAACGAATTCGACCCGCTGTTCGAAGACGTCTACGACTGGTGCGAACTGCAAGGCCTGGACCTCGATACGCTGATCCACGAAGACGGCCCGGCGCAGATGGAAATCAATTTCCGTCATGGCGACGCGCTGGATCTTGCCGATCAGATCACCGTGTTCAAGCGTACCCTGCGCGAAGCGGCGCTCAAGCACAACGTGACCGCAACCTTCATGGCCAAGCCGATCGGCGACGAGCCCGGCAGCGCCATGCACATTCACCAGAGCGTGGTGGACATCGCCACCGGCAAGCCGATCTTCGCCGATGCCGACGGCAAGATGAGCGATCTGTTCCGCCAGCACATCGGCGGCTTGCAGAAGTACATCCCCAAGGTGCTGCCGATGTTCGCCCCCAACGTGAACTCGTTCCGCCGTTTCCTCCCGGACACCTCGGCGCCGGTAAACGTGGAATGGGGCGAGGAAAACCGCACCGTAGGCCTGCGCGTGCCGACGTCCGGCCCGGAAGCGATGCGCGTGGAAAACCGCCTGCCGGGAGCCGACGCCAACCCGTACCTGGCGATCGCCGCCAGCCTCTTGTGCGGTTACATCGGCATGGTCGACGGCATCGAGCCGAGTGCAGCGGTGGAAGGCCGCGCCTATGAACGCCGCAACCTGCGCCTGCCGATCACCATCGAAGACGCCCTGACCCAAATGGAAGAATGCGACGTCATCGGCCGCTACCTGGGCAGCAAGTTCGTGCGTGGGTATGTCGCGGTCAAACGCGCCGAGCACGAGAACTTCAAGCGGGTGATCAGTTCATGGGAGCGTGAATTTTTGCTTCTCAGCGTCTGATAAACCCATCGCGAGCAGGCTCGCTCCCACATTTGAGATGCATTCCCCTGTGGGAGCGGGCTTGCTCGCGAAGAGGCCATCCGGTTCAACATCTTCGTCGAATGAGACACCGCCTTCGCGAGCAAGCCCGCTCCCACATTTGGAACGCATTCCCCTGTAGGAGCGAGGCTTGCCCGCGAAGGCGTCCGGTCAGGCAATGAAGATGTTGAATCTGCTGCCCCTTTCGCGGGCAAGCCTCGCTCCTACAAAAAGCCCAGAAGAATCACCCAAAAAATTCCAACAATTCCAAGAGGTGTCGAAATGCGTCTAATGAAATCCATGGTCCCGCTCGCCCTGGCCACTCTGTTCAGCGCCGTAGCCCAGGCCCAGCCCACCGTCAGCGTCTACAACTGGACCGACTACATCGGCGAAACCACTCTCGCCGACTTCCAGGCCAAGACCGGGATCAAGGTGATCTACGACGTCTTCGACTCCAACGAAACTCTCGAAGGCAAGCTGCTCGCCGGGCGCACCGGGTATGACGTGGTGGTGCCGTCCAACCACTTCCTGGCCCGTCAGGTGAAGGCCGGCGCCTTCCTCAAGCTCGACCGCTCGCAGCTGCCGAACTTCAAGAACCTCGACCCGAAACTGCTCGCCCTGCTGGAGAAGAACGATCCGGGCAACGAGCATTCCGTGCCTTACCTGTGGGGCACCAACGGCATCGGCTACAACGTCGACAAGGTCAAGCAAGTGCTGGGCGTCGACCACATCGACTCCTGGGCTGTGCTGTTCGAGCCGGAAAACATCAAGAAACTCAGCCAGTGCGGCGTGTCGATGATGGACTCGGCGGATGAAGTGTTCCCGGCGGTGCTCAACTACATGGGCATGGACCCGCGCAGCGAAAAACCCGAGGACTTCAAGAAGGCCGAGGCCAAGCTGCTGAGCATCCGCCCTTACGTGACCTACTTCCATTCCTCCAAGTACGTATCGGACCTGGCCAACGGCGACATCTGCGTGGCCTTCGGTTACTCCGGCGACGTGTTTCAGGCCGCCAACCGCGCCAAGGAAGCCAAGAACAACGTGAACATCGCCTACGCGATTCCCAAGGAAGGCAGCAACCTGTGGTTCGACCTGCTGGCGATTCCCGCCGATGCCAGCAACCAGAAAGAAGCTCACGCCTTCATCAATAACCTGCTCGACCCGCAAGTGATCGCCAAGGTCAGCGCCTCGGTCGGCTACGCCAACCCGAACCCGTCGGCCAAGCAATACATGGATGCCGAACTGGTGAACAATCCCGAGGTGTATCCGCCCCAGGAAGTCCTCGACAAGCTCTACATCTCCACCACGCCGCCACAGTCGATCATGCGACTGATGACCCGTTCCTGGAGCAAAGTGAAGTCCAACCAATGAACCAGTACACCCAGGAACATACGCAGTCTTACTACGCGGCCTCGGCCCATCACCTGACGCCCTTCCCCACGCTGAATGAGGACCTGGTGGCCGATGTCTGCGTGATCGGCGGCGGTTTTACCGGCGTCAACACCGCCATCGAACTGGCTCAGCGCGGGCTCTCGGTGATTTTGCTGGAGGCCCGGCGCATCGGCTGGGGCGCCAGCGGGCGCAATGGCGGGCAGCTGATTCGCGGCATCGGTCATGACGTCAGCGGCTTCGCCCGGCATGTGGGTGCCGAGGGCGTGGCCTATATGGAGCGTGCCGGCGTTGAGTCGGTGGAACTGGTGGGCCGGCGGATTCGTGAGCACGGCATCGATTGCGACCTGCGCTGGGGCTTTTGCGAGCTGGCCAACACCTCGGCGCAGTTTGCTGGGCTCAAGGCCGAACATGCGCACCTGAAGGAGTCCGGCTACGTCCACGAAATACGTCTGGTCGAGCCCGGGAAGATCCGTGAGCAGGTGGTTGATTCCGGCGTCTATGCCGGTGGCCTGGTGGACATGGGCTCCGGTCATCTGCACCCGTTGAATCTGGTGCTGGGTGAGGCCCGCGTGGCCCAGGGCCTGGGCGTGCGGATCTTCGAGCAGAGCGCGGCCCTGGACATCATCCACGGCAGCACGGTGCAGGTGCGTTGCGCCGGCGGTACGGTGCGCGCCGGCACGCTGGTACTGGGGTGCAACGCGCATCTGGAGGAGCTCGAACCGAAACTCAGCGGCAAGGTGCTGCCGGCCGGCAGCTATATCATCGCCACCGAGCCTTTGTCGTCAGAGCTGGCGACGCAATTGATCCCGCACAACCTGTCGCTGTGCGACCAGAAAGTCGGCCTGGATTACTACCGGCTCTCGGCGGACCGGCGTCTGCTGTTCGGTGGTGCCTGCCATTATTCCGGGCGTGATCCACGGGACATCGCGGCTTATATGCGCCCGCAGATGCTCAAGGTCTTCCCGCAACTGGCGGATGTGCGCATCGACTATCAATGGGGCGGCAAGATCGGCATCACCGCCAATCGCTTCCCCCAGGTCGGCCGCCTGAGCCAGCACCCCAACGTGTTTTACGCCCAGGGCTATTCCGGCCATGGCCTGAACGTGACGCACTGGTGCGCCAAACTGCTCGGCGAAGCGATCCATGCCGGGCACAGCCAGGGTTTCGACGTCTTCAGCGCCGTGCCCCACATGACCTTCCCCGGCGGCCGCGCGTTGCGCTCGCCATTGTTGGCGCTGGGCATGCTCTGGTATCGCATGCGTGAAGTTCTTGGCTGATAAAGACAGAACAGGCGATCAATACCTTGTGGCGAGGGGGCTCGTCGAAACGTCGCACCGCCCCGTTGGGCTGCGAAGCGGCCCCCAGCATTCCATCAGGCAAACCTTGCATGTAGGTTTTACGACGGCTGCGCCGCCGAACGGGGGCAAGCCCCCTCGCCACAGGTATGTGTTCGGCACAATGGAGTGGCGTCAGACTAAACCCGGTCCGTAGTTCGTTCAGTCTTTCGATTTGCTCAATCGCGAGTCACTTCTATATTGAGGGGGTGCTCATCAATTCTGCATTCATCGAGCCTGGCCCATGGCAACGACAGACCAATTGATCATTTGCGAGCACTGCGACTGCGTGTACGAGAAAACCACGCTCGCCAAACATCAGAAGACCCTGTGCACCCGCTGCGGCGGCGTGCTTCAGCGTTATAACGGCCTGACGGTCGAGCAACGCCTGGCGTTGACCCTCACCGCGCTGATGCTGTGGATCTTCGCCAATTTCTTCCCGGTCATGAGCATCAGCCTGCAAGGCCTGAAGAACAGCGCGACCCTGTGGGACTCGGTGCTGGCACTGAGCCTGGGGCCGATTACCTTCATTGCGATGGTGGCGGCTATCGCCATGATCATCGCCCCGATCTTCCAGTTGGTGCTGCTGATCTGGGTCCTTTGCTTCGCTCTCGGCCATCAGCGAGCCCCGGCCTTCAAGTTCTGCATGCGCTGGCTGGAAACGCTGCGGCCCTGGAGCATGCTCGAAGTCTGCCTGCTGGGCGCGATGGTGGCGGTGATCAAGCTCGCGGGTTTCCTCGATGTGTTGCCCGGCATCGGTCTGATCGCCCTGGCCATCCTCAGCCTGATGATGATCCGTATCGCCGGCCGTGACATCCGTGACCTGTGGGATCTGCAATGACAATCTCACAGACAACACCACCAACAGCCGCCGAGCTGAATCTGTGCCTGTGCCACAGCTGTGACCTGGCCTGCGACATGACCGATCAACCCCACGAATGCCCGCGCTGTGGCGCGCCGCTGCACCGGCGCAAGACCAACTCGCTGACCCGCACCTGGGCGTATCTGCTCACCTCGCTGGTGTTCTACGTACCGGCCAACCTGCTGCCGGTGATGAACACCAAGATGGTCGGCAACGGTGCCGACAGCACCATCATGAGCGGCGTGCTGGAGTTCTGGGAGGCCGGAGCCTGGGACATCGCCCTGATCATTTTCATCGCCAGTATCGCGGTGCCGGGCATCAAATTCGTCGCTCTGGGTACGTTGCTGATCACCGTACAGCGCAAGAGTTTATGGGCGCAGAAGGAGCGCTCGAAAATGTACCGCTTCGTCGAGGTCATCGGTTACTGGTCGATGCTCGACGTGATAGTCGTGGCCCTGGTGGCTTCGCTGGTGAAGTTCCAGGCCCTGGCCGACATCGAACCGCGCGCGGGCATTCTGTTCTTTGGTCTGGTGGTGGTGTTCACCATGCTCTCGGCCATGAGTTTCGACCCGCGTCTGATCTGGGATACCAGCGACGAAGGTTCATATCTTGAGGAGGTCACGGATGAAGCAACAAGCCACTGACGGGCCACAGGCCCCCGGCCAGGCGCCGATCAAGACACGGCGATTCAGCGTGTCGCTGGTGTGGATCGTGCCGATCGTCGCGGTCCTGGTGGGGATCTCGCTGGTGGTGCACAACATCATGCAGCAGGGACCGACCATCGTCGTGACCTTCAAGACCGGCAGCGGGCTGGTCGCCAACAAGACCGAGGTCAAGTACCGCAGCGTGGTCATCGGCCATGTCGAAGACGTGGAACTGAGCGACGACCAGAAGAGCGTCAACGCCACCATTAAACTGGCCAAGCAGGCCGAAAGCTTCACCCGCAAGGATTCTCAGTTCTGGGTGGTGCGGCCACGGATCGGCGCCGGCGGCGTATCGGGTATCGACACCCTGCTGTCCGGCGACTACATCGGCGCGGACATCGGCCAGGACAACAGCCGGGCGAAGAACTTCCAGGGCCTGGAGAACCCGCCGCCGATCACCTACGGCGAACCGGGCAAACGCTTTACCCTGCACACCCCGGACCTGGGCTCGCTCGACATCGGCTCCCCCGTCTACTACCGCAAGATTCCCGTCGGCCAGGTGGTGGCTTATGCGCTGGACCCCGACGGCAAGGGCGTGAATATCGACCTGTTCATCAACTCGCCCAATGATCAATACGTGACCGAAAACACCCGGTTCTGGAATGCCAGCGGGATTGACGTCAACGTCGGCGCCAATGGGTTCGCGGTAAAAACCGAATCCCTGTCGTCGCTGCTGGTGGGCGGCATCGCGTTCCGCGCCCCCGAATACAGCCCGAACGACAAACCGGCGGCCGAAGAATATGCCTATGAGCTCTTCGAGGATCAGCAAACCGCCCTCGCCCCGCCCAGTGGCAAGGCTCAGTACCTGGCCTTGCGTTTCGATCAGGCACTGCGCGGGCTCAAGGTCGATGCGCCGGTGGAGTTCCTCGGCGTGGAGATCGGCAAGGTGGTGTCGGTCAACCTGGACTTCGACGCGAAAAAACGCAGCTTCCCCGTCAATGTCGGCATCGTGATTTACCCGCAGCGCCTGGGGCAGGCCCATACCAAAATGCTCCAGGCCCTGAATCATGACCCCAATGACGAAGCCGGCTCAGCGCGGATCATGGGCGCGTTCATCGAGAACGGTCTGCGTGCCCAGGCCCGGACCGGCAACCTGCTGACCGGTCAGTTGTACATCTCCCTGGATTTCTACCCGAAAGCGGAGAAAGTCGCGTTCGATCCGACCGCGCGTCCGGTGGTAATCCCCACCGTTCCGGGCAGCCTGGAGCAGTTGCAGGAAAAACTCGAGGCCATGGTCACCAAGATCAATCAACTGCCTATCGAGCGCATTGCAAGCAATCTGGACGCCAACCTCGTGGAGATGCGCAAAACCCTCGGCCAGTTCAACGCCAAGACCTTGCCCGGTGTCTCCAACACCCTCACTGACGTGAGCAAGACCCTGCAATCGGCCAATACCACGCTGCAATCGGCCAACTCGACCCTCGCCGACGATTCGCCGCAGAGGGAAAAACTGGGTCAGACCCTGGAAGAGCTCGGACGCACTTCGCGCTCTCTGCGTGACCTCGCGGACTACCTGGGACGCCATCCGGAATCGCTGATTCGCGGCCGGCCGGACAACGCCGCGCCAATCGATTTGAAAGGGCCGCCAAGCAAATGACCAAAGGAGCATCACCCATGGCTTTTCCGCTGAAAATCGCGTTGATCGCCGCGCTGTCCTTGCTGGCCGCCTGCCGCAGCGATCCGATTCAGTTCCACACCCTGACCCCGGCGATGCCGAGCGGGAACACCCGCGCGACCACGGATATCCAGATCGAAGCCCTGACGGTTCCACCTCAAGTTGATCGCCCGCAGATCGTCGTACGCGAGGGCAATACCGGCATGGCTATCCTCGAAACCCAGTGGTGGGGAGCCAGCCTGGTGGACGAACTGCGCAGCGCCATGCTCGATCAGATGGTCAACGGCAGCCCGCAACGCAAGGTCTCGGTACGTCTTGAAGTGCAGCGCTTCGACTCGATTCCCGGCCAATACGGGTTGCTGGATGTGAAGTGGCGTTTGCGCAGTGACGACGTCGTGACGATGTCTTGCCGCAGCACCTTGCAGACCCGCTCAGGCCCGTCCATCGATGAACTGGTGGCGGCGCAGCAGACCAACGTAAAGCGCCTGGCAGCCTTGATCAGCCAGGCGTCTAACGGTACGCAGAAGGCCTGCCCATCCACAAATCCCGGCTGACAACACAACCCCCCTGTGGGAGCGAGCAAGCCCGCTCCCACAGTTTTGAGCACCACAAACAATTAACGAATTTTTCTCATTTCACCCATTACATTTGCCGCCGCCCCAAACCTGCAAATGATTCCTATTGATCTACAATAATCGACGTCCCCGCCGTCGAATCTGCTTGCTCGATCAAAATACTGGAGCTGCCATAGCATGATCGCCCGAATCCCGTCCTTCCTGAAAAAAGCCCTGCTGGCCACCGCTCTGGTGAGTGCCGGCCACGTGTATGCAGCCGATAGCGTCGGCATCGTGGTGTACAACGCGCAGCACGAAGGCCTGACCAAAGCCTGGGTTGAGGGCTTCACTGAGGAAACCGGGATTCCGGTTACCTTGCGCAATGGCGACGACACCGAGATGGGCAACCAGATCGTGCAGGAAGGCGCTTCCTCGCCGGCAGACGTATTCCTGACGGAAAACTCCCCTGCCATGGTCCTGGTCGACAACGCGGGCCTGTTCGCACCGGTCGACAAGGCCACGCTGGAACAGGTCGACCCCGCCTATCGTCCGGCCCACGGCAAATGGGTCGGAATCGCCGCACGCTCGACGGTGTTCGTCTACAACCCGAGCAAGCTGACCGAAGCGCAACTGCCGAAATCGATCATGGATCTCGCTGACCCTGCATGGAAAGGTCGCTGGGCTGCATCGCCGGGCGGCGCCGACTTCCAGGCCATCGTCGCGGCGATTCTTCAGCAGAAAGGCGAAACCGCGACCCTCGACTGGCTCAAGGCGATGAAAACCAACTTCACCGCCTACCGTGGCAACAGCTCGGTGCTCAAGGCGGTGAATGCCGGGCAGATCGACAGCGGCGTGATCTATCACTATTACTACTACGTCGATCAGAACAAGACCGGCGAGAACAGCAAGAACACTGCCCTGCACTACTTCAAGCACAAGGATCCGGGAGCGTTCGTGAGCATTTCCGGTGGCGGCGTGCTGGCTTCCAGCAAACATCAGGAACAGGCCCAGGCGTTCCTGAAGTACATCACCGGCAAGGACGGTCAGGCGGTGCTCAGGGACGGCAAGTCGTTTGAATATGCCGTGGGCAAAGACGCGCAATCCAACCCCAAACTGGTGCCTTTGCAGCAGCTCGATGCGCCAAGCGTCGATGCGTCGAAACTCGACAGCAAAAAAGCCGTGGAGCTGATGACTCAGGCCGGACTGCTTTAATTGATACCTGAAATCCTGCCGGCGGATGTCGCACAGCAGACATCCGCCAACCTGCGTCGACGATCGCGCGACCTGCTCGCGAGCCGTGGCGGCGCGTGGGTGGTCAGCCTGTCGCTGCTGGTTTCGTTGCTGGCTCTGCTGCCCATCGCCTTCGTCATCGGCGTTTACCTGGATACCGGCTGGAGCCAGGTGGTGCCGCTGGTTTTCCGGCCTCGGGTCGGGGAACTGATGGTCAACACCGTGTTGCTGACCGTCATCACCGTGCCCTTGTGCATCACGCTGGGGGTGACCCTGGCGTGGCTCACCGAACGCACTAACCTGCCCGGCCGTCGCGCCTGGTCGTTGCTGGCAACCGCGCCACTGGCGGTGCCGGCGTTCGTCCACAGCTATGCCTGGGTCAGTCTGGTGCCGCCGATTCACGGGCTGTTCGCCGGGGTGCTGGTCTCGGTGATCGCCTACTTCCCGTTCCTGTACCTGCCGGTTGCCGCGACGCTGCGCCGACTGGACCCGGCCATCGAGGACGTCGCCGAATCCATGGGCCTCAAGCCCTGGGCGGTATTCTTCCGGGTGGTGCTGCCGCAACTGCGCCTGGCCATCTGCGGCGGTGCGCTGCTGGTGGGTCTGCATTTGCTGGCCGAGTACGGCCTGTACGCGATGATCCGCTTCGACACCTTCACCACGGCGATCTTCGATCAGTTCAAATCCACCTTCAACGGACCTGCCGCCAATCTGCTGGCTGGGGTGTTGGCCTTGTGCTGCCTGGTGATGCTGACCGTCGAATCCGCCGCCCGTGGCCATGCCCGCTATGCCCGCGTCGGCTCCGGTAGCGCCCGGGAACAACGGGTGGTCAACCTGAGGCGTCCGGCAACATTGTTCGCATTGCTCTTGCAGATCGTCACCTGTGCCCTGGCCTTGGGCGTGCCCCTGATCACGCTGGGCAAGTGGCTGATTGCCGGAGGACTGGAGGTCTGGGATTTGCCTGAGCTGTTGCCGGCACTTGAGCAGACTCTGCTGTTTGGCGTGGCAGGCGCGGCCCTGACCACCTGCGCGGCGATTCCGATCGCCTGGCTGTCGATTCGCTCACCCGGCCGCCTGCAACGGTTGCTGGAAAGCTGCAACTACATCACCAGCGCCCTGCCGGGAATTGTCGTTGCGCTGGCACTGGTCACCGTGACCATCCACTTCGCCCGGCCGATCTACCAGACCACCATCACGGTGCTGCTGGCTTATCTGCTGATGTTCCTGCCCCGGGCGCTGGTCAGCCTGCGGGCGGGAATCGCCCAGGCACCGGTGGAACTGGAGAACATGGCGCGCAGCCTCGGCCGCTCGCCGAGCCATGCGCTGTGGCTGATCACCCTGCGTCTGGCGGCGCCGGGCGCGGCGGCGGGCGCCGCGCTGGTATTCCTGGCGATCACCAACGAACTGACCGCCACCCTGCTGCTCGCCCCCAACGGCACGCGCACCCTGGCTACCGGTTTCTGGGCCATGACCAGCGAAATCGACTATGCCGCTGCGGCGCCCTATGCCCTGATGATGATTGTGCTGTCGCTTCCGTTGACCGCAATTCTTTATCACCAATCCAAGAAAACGGCCGGCCGATGAACACTCTGGAACTGCATTCGCTCACCAAACACTACGGCACGCACAAGGCCCTGGATAACGTCAGCCTGTCGGTGCCCACCGGCAGCCGCACGGTGATCGTCGGTCCGTCGGGGTCGGGCAAGACCACCCTGTTGCGGATGATCGCCGGCTTCGAGTTCCCGGACTCCGGCCGACTCTCGCTCAACGGCCAGACCCTGGTCGACAGCACCCATGAAGTCCCGGCACACCAGCGTCTGATCGGCTATGTGCCGCAGGACGGCGCGCTGTTCCCGCACATGACGGTGGCGGCGAATATTGGCTTCGGCCTGGCGACCAAGGGTGAAGAAAGGCATCAGCGCATCGCCGAACTGATGGACAGCGTCGCGCTGGATTCAAATATGGCCCAGCGCTGGCCCCATGAGCTGTCCGGCGGTCAGCAGCAACGGGTGGCGCTGGCACGGGCGTTGGCCCAGCAACCACGGCTGATGCTGCTGGACGAGCCGTTCTCGGCCCTCGACACCGGCCTGCGCGCCAACATGCGCAAACTGGTGGCACGCCTGCTGGCCGAAGCCGGCGTCACCACCATCCTGGTCACCCACGATCAGAGCGAAGCGCTGTCCTTCGCCGATCAACTGGCGGTGATGCGCCATGGTCGCCTGGTGCAGTCCGGCCATCCGCTGGATCTCTACCGCTACCCCGGCGATGTCCAGACCGCGCTGTTCCTGGGCGATGCCGTGGTCATGCCGGCCCGCATCGAAGCCGGCTGGGCCCATTGCGACCTGGGCCGCATCCCCGTCAACAACCACCGCAACAACAGCGCCGCCCAAATCATGCTGCGCCCCGAACAGTTGCAACTGGCCAACATCCTGCCCCACACCGCCGAAGTCACCGGCTGCCGCGCCGTCGTCACTGACCGCGACTTTAGCGGCAACACCTGCACCCTGACCGTGGAACTGCAAGCCTCTGCGAGCGGAGAGCAGTCGGGTCGGTCGCTGCTCGTACGCAGCTCCGGCATGTACGCCCCGCCCGCAGGCAGCGCCGTTCACGTCTCGACCATAGGACATGCGCATGTGCTGAACGAAGCGTAGATCCGGCAAATTCCCGCGGGGATATCACAATCCCTGTCGGAGCGGGCTTGCCCGCGACGAGGTCGGCACATCACACACGGACGTCGCCCGAGACACCGCCATCGATGGCAAGTCAGTTCCCAGAGGTGTTACCGCAACAACCCGCCAGCCCACTGCAGGAATATCTGATCAACCCAGAACACCTGATGCAGCAACACAATCCCCCAGAACAGCACCTGAAACGACACCTTGCGCGTCTTGTGCCGAAACACCTGCTGCGCCAGCAACGCCCCCGGCCAGCCGCCGGCTAACACCACCGCGTGCAAGACATTCTCCGGCGTACGCCAACTGTCGCTGCGAGCCTTGCGCTTATCACTCCAATAGAGGAAGAACGCCAGCACACTGACAACGCCATAGGCCGCCAGGGGCACCAACGATACCCCTCGCAACCAGAACGACACCGAACCATACAGCGGCAGTGCGCACAGAACCGTAAACACCAGCCATTTCAGCCGAAGATTACGGATGCCGCTGCTCGCCTGCTTGCGTACGCCGGCCTCACTCATGCCTTGGCCGCAGTCCAGTCAACCCAGCCGAATGCCCAGGTCGCCAGAATCAGCAGACCAAACGCGATGCGGTACCAGGCGAACATTGCATAGCTGTGATTGGCGATGAACTTGAGCAGCCCACGAACGGCGATCATCGCGAAAATGAAGGCGACGACAAAGCCAACGGCAAACACCGGGAAGTCGGATGGCACGAACAGGTCGCGGTACTTGTAGCCCGAGTAGACCGCAGCGCCCACCATCGTCGGCATGGCCAGGAAGAACGAGAACTCGGTGGCGGTCTTGCGCGACAGGCCGAACAACAGGCCGCCGATGATGGTCGCGCCGGAGCGCGAAGTACCCGGAATCATCGCCAGGCACTGGGCGAAGCCCACCTTGAGCGCATCCTTCCAGTTAATGTCGTCGACGGTTTCAGCGTGCACTTCATGCTGACGTTTTTCCGCCCACAACATGATGACGCCGCCCACCACCAGCGCCGCGGCCACGGTGATCGGATTGAACAGGTAATGGTGGATCAGGTCGGCGAAAATCACCCCCAGCACCACTGCCGGCAGGAAGGCGATCAGCAGGTTGGCGGTAAAGCGCCGTGCGCTCGGCTGCGTCGGCAAGCCGACGACCACGTCGAAAATCTTGCGGCGAAACTCCCAGACCACCGCCAGGATCGCGCCGAGTTGAATGATGATGTTGAACGCCATGGCGCGCTCACCACCGAAATCAAGCAAGTCGGCCACGATAATCTGGTGCCCGGTACTGGAAATGGGCAAGAACTCCGTAAGTCCCTCTACAACCCCAAGAATCAACGCCTGAAAGGCAGTCCAAAGATCCATCAATCCCCCAAAGGCCATGCAATGGCGCATGTCCCGTCAATATTTTTCAAATCGTTTTAGGCGTAGTCGCTGACTCGCGCGCACAAGATACCCGCAGTTCCGGGAAAACTCCGTGAAATCTCAGTTTGAACTCAGGTTTTTCCACCCCGGGCCGAAATGCTATCAGACAAGCCTGAAAAACGTTGCAACGTTCTCGGGCCAGGCAGGAAGCCGACGAGTACAAATTACAAAAACAAGAAACCGGAGCACCGCGTTATGAATAGCTTGCGCAATATGTCGATCAGTCGCCGCCTGTGGCTCATCCTGGTCGTGGCCGTCACGATGCTCCTGGCCCTCGGTGTCATCATGCTCAAGCAGATTCACGAGGATCTGTATCAGGCCAAGGCGCAGAAGACCCAGCATGTGGTGCAGACCGCCAGTGGCGTTCTCGCCTACTACCACGATCTGGAAACTGCCGGGACCCTCACCCGCGAGGCCGCGCAGAAACAGGCGTTGAACGCCGTGCGCGGTTTGCGATACGACCAGAACGACTACTTCTGGATCAATGACCTGACGCCGGTGATGATCATGCACCCGGTCAACTCGAAGCTCGATGGCCAGAACCTGTCGACCATTCGCGACCCGGACGGTTTTGCGGTGTTCAACGAAATGGTTGCCGTCGCCAAGGCCAAGGGTGCCGGCCTGATCAACTACCGCTGGCCGAAACCGGGTGCCAGCGATCCGGTGGGCAAGACCTCCTACGTCAAACTGTTCGAGCCCTGGGGCTGGGTGATCGGCTCGGGCGTGTACATCGATGACATGCAGGCCGAGTTCTATGGCCAGGTGTGGAAGGCGTCGTCCATCGGCCTGGCGATCGCCGTGATCATGGTGCTGCTGGTGTTCATGATTGCCCGCAGCATCGCCCAGCCACTGCGCGAGACCGTCAACGCCATGGCCAACATCGCCAGTGGCGAAAGCGATCTGACCCGCAATCTCGACACCCACGGCAAGGATGAAATCACTCAGTTGGCCCATCACTTCAACGCCTTCACCGCCAAGCTGCGCGGGGTCATCGGTCAATTGCAGACGTCCGCCACGGCGCTGGGCCAGTCTTCCAGTGAACTGGGCAACGATGCCACCCAGGCCCAGCAGCGCAGCCAGCAGCAGTCGCAGCAGATGGAACTGGTGGCTACGGCGATGAATGAAGTGACTTATGGCGTACATGATGTGGCGAAGAACGCCGAACAGGCCGCCAGCGAAATGCGCGATGCCGAAACCCAGGCGCAACAGGGCCAGGTCAATATCGATGGCAGCCTGCAACAGATCGATACGCTGTCTTCGACCATCGATCAGGCCGTGGAAGTGATTCGGACCCTGGCGGCAGAGAGTACCCAGATCGGCAGTGTGCTGGAGGTGATTCGCTCCATCGCCGAGCAGACCAATCTGCTGGCGCTCAATGCGGCCATCGAGGCGGCCCGAGCCGGTGAGCAAGGCCGAGGTTTTGCTGTGGTGGCCGATGAAGTGCGCCTGCTGGCTCAGCGCACCCAGAAGTCCACGGCGGAAATCCAGTCGATGATCGAACGCCTGCAAAATCATTCGGAAGCGGCGGTCAAAGTGATCGGCGAAAGCAGCCGGGCTTCGCAACTCACCATCGAACAGGCCGGCCTGGCCGGCGAGAGCCTCAATGCCATCAGCCAGGCCCTGCGCAACCTCACCGGCCTTAATGCCTCGATCGCCAGCGCGACGCTGCAGCAGGCGCATGTGGTCGAAGACATCAACCAGAACGTCACTCAGGCGGCCGGGTTGTCCCATAACACGGCATTGGCGGCCCAACAGTCGAGCGCGGCAAGTGTGCGCCTGAAGGATTTGAGCGAGCAGTTGAACGGGTTGCTGCGCCAGTTCCGTACTTGAGGTTGTGGCGCTACAATCCGCGCCCTCTTCTCTCCCCCAAGGAACCTGCATGACCGGGCTCGAACTGTTTGCCGCCACCCTGGGCGTGATTGCCGTCTGGTTGACCGTCAAACAGAACCCCTGGTGCTGGCCGATCGGCCTGGTCATGGTGCTGATCTATAGCTGGATCTTCTTCGAAGTGAAGCTGTACTCGGACATGCTGCTGCAAGTGATTTACGCCGCCCTGCAAATCTACGGCTGGTGGCAATGGACCCGCGCGGGCGACATGCGCCACGGGCGCGAGGTCAGCCATCTGCAAGGTTCTTCCGTGCTCTACGGCCTGCTGATCGGCGCGGTCGCCAGCCTGTTGCTGGGCGCAGCCATGGCCCACTGGACCGACGCGGCCCAACCCTGGCTGGACGCGGCACTCACCGGTTTCAGCCTGGTGGCGCAGGTCTGGATGGCGCAGAAACGCGTGCAGTGCTGGCCGTTGTGGATCGCCGTGGATGTGATCTACGTCGGACTGTTCATCTATAAGGATCTGCACCTGACGGCCGCGCTCTACGGCCTGTTCCTGCTGCTAGCGGTGCAAGGCTGGCGCACTTGGCGCGCGGCTCCGGCGCTGCGCACATGAAAGTACTGGTACTTACGGGCCCCGAGTCCAGCGGCAAGAGCTGGCTGTCGGCCGAGTTGCAGAAGCACTTTGGCGGGATCGTCGTAGGCGAATACGTGCGCTGGTTCATCGAGCATCACCAGCGTGATACCTGCCTGGCCGATATCCCGGAGATCGCCAGCGGCCAGTTGCGCTGGGAGGACGAGGCCCGCACCCAGCAACCGGATCTGCTGATCCTCGATACACACCTGCTGAGCAACATGCTCTGGAGTCAGGCGCTGTTCGGTGATTGCCCGGCCTGGATCGAACAGGCCCTGCTGGCGCGTCACTACGATCTGCACCTGCTGCTGTCACCGGAAAACGTCGACTGGACGGACGACGGCATGCGTTGCCAACCCCAATTGCATGAACGTCAGACCTTCTTCGACGACACCCTCGCCTGGCTCCAATCCCACCGACAACCGCTGCAGATTCTGCGAGGCGACTGGGCCGAGCGCCAATTCCAAGCCTTCATGGCGGTATCAAGACTGCTCGCTGCCTGCCCCTGATATTGGGGCAAATTCCCCGCCGTTTTCCCCTATTGCGGGGTAAAAGTGTCCGTTGGTGAAACACCCATCTGCCCGCAAAGGGCCAGATTGAACGCTCCTGCCCCTGTTTCAGTCCGCGCTGTTAAGCCTTTGAAACACCACCTCGCAAACCCCCGTTCCAGAGCATTGCAAGCGATTTAGACGGCTTCGGGCCCTTGGCCTTGTCTCAGCGTTGAAACAGATCGCATACCCCACTCCCGGACAAAATCTGCAAGTCGTTGAATTACTGCTGATTTCAAAAACCGGCACAGCTTTCGCTCTCTCCTTCACAACGCTGACCAGGGGCCAGCCCACAACAAGAAGGAATCGCTGCCGTGGGGACATTCAATAAAGGCTTGACCTGCCTCCTCCTGATAGGAAGTGCCGCTACCTCGGTACTCAGTCTGAATGTACAAGCCGAAGGCAACGGCGTCATCGTGCTGACACGTGACGTGCAACCGGTACCTATCGGCCGTGCCGGTGGCAAAGACCCCTACCCCACCACAGTCAACACCAATCCTTCAGCTCGCATCAACGGCGAATTGAGCGATGCCGACATTGCCGGGGTCACCAGCGGTGCTGCGCTTCGCGGCAGTAACGGCCAGGCTCTGAATGGCCTGCAAAGCCTCAACACCGTCACCAATCCAAATGGCATGCCTGGCATGAACGCCGGCCACGGTGGCGGTAGCGGCGGCGCGATTTCCGGAACCATCAACCGTGCCATGAGCACCGGCCTTGCTCCACTTACCAGAATGGCCGGAGGTCAATGACATGAAGCGTACCGTCCTCTTCCTCGCCATGTTCGCCTGCACCACCGCCATGGCCGATTCAAAAGTCAACGCAGTCGATACCGCCAACATCCAAAACTCCGGCTCCCAGTACAAAGGCAACTTCAACGTCAACCAGGCAGCTGGCGATCAGCAGCAACAGACCAACGTTCGCGCCATTGCCATCGGCACCGAAGCCGGCGCTACCACCAGCATCAATCAGAAAATCACCACACCTGCCGACCGGTCAATCAACGCGACGGCCAACATCGGCGGCACCTCTTTCAGTAATGGCAACGGTGTACTGGGCGTCAACCAGGGCGCCGGGGCCAACAACCAGATGGCCAACGCCATGCGCATCAGCATCAGTGCCGGTCCGCAAGCCGTTGACGATAGCGCCCTTTCTCAACAGAACGTGGCGTTGCTACCAAGCTCAGGAGCAACTGGCACCCAAACCGGCAGTCGCCAGGTCGTCACAAGCGACCAGGCCTTCACCGGCAGCCGCGGGGTAATCCAGGTGAACCAGAGTGCAGGGGTGGGGAACCGAATGGCTAACACCCTGAGCATCCGGGTCGCTGACTGACCCAAACCGCAGTGCGATTAGAAAGTACCAACACTTAACCAACTAATAAGCACGGAGAAACACCATGAAACCTTCAATGGCCTTAAAACCACTGGTTTTCGCTCTCGCAGCAGTGATGGCAATCGCAGCACAAGCAGGCGGTCGCGATGATGATCGCGGTCATGGCAACGGTAACGGCAATGGGCATGGCAACCAGCAGCCCAAGCACCCTACCTTCGAAGAAATTCTGTCCATCACCGCAGGCGCTGGGGCCGCCGTGCTTGATTCACAGGACAGCAACGGCAACGGCGTACTGAACCAGGGCACCCGCAATGACGCCCGGATGGACAACGCAGGCAATGGCGGCAACGGCAACGCCGGCATGAACAACGCCGCTGGCGACGGCAACCAACAAGACAACGCCGCTGCTCTGGCCACTGCTGACGAAAGCTTCATCTTCGGTTCCGCAATCGCCGTGTCCAGCGCCACTCAGAACAACACCGCCAACACCGTTTACAACTACTCGAGCACTGCCTCTGCCAACATGAGCAATGTGGGTAACGGCGGCTCCGGCAACATCGGTGTGAACAACGCTGCCGGCAACTTCAACCAACAGAAAAACAACCTGGCGATCGCCGTATCGGGCGGCCGTGTAGCAGGCGCTGCGGCTGCGGCCAACCAGACCTCCAGCGGTCTGGAAGTCAGCAACTATGGCACCCAAACCTGGAAAACCGAAACCCTCAAGAGCACCTTCAAGGCTGATGGCAAATTCCAGGCCAAAGGCACTGGTACCGTCGAAGAGGATCGCGGCCACGGCGGCGGTGGTTATGGCAACAACGACCGGGGCGGCCACGGCGGTAACGGCGGCAACAATGGCGATGACAAGTTCAAGTTCCAGGCCATGGGCACCTTCGATCTGGCTGGTCAGTACACCCAACAGGTCATGGTTGCAGACGGCTGGAAAAACCCAGTTACCAACACTGCTAACATGACTAACGTTGGTAACAACTTCAACGGCAACGCGGGCTTCAACAACGCTGCCGGTGTAGGCAACCAACAAAGCAACTCGCTGTCGATCGCTGCCGGCTGCCGCGCCTGCCAGTAATCGCGATACAAAGGAAAGCCCCGGCAACGGGGCTTTTTTCCACAGTCCCAAGGCGTATCGACAATGCACAAGACTGCTCTCGTTGCCCTGCTCTGTCTGTCCGGCCTGACCGAGGCTGCACAGATGCCGGTTGCCGCCCTTCCAGGTGGCGTACTAGTGTACAAGCAGGTGCAGAGTCTGCGTGAGCGCAAGTTCATGGACATCGTCGAACAAAAAACCGATTTCAGCTGCGGCGCCGCCGCACTGGCAACGGTACTGCGCCAGGCCTATTGGCTCGACGTCGATGAGGAGCACGTCATCAAAGGCATGCTGGTCAATGCTGACCAGGACCTTGTTCGTACTCAAGGTTTCTCCATGCTGGACATGAAGCGCTACGTTGAAAGCATCGGCATGCGTGCCCGGGGCTACAAGATTCCGCCGGAAAGACTCGATTCAGTGACGATCCCGGTGGTGGTACTGGTGGATATTCGCGGTTACAAGCACTTCGTGGTGCTGCAGCGGGCCGACAAGGACTGGGTCTACATCGGCGACCCGGTACTCGGCCATAAACGCTACTCCCACGAGGACTTTGTCAAAGGTTGGAACGGCATCGTCTTTGCCATCGTAGGTCCTGGTTACGACAAGGCAAATGCCTTGCGCAGCCCACCGGAACCCCTGACGGCCAAGAACAAGCTGGACAGTTTCAACCCGGTCAAAGATGCGGAACTGATGGATTTCGGCTTCATACAGAGCGACTTCTTTTAATCGCCTAAAAGATGATAGAGCAGGATGCTCCGGGAGCAGCAGATGAAAACCTCTTATTGGCTGGCCGCTGCCTGTCTGGTAGCGAGCACCTCAGGTTTTGCAAACGGATTCAAACCCATCGAAATCAAGGACCAGGAGCTGGCCGAGCTGCGTGGTCGTTATGTGATGCCGGGGCGGATTATCAGCTTCGGTGTAGTGATGAGCAGTAGCTGGCGCAACGCCAGTGGCGACATGATCGGCGCATCGACTTCGATGCAGATTCAGGCCGCAACGGTAAAACCCCAGTTCTATGTTTCTACCTACTCGCACAGCGGTGGCGGTAACAGTGGCAATTCGCAGGAGCATGGCACCGGCAGCGTGACCGGCGGCGCCAACCTCACCGTGACCCAGGGCATTACTCAAGTCACACGTGCCGCGGGCGATGGCAACAGTTCCAACAACAACATCAGCATCGACGTCAAAGAGGCCAGTACGGCCCCGGCGTTGGTACCCAGCCAGGGTCAGGCGCTGATGGCAGGCCAGACCATTACCGGCGGCAATGCTGCAGGCAACGTTGCAGTGTCCGCAACGGGCGGTGGTATACAGATGGCCATTACGGCCAACAACAATCAGGGTTCTGCCATGCAACAAGTCGCCCAGGGCGGCCTGCTGCAAAATACCCGGCTACTGGGTAACAGCAACATGGTCAGCAACCTTACTCAGCTCAACGTGGTTCTCAATAATAATGGCCCGAGTGCTGGCGCATTGGACTGCAATCTGACTCAACTCAACGCACTTCGCACCCTTGGATATTGAACTACGCTGAGTCTCGACCATTGGGCATTTAGGGACGGCTTGATTCATGTATCGATCAGTACCACTGCGCGCAGTTGTTTGTCTGGGCGCTCTTCTCCCGGCGGTGATGGTGCAGGCAGCACCGGATGCGGAGGTGGAGCTTCTGAAGCAGGAACTTCTGGAGTTGAAGCAACGATACGAAGTACAGCAAAAAGCCCTGGCGGTCCTCGAACAACGGGTCCGCCAGGTCGAAGATCAACCAGCATCTCCCGCTCCAAAACGCCTGGCCAAGTCGCCGGCTGACATGAAAGGCAATTCGCAAATCGCTACGGGGACAGGTGCCGCAGCCGCATCAGGTGGTGCAGGTGGGGGTGGTACTGGCAGTTCCTACGGTCAATCGCTGGCGGACGATTCGCAGCCGGCGCAAAGCGTTTCCAACCTGTATGACGAGGCCAGCGGCTTCTTCGGCGGCGGCAAGTTCAGCTTCGAAACCGGCCTCACCTATTCGCGTTACGATACGCGCCAGCTGATCCTCAACGGCTTTCTCGCCCTGGACTCGATTTTCCTTGGCAACATCAACCTGGACCGGATCAAGGCCGATACCTGGACCCTTGACCTGACCGGCCGCTACAACTTCGACAATCGCTGGCAATTCGACTTGAACGTGCCGGTGATCTACCGCGAATCCACCTACCAGTCCGGTGGCGGCAACGGTGGCGCCTCGAACGTCACGACCGAAGACACGGTCACCCGCGATCCGACCATTGGCGACGTCAACTTCGGTATCGCCTACAAGTTCATGGACGAGTCGGTGAACACGCCCGATGCCGTCGTGACCTTGCGGGTCAAGGCGCCAACCGGCAAGGACCCGTTCGGCATCAAGCTGCGTCAGACGGACGCCAACTCCAACCTGTTCGTGCCTGACACCCTGCCGACCGGCAACGGCGTGTGGTCGATCACGCCGGGGATCTCGCTGGTCAAGACCTTTGACCCGGCGGTACTGTTCGGTAGCTTGTCCTATACCCACAACTTCGAAGAATCCTTCGACGACATCAGTTCCACAGTCAACGTGGATACGCCGGGCAAGGTTCGCATCGGCGACAGCTTCCAGATCGGTGCCGGTATCGCATTCGCTCTGAACGAAAAGATGAGTATGTCGTTCTCGGTGTCTGACGTGGTGCAGCGCAAGAGCAAGATCAAGCAGGATGGCGGGGATTGGGAATCGGTGACGTCCAGCGACGCCAACGCCGGTTACTTCAACATCGGCATGACCATTGCGGCCACCGACAACCTGACCATCGTTCCCAACCTGTCGATCGGCATGACCGACGATGCGCCGGACTTCCAGTTCAGCCTGAAATTCCCGTACTACTTCTGATCGGCAAGCAAAAGCCCCGCTGCGATGTTCAATCGCAGCGGGGCTCTTTTTTGCGCGATACCTGTAGGAGCGAGCTTGCTCGCGATGAACCAGAGAATACTGCGGGGTGCCAGATGCCCAGCGTCATCGTTGACGACCATCGCGAGTGAACTCGCTCCTACAGGGGAATCACGATACCTGTAGGAGCGAGGCTTGCCCGCGAAGAGGCCGGCACAGTCAACATTGATGTTGGCTGACCTGACGCATTCGCGGGCAAGCCTCGCTCCTACAGATTGGTGGGTCAACGGATCTGATGCTTGTGCAGCAACCGGTAAAACGTCGGCCGCGACACGCCCAGGACCTTGGCGGCGACGCTGAGGTTGTCGCTGTGGCGATTCAATACATCGCACAACGCCTGGCGTTCGGCCCGGGTCTTGTAGTCTTCGAGGGTGCCCATCGGCGTGGCGACGGCCTGCTGGCTGATCAGCCCCAGGTCCCGCGCCTCGATCTGCCGCCCTTCGGCGAGCACCAGGCCACGGCGCACGCGGTTGGCCAGCTCACGAACGTTGCCCGGCCAATCGTGCTTGCCCATGGCAATCAACGCATCCTCGCTGAAACTGCGCGGACGGCGGCCGGTTTCATGGCTGTAGAAGTGGGAAAAATGGTTGGCCAGCATCGACAGGTCACCATGACGCTCCCGCAGCGGCGCAGTCACCACCTGCAGCACGTTGAGGCGGTAATACAGGTCTTCCCGGAAGCGTTTCTTCTCGATCGCCGCCTCAAGGTCGACGTGAGTCGCCGCCAACACCCGCACGTCCACCGGAATCGGCTGACTGCCACCGACCCGCTCGATGTGTTTTTCCTGCAGGAAGCGCAACAGATTGGCCTGCAACTCCAGCGGCAAGTCACCGATTTCATCGAGGAACAGGGTGCCGCCATTGGCCGCCTCGATACGCCCGACCTTGCGTTGATGGGCGCCGGTGAAAGCACCCTTTTCATGGCCGAACAATTCGGACTGGATCAAGTGCTCCGGGATCGCCCCGCAATTGATCGCGACAAAGGGTTTGCTGTGCCGTTGGGACTGTCGGTGCAGCGTCCGTGCGACCAGTTCCTTGCCGGTGCCGCTTTCACCGCGAATCAGCACCGGCGACTCAGTGGGCGCCAGTTTGCTCAGCAGTTTACGCAGTTCCCGAATCGGCTTGCTGTCGCCCAGCAGCTCATGCTCGGGCTGATCAATATGGACAGTGCCTTGCCCACGCAGGCGGGCCATGCCGAATGCCCGCCCCAGAGTTACCTGAACCCGGGAAACATCGAACGGCAGGGTATGAAAATCGAAGAACCATTCACAGACGAAGTCGCCCACGTTCTGCAAACGCAGCACTTCCTGATTGAGTACCGCGATCCACTCGGTATTGCTGCGGCTGATCAATTCCTTGACCGCATCCGGTCGCTCCAGATGAAAAGGCTGCAAGCGCAGCAGGCCCACGTCACAGGTTCGATCGGCGGCGTTTTCCAATGAACAACTGTCGACATCCCAACCCACGGAGCGTAATCCAGGTAACAGACGATGGCAGTCGTCGCAGGGGTCAACCACTAATAGACGTCTTAAGGCAGGCGCTTCATTCATGACTGTTCCTTGGCGCCAAATTCTAGGAAATATTATTAAAAACAGTCATTTGGCGGACCCGACTGTAACGTTAGCAAGAATTTGACGGCACCTTGTAACGTTTGACTATAGAGTTGCTGCGTAAATAGTTATAAGAAGGCGCTTTGTTAGTTACCTACCGACTTTGGATCCTTTCATTCAGCTTTCAAAACGAGCGTTGGTGTTATGCCGGTGAAAGAAAGTTGAAATTTCTTTTCGTTATGTGTGACCCGAACCACTGTTGCGCGCATCAGTACAAGTAACCAGCCGAACGGTAAGCCCAACTGTCGGCACATCACTTGATTGGGCCTATTGAGAGACCATCCTATGAATGCCCCGCTGCGTATCAACGAAGCTCTTTTGATTGCCGACCGCGCATTTAAGCCCTTCCAATGCGTGGCCTGGGCGCCACAGGACGGCAACGGCGAACTCAGCCTGACCGTCATCGACCGCACCAACAACAGTATAGGCCGCAAGCAGATCCCCAGCAGCGCCTACACCGACCCTCAGCAACTCGAACGCCTGCTTGAACAGGCCCGTGCAGAACTGAGCCAGGAAGGCTACAAGTTGCAGTCCTGGTCGATGCCGCACTGATCGTTTTGCGGATTACCCCGGGGTAATCCGCACCCACCCTCCTCCCGTCGTTAGTTGCCCTGCGTTTGGTAAACAGGCGTACTTGCGAAACTTTTCTAATTGAACTTTCGCCTGCTTGAATCCTTTGCAGGCTTGGCTTTGGTTCGAAAAGACACTGTTGTGGCACACAGCGACTCTCCGTCTGTTAGTTCTGTCAGTTGTGCATTAAAGCTTTCAGAGCTTGAATAACCTCCTTATAAGTCGCCACTTCCAAATCCATGGATAGAGCCGTGGATAAAGACGACTCGCAAGGAGAAGCGTGCATGGCAGTCCCGTCTGTTCTGACCCTCCAGCCGACACTCGAAAGCGCCGGCCATCTCGATATCTCCTTCGCCAACCACGGCAAAACCCAGGTGTACTTCGCCGGCAGCATTTCCAGCATGGCCAACGGTATTGCCATCGATGGGCAGGGCCGATTGCTGGTGGCGGCCAAGGTCGGCGTGCCGGATGGCAGCCGATTCGGCCTGGCCCGTCTGCTGGAGGATGGCTCGGCCGACCTGAGCTTCGGCACGCAGGGCAGCGTCATCGGGCAGTTCGAACCTGGCTTCGAGGCTATGGCCGGCAAAGTCCATGCATTGCCGGACGGCCGCATTCTGTTGATCGGTCTGCACTATGAAAATGCCCACCGCACCCTCCCCGCCGTGGCCTTGTTCGACTCCCAAGGGCGACCGGTGCAAGGCTTTGGCGACAACGGACGCTGCGTCGTGCGCCTGCCGGGCAAGCTGTCCCACGGGGTTCGAGACCTCTGGCTGCCTCCCGGCGTACCGGGCGCCGAAGCCTGTGATGCCGGGGTTCAGCAGGATGGCCGCATCGTGCTGATCGCCAACCACCATTTCGAACTGGCCGATCATGCCGGCATGCTCATTCGCCTCGACGTCGACGGCACCCTGGACTCAAGCTTCAACGGCCGCGGATTCGTGGTGGTCCGGCATCTGCTGATGAACACCTGGCTCAACAGCCTGCGGGTGCAGCACGATGGACGAATTCTGGTGGGAGGCTCGGTCAACTTCCCGGAGGAAGGCCTGCTGGCGCGCTACAACGCCGATGGCAGCCTGGACGAGCGATTTGCCGTAGATGGTTTCATGACGTTCAAGGCCTGTGGCCACGGTGCCCAGGTCAGCCAGATCATCCAGCACGATAACGGGGAGGTGCAGTGCTTCGGCAGCAGCCGCGATCCCATGCGCTGTCTCTCACTGAAAATTCACGTCAATGGCCGCCCCGACATGCACTGCAATGACGGTCTGCCGCACCTGCTGGAAGTCGGTCGCATCGGCTGTCAGTGGACCGCCGCCCAGGCACAACCCGACGGCACAGTAGTCACGGCCGGCGCGACCATTGGCGGCGTCGATGCGGACTTCATGCTGGGCCGCTACTTGCCCGACGGACAACTGGACCGCAACTTCGGCGACTGCACGGGATGGATTCGCACTCGCCTGGGTCGCAGTCTCGATACCGCCACTTCACTGGCTGTTCAGGCCGACGGCAATATCGTCGTCGGCGGTTATTCCCTGGACGGTAACTACCACGCAATCGTCGTCCGTTATCTGGGCTGACTGTAATTTTTCCTACGCTTGAACTTCTCGCTCGCTTACGGCAACTTGCGCGCTTCTTAAAACAAGGAGTAGCCGATGTCCGGCTCCATGGCCCAAGCGTTCGCCCACAACTTTCTCGGCAACTCTCCCCGCTGGTACAAACTGTGTATTGTCGGTTTTCTGCTTCTCAATGCACTGGTGCTGTGGACTGCGGGCCCGGTGGCGGCGGGCTGGTTATTGGTGCTGGAGTTCATCTTCACCCTGGCCATGGCACTCAAATGCTACCCGCTGATGCCCGGCGGCCTGTTGCTGGTCGAAGCCCTGCTGCTGAAAATGACCACGCCGCAGGCGCTGTATGACGAGCTGGTGCACAACTTCCCGGTGATCCTGCTGCTGATGTTCATGGTGGCCGGCATCTACTTCATGAAGGATCTGCTGCTGTTCCTGTTCTCGCGCCTGCTGTTGGGCGTGCGTTCCAAGGCCTTGCTGGCGTTGATGTTCTGTTTCCTGTCGGCCTTTCTGTCGGCGTTTCTCGATGCCTTGACCGTGACCGCGGTGATCATCAGCGCCGCCGTGGGCTTTTATTCGGTTTATCACCGCGTGGCCTCGGGCAACGATCCGCGTCAGGACAGCGAATACAGCGATGATCAGCACCTGCCCCATCTTCATCATGACGATCTCAACCAGTTCCGCGCCTTCCTGCGCAGTCTGCTGATGCACGGCGCGGTGGGCACGGCACTGGGCGGCGTCTGCACCCTGGTGGGTGAGCCACAGAACCTGTTGATCGGCCATGAGATGGGTTGGCACTTTTCCGAGTTTTTCCTGAAGATCGCCCCGGTTTCACTGCCGGTACTGGCGGCAGGCCTGGTGACCTGCGTACTGCTGGAGAAGCTGCGCTGGTTCGGTTACGGCACCCTGCTGCCGGACAACGTGCGCGCCGTGCTGGCGGATTACGCGGCGCAGGACAATGCCGAACGCACCACCCGCCAGCGTGCAGCACTGATTGTGCAGGGCCTGGCGGCACTGATCCTGATTGCCGCGCTGGCGTTTCATGTGGCGGAAGTGGGTCTGATCGGGCTGATGGTGATTGTGCTGATCACCGTGTTCAGCGGCATCACCGACGAACATCGCCTGGGCTCCGCGTTCAAGGACGCGATGCCCTTCACCTCGCTGCTGGTGGTGTTTTTCGCGGTGGTGGCGGTGATCCAGGATCAGCAACTGTTCACGCCGCTGATTCAATGGGTCATTTCCCTGCCCCCATCGCAGCAGCCGGGCATGCTCTACATCGCCAACGGCCTGCTGTCGGCCATCAGCGACAACGTGTTCGTGGCGACCATATACATCACTGAAGTCAAACGCGCCTTCCTCGCCGGCGAAATGACCCGCGAACACTTCGAGACCTTGGCCATTGCCATCAACACCGGCACCAACCTGCCCAGCGTAGCCACCCCCAACGGCCAAGCCGCCTTCCTGTTCCTCCTGACCTCGGCAATTGCCCCGCTGATTCGGTTGTCCTACGGGCGGATGGTGTGGATGGCATTGCCGTATACGCTGGTGATGGGGGTGTTGGGGTGGTATGCGGTGAGTTTCTGGCTGTAAACCGGTTTTGTGGTCAAACACAAACTCTGTGAGCGCCTGCGAACCACTGTAGGAGCGAGTTCACTCGCGATGTTCGTTAACGATAACGCTGACTGGCTGATACCCCGCGGTGTCTGAGCATTCATCGCGAGCAGGCTCGCTCCCACAATGGGTCCAGGTACATCCGAGAGATCAGGTCGGCTACTAGGCCGCCTTCGCGAGCAAGCCCGCTCCCACAGAGGTTCTTGGTGCATCCGCAAAATTGGGGGCGAATGTCATACCGCCTTCGCGGGTAAGCCCCGCCCCTACGGAATGCGCGCGGTGCCAACAAACAGGTCGAGTGTCAGCTCGCCTCGAGAGCTCTAGCTTTTGATTTTGATCCACCCGCCCTTCGGCAGGCTGAGTGGAGGCGTTCATCCGGGGGTAAGGCGCGCAGCGCCGTGCGGCGAAGCCGCACACATCGAGAGGAGGTGCAGCGAAGCAAACCGGAGGCGATGCCCCCGGATGAATGCCGGAGCGAAGGGATCCCGAGCCTTGGCGAGGGACCGAACGTTGGGGCGAGACCTTTTGGTTACTTTTGGGGCGTTTGCCAAAAGTGACCCGACCGTCAGGGCGGAACCGAAAGCAGCCGCGCCGGCAGCAATGGATATGTGCACAACCCAAAAGCATCGCGAACAACTCGGCTCCTACAGGTGTGGAATGGATAGATCTGCAAGGTCAAAATCAGAGATCAAACCGATCCACCGCCCGACGCCGCTCATTGTCATCGCGCACATCATAATTGGCTGTCGTCTGAATATTGCTGTGATGCGCCAGCTTCTGCGCAATCGACAGATCATGTTCCTCGATCACCCGGGTAATGAACGAGCGGCGGAAATCATGGGGCATGATCTTGACCCCGACCTGCGTCCCACGCTGGCGGGCGATGTAATAGATCGCGTGTTTGGTGATGCGCTCGCGGGTGATGTGACTGCCGCGGCGAATGCGGTTGAAGAGAAAGGCATCGTCCTCCTCCCCTTCCTTGAGCTGTGAGCGGCGAAACTCCAGCCAGGCATCGAGCTTGGCGAACGCCCAGGCCGGCGCGTACTTGATCAATTGCTTGTTGCCCTTGGCCGTGACCCGCAGGCTGCGCTCGGCGAAATCGACCTGGCTCAGCTCCAGGTTCACCGATTCGGACTTGCGCATCCCCGAGCCATACAGAATCGCGATCACCGCCGCATCCCGCAGGCCCTGAGGCCGGGGGTCGGCCGCACAGACATCCATCAATTCGCGAATCAACGAACGCCGCAGATTTCGCCCCTGGGACAGGCGCGTACCGGCAATCCCCTTCACCGAACGCATCTTCAGAAGATGCTCCTGGCTGATCAGGCTCATGCGCCACGCCTCGTTCATCACCCCGCGCACCGCGTTGACGTACAGCGAAGACGTGTTGGGCGCGTAACCATCGGCACGCAACGTCGCCACCAGCGCAATCACATCCTCAGGCTGCAAGCCGTGCCAGGGAATTTCCTCGATGTTCACGTCTTCGAAACCCAGGCGGTCGGCAGCGTCCTGCAGCACGTAGCGCATGGTCAATTGGCTGGAAGGCGCCAGTCGCGCCAGATACATCGTCAGCGGATTGGGTTTGGGGAGGGTTGCATCAACAGCGGGTAAGTCAGTCAAACGAAACAGCCTTGAATGAAAAAATACAAAAAACGCAAAAAATAAGGTCGTTACGCTGCCGGTCATGGTCTGGAAAGTCAATTGTCGATCCGACCAAGACCCATTCAACCGATAGATGAACTGAAACATGGGGCTGCTAATTCTGATCCTGAGAGGACCAGGACAGGAATTGCCCATGAAAATCAGTGTATTCGGTAGCGGCTACGTCGGTCTGGTGCAGGCAGCCGTCCTGGCTGAGGTCGGCCATGACGTGGTGTGCATGGACATTGACCGGAAAAAGGTCGAGTTGTTGCAACAGGGTCACGTGAGCATCTTCGAACCAGGGCTGGCCAGTCTTGTGCGTGAAAGCCTGGACGCCAAACGCCTGCAGTTCACCACCGACGAAAAGTTTGCCGTACAACATGGCAAGGTCCTGTTCATCGCCGTCGGCACGCCGTCCCGCGAGGATGGCTCGGCGGACTTGCGTCACGTGATGTCGGTCGGCGAAGCGGTGGCGCGTCACCGTGAGCAACCGGTAATCCTGGTGGAGAAGTCCACGGTGCCGGTGGGCACTGGCGATGCACTGCGCGAGCACATCGACAAATGCCTGATCAAGGTCGGCCGCCTGCTGCAGTTCGATATCGTCTCCAACCCCGAATTTCTCAAGGAAGGCTCGGCCGTGGCCGATTGCCGGCGTCCGGACCGGATCATCATCGGCTGCGAACGCGATGAGGTACGCGACGTGATGCGCGACCTGTACGCGCCGTTCAACCGCAACCATGACCGCGTGATGTTCATGGACCTGCGCAGCGCCGAGCTGACCAAATACGCCGCCAACTGCATGCTGGCGACCAAGATCAGCTTCATCAACCAAATCGCCGAACTGGCCGAACACCTGGGCGCCGACATCGAATCGGTGCGTCTGGGCATCGGCGCCGATTCGCGTATCGGCTACCACTTCATCTATCCCGGTTGCGGCTACGGCGGCTCGTGCTTTCCCAAGGACATGCGCGCCCTGATCCACAGCGCCGAGGAAGCCCACTGCTCCAGCGACCTGCTGCAAGCGGTGGAAGCGATCAACCAGCGGCAGAAACACAAGCTGTTCGAACGCGTCAAAGCCTTCTACAAGGGCGACCTGCGCGGCAAGACCTTCGCCTTGTGGGGCCTGGCGTTCAAGCCCAACACCGACGACATGCGCGATGCACCGAGCCGCGCGCTGCTCGAAGCCCTGTGGGCCGCCGGCGCCAGCGTACGTGCGTTCGACCCCGAAGCGATGCAGGAAACCCAGAACCTGTATCCGGACGAGGCGAAACTGATGCTCATGGGCACCCCGGAATCGGTGTTGCACGGCGCCGATGCGCTGATCATCTGCACCGAATGGCAGCAGTTCAAGGCCCCGGATTTCGACCTGATCCGCCAGCGCCTCAAGGCCCCGGTGATCTTCGACGGACGCAACCTGTATGACGCCGAGCGCCTGTCACGCAACGGCTTCATGTACTTCCCGATGGGTCGCGGTGAGTCGCGCAATTTGCCGATCCCGCATCAGCAGTGGCCGGCGCAGGGCGTCGCCTGACGTCCTCAGGTCGTGGACTTCAGATCCACGCCCAGCGCCTGGGCGAATGCCTTGACCAGCGGACTGCGCACAACGTTGTGACGCAGGATCAGATTGAACGGTGTCGCGATGTGGATCAGTTCCGGACACAGTGCCCGGAACTGTCCCTGCGCCACCCACTGCGCCGCGTAATGTTGCGGCAGAAAGCCGACGAAGCGACCGGTCCTGATCAACAGTGCCACGGCCTCGACCTGAGTCGCCGAGGCAGAGGAACTGTCGTAGTGAGCGAAGTTGAGTTTGTCTCGATGAATCGCATAGCGGTGATTAACACACTCGTAATCCTTGAGCATGTCGCTGCTCATCTGATCGGCCGGAATAGTGAACAACGGGTGGCCGACAGCGCAATAAACCTCCGAGCGTTCCTCGTATAACGGGTAGTAGTCGAACTCCTCCCGCTGCTGATAAACCGGCACGATCCCGGCCACCAGCCGACCCTCTACCACGCCCCGTTCCACTTCATCGAGCTGAGAGGCCTGAAGTTGAAATCTTATTTTCGGATATTGTTCGCTCAGCACTCTAAGCGCAGCAACTAACGGCGATGACGCATCGGAAATCGTATTATCAATAACCCCCACACCAAGATCACCGACAAGTTCGTTTTGTGCTGAACTAAGTCGATCACGAAAGTTGTCAACGGAAGCAAATAAGTCATTGGACGCCTGATAGACAATGCGCCCCTCTTCAGTCAGGTGAAAGCCCTCACGACCGCGGGTGCACAGGCGCATGCCAATGCGGATTTCCAGGTCCGAGATCTGTTTGCTGATGGCTGCCAGACCCACGTTCAATTCGTTCTGCGCCGCGCTGAAACCGCCAGCCTCGACCACCGCCTTGAACACCTTGAGCAGTTTGAAATCCAGCCCACTGAGGGCCAGCGGCGCCCGTTGCGTGGCTTTCAGCGGCGGGTTTCCGGAATTGGAAAGTGGGGTTTCCATAATGCTTATTTACCTCTGGCGCCCAATTCAACAATCTGTGCCCAACAACAAAAACATAGCTGGCCTAAATAATAATGAACACAGAAAACCAGGCTTGGCAACTGCCAAAAAATCCCGCACATCAGTGCCAAACCACTGATCTGCAAGCATTAAAAGCTGACATCTCGATCAGCTCTCGCCCCTTTGCAACTGCGCTGTTCCCCTGCCCTTGAATTTGAATTGATCTGATCTTGAGCGAATGTTTTTCGCCGCGGATTTCAGGTCTGGCACACGCTTTCAGTTCGCGTTATCGACGAGGAAAACAACAATGTCTCAAACCACCGACCGTCTCTGGGGTGCTCGCTTCAAAAGCGGTCCGTCCGAAGCCCTGGCCGCCCTCTCCCGTTGCCCCGAGCGCTACTTCCGCCTGACGCCGTACGACCTTGCCGGCTCCAAGGCCCATGCCCGGGAATTGCAGCGCGCAGGACTTCTGAGCGAGCAGGAAACCCGGACCATGCTCGACGCCCTGGAGCAGATCGGCAGCGATTTCCGCGCTGGCAGCATCGCGCCGACCCTGGACGACGAAGACGTCCACACGTTCATCGAACGCCTGCTGACCGAGCGCCTTGGCGCCCTGGGCGGCAAGCTGCGCGCCGGCCGCTCGCGCAACGACCAGACCGCCAACGACCTGCGCCTGTTCCTGCGTGATCACGTCCGCACCCTGACCGTGGAAGTGCTGGCGCTGCAACAGGCGCTGGTGAATCAGGCCGAACAACACGTCGAGAGCATCTGCCCCGGCTTCACCCACCTGCAGCAGGCGCAGCCAATCGTCTTCGCTCATCACCTGCTGGCCCACGCCCAATCGATGTTGCGTGACGTGCAGCGCCTGGTCGACTGGGACGCACGCACCTCGTTGTCGCCACTGGGTGCCGCAGCCATGGCCGGCTCCGCTATCGCCCGCCTGCCGCAGCAATCGGCCAGGGAAATGGGTTACAGCGGGGTGTGCGAAAACTCCATCGACGCCGTCGCCAGTCGCGATCACGTCGCTGAATTCCTGTTCATCGCCAGCATGTTGGGGGTCAACATTTCCCGTCTGGCCGAAGAGTTCTGTTTGTGGTCGTCGCGCCAGTTCCGCTGGATCGCTCTGGACGATGCCTACGCCACCGGCAGTTCGATCATGCCGCAGAAGAAGAACCCGGATATCGCCGAACTGGCGCGAGGCAAGGCCGGTCGCCTGATCGGCAACCTGACCGGTCTGCTGTCCACGCTCAAATCCCTGCCGCTGTCGTACAACCGCGACTTGAGCGAAGACAAGCATCACGTGCTCGACAGCGTCGACACCCTGCTGCTGGTGCTGCCGGCGATGGCCGGGATGGTGGCGACCATGACGGTCAACGTCGAGGAATTGCGTCGTCAGGCACCGCTTGGTTTCACCCTCGCCACCGAAGTCGCCGACTGGCTGGCGGTGCGTGGCGTGCCGTTCAAGGAAGCCCACGAGATCACCGGCGCGCTGGTCAAGGCCTGCGAGAAACACGATATCGAGCTGTGGGAAGCCTCGCCGGCGCTGCTGGCGGAAATCGACCCGCGCCTGACGCCGGAAGTTCGCGAAAGCCTGACCCTGGAAGCCGCCATCGCCGCCCGCAATGGCTGGGGCGGCACCGCGCCGCAACAGGTGCGCGAGCAGATCGGTCGCCTGAAAACCGCCCTCGCCGCGCAGCAGCGCTGGACCGAGGACTATCAGGGGTTCCGCCTCTGAAGCAGACACAAAACCCCTGTGGGAGCGGGCTTGCTCGCGAAGAGGCACTGTCAGTCGACATCCTCGTTGAATGACATACCGCATTCGCGAGCAAGCCCGCTCCCACAGGGACAGTGTTTCACCTGAACAACCATATATGCCGCCGGTTTGAACGGGCGGTGTACGGAGAAACAACATGAGCCAGACACAGGCACAACGACTCCAGGCCGAGCGCAAACTGGCGGAAAACCAGTTCGACATCACCCAGTATCAACACGTGCCCCGGCGCTACTACGGGCGGATGTTCTTTGCCGCCCTGATCGTCATCGCACTGCTGGGCCTGGTGCGCGCCTTCGCCGAAGGCAAGATCGAATGGTCGTACATCGGACAGTTTCTTACCTCCCAGGCGATCATGTGGGGATTGCTCAACACCATCGTCATGGCCGTGCTGGCGATGGCCCTGGGCATCGTGTTCGGGGTGATCACCGCAATCATGCGCATGTCGGCCAACCCGATCCTGCGCTATGTCGCGCTGACCTACACCTGGCTGTTCCGCGGCACGCCGCTGATCCTGCAACTGCTGCTGTGGTTCAACCTGGCGCTGATCTTCCCCACCATCGGCATTCCGGGCGTGTTCGAGCTCGACACCGTCAGCCTCATGACGCCGTTCGTGGCCGCCCTGCTGGGTCTGAGCATCAACCAGGGCGCCTACACCGCTGAGGTAGTGCGCGCCGGCCTGCTCTCGGTGGACACCGGACAGTACGAAGCGGCCAAGTCGATCGGCATGCCGCGCCTGCAGGCACTGCGTCGGATCATCCTGCCCCAGGCCATGCGGATCATCATTCCGCCGGTGGGTAACGAGTTCATCGGCATGGTGAAAATGACCTCGCTGGCCAGCGTCATCCAGTACTCGGAACTGCTCTACAACGCTCAGAACATCTACTACGCCAACGCCCGCGTGATGGAGCTGCTGATCGTCGCCGGTATCTGGTACCTGGCCACCGTCACCGTGCTGTCCTTCGGTCAAAGCCGTCTGGAGCGACGTTTCGCTCGCGGCGCCGGCAAGCGTTCTTGAGGAATCCGACATGAGAAGCATCGTCAAGGCCGTGAGCCTGAACAAGTATTACGACCAGTTCCACGCCCTCAAGGACGTGAACATCGAAGTCGATCAGGGCGAAGTGCTGTGCATCATCGGCCCGTCGGGCTCCGGCAAGAGCACCCTGCTGCGCTGTGTCAACCAGCTGGAAAAGATCGACAAGGGCGGCCTGTGGGTCGACGGCGAACTGGTGGGCTACCGCGTGGTCGGCAACAAGCTGCACGAACTGACCGAAACCCAGATCGCCCGCCAGCGCCTGTCCACCGGCATGGTGTTCCAGCGCTTCAACCTGTTTCCGCACATGACTGTGCTGCAAAACATCATCGAAGGGCCGTGCCAGGTGCTCAAGCGTTCGCCCAAGGAGGCGACCGAAGAAGCCCTGGAACTGCTCGCCCGCGTCGGCCTGGCCGACAAGCGCAACAGCTACCCGATCGAACTGTCGGGTGGTCAGCAGCAACGTGTCGCCATCGCCCGTGCGCTGGCCATGCGACCCAAGCTGATGCTGTTCGATGAACCCACTTCGGCACTCGACCCGGAACTGGTCGGTGAGGTGTTGTCGGTGATGCGCGATCTGGCGCAGACCGGCATGACCATGATCGTCGTCACCCATGAACTGGGCTTCGCCCGCGAAGTTTCCAATCGCATGGTGTTCATGGACGGCGGGCAGATCGTGGAGGCAGGAAGCCCCGAAGAAATACTAATAAGTCCGCAAAACCCTCGCACTCAAAGCTTCATTTCTGCCGTTCGAACCTGAACGCCGATTGGCGTGAAAACAACACTCATAAGAGAACGACCCATGAAGAACTTCGTTATTCCAGCAGTACTCGCAGGCGTTATGGCTTCCGGCTTCAGCTTCGCCGCCGAACTTCCGGCCAGCATCAAGGCCAAGGGTGAGATCGTGGTCGCGATCATGCCGAACTACCCGCCGATGGACTTCAAGGACCCGGCCACCAACACCCTGACCGGCGTCGACGTTGACCTGGGCAATGCCCTGGCCGAACGCCTGGGCGTGAAAATCAAGTGGCAGGAAACCGGCTTCGAGCAAATGATCAACGCCCTGACCACCGACCGCGTGGACATGGTTCTGTCGGGCATGACCGACACCGCCGAACGCCAGGCCAGCGTGACGTTCGTCGACTACTTCACCAGCGGCCCGCAGTTCTACACCTTGCAGAAAAACAAGGACACCAACGAGATCATCGATCTGTGCGGCAAGAAAGTCGGCACCAGCCGACGTACCACCTTCCCGGCGGAAATCGCCGAGTGGAGCAAGGCCAACTGTGAAGCCGCCGGCAAGCCCGCGATCAACGTGATCGGCACCGAAGGCTCCGCCGACGCCCGTGCGCAACTGCGCCAGAGCCGCATCGACGCGGCGATGCAGGGCAGCGAAACCCTGCCGTATCTCAAGACCCAGGAAAAGGACATGTACAAGACCGTGGGCCTGCCGATCTCCTCGCAGTTCACCGGCCTTGGGGTGAGCAAGAAGAAGCCCGAGCTGAGCGAAGCGGTGAAAGTCGCCCTGCAAAGCATGATCGACGATGGCAGCTACCAGGCGATCCTGAAGAAGTGGGACCTGGAGTTGGGGGCGATCAAGACGGTGACCATCAACGCCGGCAAGTAAATCACCAGGAACAAACCCATCCATTGTGGGAGCGAGCCTGCTCGCGATGGTGTGTCAG
>NZ_JAIQWX010000049.1 GCF_020164475.1 Pseudomonas sp. REP124 | reverse complement strand
CCGCGAAGCTTTTAAAACCGCGTCTGAACGGCCAACTCGAACGTGCGCGGCGTCCCCAGGTAGTACGCCGGCGAAACATGCGCAAACTCCGCATACACCTCATTCGTCAGGTTGCGCACCCGCCCGGTGATGGTGGTGTGCCCATCTACCTTGTAGCTGAGGAATGAACCGAACAGCGTGTACGACGGCACGGTCATGGTGTTGGCGCTGTCGGCATACACCGACGCCACGTAACGCGCGTCCACTCCGCCTTGCCATTGCGGCGCAAAATCATAAGTCAGCCACAGATTGCCGACCCGATCCGGCACGTTGGTCGGTGTATTGCCCTTGCGCGAAACCACCTGGCCGGCCGCGTTCTTCTCGGTGAACTCATCGTATTGCGCGTCCACCCAGGCGAAGTTGCCCTCCACCAGTAGCCGATCCGTGACACGCAGCGAGCTGGCCACCTCCACACCCTTTGAGGTCTGCTGCCCCACCGGAATGCTCAAGGTCGGATCCAGCGGATCGGTCACCGCAAAGTCCTTGCGCTCGATGGTGTACGCCGCCACCGTCGCTGAACCGCGCCCGTCCAGATAATCGAACTTGCTGCCGATCTCCCACTGCTTGCCCGTGGACACATCGAAGTCCTGGGTGCCGTTGGGCTGCTCGGCGGCGGTGCTGTATTGAACGTAGACATTGGCCGACGGCAGGACTTGATAGGTCAGGCCAGCCCGCCCGGTCACCGGTTCCCAGCTGCGCTTGAGGTGCCGCGGATTGCTCGCGGTCACGACACGATGGTTGGTCACGTCCAGGTCGATGTCGTCATAGCGCAGGCCGGTGAGCAACGAGAGTTTGTCGGTGAGCGCGAGGCGGTTTTCAACGAACAGCGCCTTGGTGGTGACTTCATTGGTCTTGTCGCTGACATAACCCTGCTGCGTCCCCGGAATGTCGTAGAAGTGCCCCGGCTGATAATTGTTCGGATCCACCGTGCTGGCGCCTTTGACGTTCAGCGGCGAGTTGGTGGTCTGGTTGACCTTGTACTCGAAACCGCCGGACCAGGTGGTCGCCAGTCCCAGCATTTCAGTGTCGTGACGCAGCTCGAACTGATTGCCGTTCTGCTCGCCCTGATGCCGCACCTGATACGCCGTGGAGCGATTCACCGCCGTGTTGTCGGCGTTGTACTGATAGGTCTCCAGGTTGCGGTAATCGCGCTGACTGTCGAGGTGGTAAAGCATATTGCGCAGGGTGGTGCTGTCGTTGATCCGGTAGTCGATGATTGAGCGCACCCAGATCGTACGCTGCTCGTAGCGGCCATCCTCGACGTTGTAGTTGTTGAAGCGGTTGTGCTTGTCGATCTTCAGCTCGCCCGCTTTGGGATTCAGCACCGGGGTGCCCCAGTACGGACTGTCCTCGTGCTCGTCCTGGTACTCCAGGGCCAGGGTGTGGGACAGGTCCGGCGTGAGGTCGCTGAGCAGGGAGAACGCGACACTCCAGGCATCGCGCTCCTGGCGGTCGATGTAACCGTTACCGGTGTTGTGGCTGACGTCGAGACGGGCGTAGTGCTGCACGTCGGCGCCGGCCTCGCTCAAGGCGTGATTGACGCCGAAGGCGGTCTCGGTGGTGTCGTAGGTGCCATATCTGACCCGACCTTCCAGCGCCTGCTCGTCACGGCTCGCCAGCCTGGTCACGTAGTTCAGCGAGCCGCCCACGGAGCCGGCGCCATTGATCAGCGACGACGGTCCGCCGACCAACTCCACCCGATCATAAATCCACGCATCCACCGGCCGCGCGAGACCGCCGGAGACATTGACGCCGTTGAACATCTGGGTGATCTGGCTGCTGGTGAAACCCCGGTAGGAGACGAAACCGCCGAAGCCCGGCGGTGCGCTGGCGTTGACCCCGGGCAGGGTGTTGGCGGCGTCCTGGAAGTTCTGGGCGCCGTGGCGCTCGATGTCATTGCGGTTGGCGATGGCCACCGAGGCCGGGGTATCCCGCACGCTCAGACCCAGGCGCGAGGCCATGCCGCTGGATTGATCAAGGTCGAGACCCGGTTCGGCGTCTTGCTCGCCATCGATAGTGATCGGCGCGAGGTCGACGGTGGATTGCGCCCAAGCGCTAACGGACAGGCAGCCGAACAGGCTCGCCAGCAAAGGAACGTGTTTCATCGATAAATCCTGAATGCTTGATTGCAAAGCAGCGCACGCGCGAACGCCTCGCGTTGGCGAAGTGAGCTGGTCGATTAAGGCAAGAGATTCAGGCGAGCGGCGGCGCGCGTGGATTGGCCGAGGGCCAGGTGAAGCGGGCAGGGAGGTCGGCGTTGGCGATCGGCGCCAATGGTGGGCTGTGTTGCTCGGGGAGAATCGCCAGGGTCAGGCTGGAGTTGAACGCCGGGCCCATGCCGCCGCTGGAGCACAACGGACAGCCGAACGCCTTGGACAGCGTCGGCAATTGATCGTCGGAAGATTGGCTCGAAACCGGAGTCTGGGTCGCCGGGTCGACGGTACAGAACTGTCCGCCGATACCGTTGAGCTGCATTCCGACCATCTGCCCGTGACCGATGCTGCAGGCGAACACATTGAACAGAACGCAGCAGTAGAGCGTCCAGGCCAGCAGTGAGCGATCGGAGCGGGAGAATTTCATGGGGCGGCACTTTACTCCTCCGCCGACCGGTCGTGCACGACAAAAAATGCCGACTAGGATGATTCTGTCCAAATCTCTTTCAGGGATCTTCAACCATGACCTTTGCGTTGGCTCAATGGCTGGTGACGATGTTTGCAGTGATCAGTTTGGTACACGTGTATTGGGGACTGGGTGGCGAATGGGCAACGGTAGCCGCCGTCCCCCAGGTCCCGGTCGAAGGCAGCGTCCGTCTGCAACCGGCCTTCAAGCCCCGAGGCTGGATCACCCTGGTGGTCGCCGCCGCTCTGCTGATGATTGCGCTGCTGGTGTGTTTGCGGGTCGGCTGGTGGGTGCCGGTGATCGGGCATTGGTCGCTGCAATGGCTGATCAGCGCGATCGCGATCCTGCTGTTCGCCCGCGCCATCGGCGATTCGGAGTTGGTGGGGTTCTTCAAACAGGTGAAAGACTCCAGGTTTGCCCTGTGGGATACCTGGATCTATTCGCCGTTGTGCGTGATGTTGGGGGCAGGTCTGCTGGCAGTAGCCTGGGCCTGACCCACTCCCTGCAGGAGCGAGCACGCTCGCGATGGTCATCAACGATAACGCGGGGCACCAGATGCCCCGCATTCCTGTGGGAGCGTGGCTTGCCCGCGATGGTCGTCAACGATAACGCTGGCTGCCTGATACCCCGCAGTGTTTCGTATACCATCGCGAGCAAGCTCGCTCCTACAGTTGCAGTTACAGGTTTTGCGTTCGGCTGCTGACCTCAGCCGGCACATCATCCCCGGCCATGCGCTTGCGGAACAATGCCGCGCGCGCCAGCAGCAGCGTGGTCACGGGTACGGTGATCGCCAGCAGAATCGGAATCAGCCACGCATGCAGCACTGGCGCGGACTTTAGCGCCGAGAAGTAGATGATCGATGCCAGCGCCACGCACCACGCCCCCAATGTCGAGGCCAGGGCGGGCGGGTGCATGCGTTGGAAATAATCCTTCATCCGCACCAGGCCAATCGCGCCGATCAGAGCGAACAGGCTGCTGAGCACCAGCAGGATCGCCACGGCAACTTCCACCCACAACGACAGTTCAACGGTCATTCGATCACCTCGCCACGCAGGAGGAATTTTGCCAAGGCAAAGGAGCCGACGAAGCCGAACAGCGCGATCAGCAGCGCTGCTTCGAAGTAGGTATCACTGGCGTAGCGAATACCCAGGGTCAGCATCATCAGCATGGCGACGATGTACAGGTAGTCCAGCGCCAAAACCCGGTCTTGGGCCGACGGACCTTTGAACAGGCGGATCAGGGTCAGGATCATCGCCACGGAAAACAGGAACAGGCTCAACAGAATCGCATTCGACAGCAGGGCGCTCATTCGAAAATCTCCATCAACGGGCGCTCGTACGTCGCCTTGAAGTGCTCGATGAACGGCGCTTCGTCGTCTTCCAGGTCGAAGACGTGCAGCAGCAGGATGCTGCGGTCCAGCGCCAGTTCCGACCAGACCGTGCCGGGGACCACGGTGCAGATCATCGACAGGGTTGCCAGGCCGTTGGCATCGCGCAGGTCCAGCGGCACCTTGACGAAGCGCGAGCGCGGCGGGCGGCGGCCGGCGTTGAGCACGCTCCAGGCCACGGCGAGGTTGGATGCCAGCACGTCACGGCCAACCACCAGGAACAGGCGCAGGATCACCCATGGGCGACGGATGCGGATCGGCAGGGGGCGCAACTTGCGCATCATCAGCGGCGCGACGAAGCCCAAAATGGCGCCCAGCAGCAGGTTGCCAGGGCTGATCGACAGGTTCAGGACCAGCCACAACACCCACAATGCGAGCGAGAGCCAGGGAGCGGGAAACAGGCGCTTCATGGTTGCACCTCCAGCAGCGCCGCTTTGGCCTCGGGACCTGGAACCGCCCGGGTGCCGAGCACGGCCATCACGTATTGCTCCGGATTGTTCAAGGCATCGGCGGCGGCCTGGGTGTAACGCAGCAGCGGTTCGGCCTTGAACGTCAGGGCGATGCTCAGGCCCAGCAGGACGAAGATCGGCACGCATTCAAGGCGACGCAGCACCGGTGACGGGCGTTCCAGCGGCGTCCAGAAACGCTGGATGCCCATGCGGGAAAAGGCGACCAGCGAGGTCAGGCCAGAGATGATCAGCAGCGCCAGCAAACCCCACGCGGCATTCGAGATCGGCGCGTCGCCGCCTAAGCCGAGAGGGTTGAGCAGGGCGTTGAGCAAACCAAGTTTGCCGATAAAACCGGAGAGCGGCGGCATGCCGACGATCAGCAGGGTGCAGGCAATGAAGCCAAGGCCGAGGAACGCCATGGTCCAGGGAATCACCTGGCCGACCACCGCTTTCTGCTCGTCGTCGAGGTTGACGCCCTTGGCCGGATGCAGGGATTCCAGCGGTCGCGGCAGCAGTTCGTTTTCATCCTCCAGCGGCATTTCGTTGGCAGAGCGCGAACGCTCGATCAGCTCCGCCAGCAGGAACAGCGCGCTCAGGGCCAGGGTCGAGCTGACCAGATAAAACAGTGCCGCGCCGATCAGATTGGGTTGGGCGAAACCGATGGCCGACAGCAGAATCCCCGCCGACACCAGAATGCTCAGGCTGGCCATGCGCTCCAGGCGTTGCGCGGCGAGGATCGCGACGGCCGCGCAGACGATTGTCGCCATGCCGCCGTAGATCAGCCAGTCGCCGCCGAAGTACGCAGAAGCCCCCGCCTGGCCGGAGAACAGCAGGGTCCAAAGCCGCAGGAAGGTGTAGACGCCGACCTTGGTCATGATCGCGAACATCGCCGCCACCGGCGCGCTCGCCGACGAATAAGCCGGCACCAGCCAGAAGTTCAGCGGCCACATCCCGGCCTTGGCCAGGAACGCCACAGCGAGAATCCCCGCGCCGGCATGCAGCAGGCCGCGATCGGCTTCCGCCACCAGCGGGATCTTCAGCGCCAGGTCGGCCATGTTCAGAGTGCCGGTGACGCCGTAGATCAGCGCGGCGCCGATCAGGAACAGGGTCGAGGCCAGCAGGTTGATCGAGATGTAATGCAGCCCCGACGACACCCGCGCCCGGCCCGAGCCGTGAAGCATCAGGCCGTAGGACGCGGCCAGCAGCACTTCGAAGAACACGAACAGGTTGAACAGGTCCGCCGTCAGGAACGCGCCATACAGGCCCATCAGCTGAATCTGGAACAGCGCGTGGAAACTCGAACCGGCCTTGTCCCAGCGCGCCATGGCGAACAGCAGGGCGCTGACGCCGATGATCCCGGTCAGCACCAGCATCAGCGCCGACAGTCGATCGACCACCAGCACCAGGCCAAACGGCACTTGCCAGTTGCCCGGCAGGTAGACGCCGATGGAGCCGGGTACGCCGGTGGTTTGTGTCCATTGCAGTAGCAATACCGAGATACCCAGCCCCAGCAGGCTGGAAAACAGATTGATCTTGGCTTTGAGCGGACGGTGCTTTTCGCCGAGCATCATCATGATGGCGGCGGTCAGCAGCGGCAGCAGGATCGGTGCCGCGATGAGGTGCGTCATTGCATTCATTCTTTAGGCTCCCGGCCATCCACATGGTCGGTGCCGGTCAGGCCCCTTGAGGCCAGCAGGACCACCAGGAACAGCGCGGTCATGGCGAAGCTGATGACGATGGCGGTCAACACCAGGGCCTGGGGCAGCGGGTCGGTGTAGTGCAGCAGGTCCTGTGGCACGCCGTCCTTGATGATCGGCTCCTTGCCGATGAACAGGCTGCCCATGCTGAAGATGAACAGGTTGACGCCATAGGACAGCAGGCACAGGCCCATGACCACCTGGAATGTCCGTGGACGCAGGATCAGCCAGACGCCGGACGCGGCCAGTACGCCGATGGCGATTGCGATGACTTCTTCCATCAGACGGCCTCCTTGATGGCGACGGGTTTGGGCAGGGCCGCAGTCTTGTGACCACGAACCGATTGGTGGGCGAGGGCGGTAAGGATCAGCAGGGTCGAGCCGACCACGACCGCATACACACCAACGTCGAAGAACAGCGCGCTGGCCAGGTGAATGTCGCCCAGCAGTGGCAGTGAGAAATGCCAGGTATGGGTGGTCAGGAACGGATAACCGACCGCCATGGCGCCAAGGCCGGTGACCGTGGCGAACAGCAGGCCGGTACTCATCCAGCGCAGCGGCCGCAGGCTCATCTGCGCCTCGACCCATTGGGTGCCGGCAACCATGTATTGCAGGATGAACGCCACCGACATCACCAGCCCCGCGACAAAACCGCCGCCCGGCTGGTTATGCCCGCGCATGAACAGATAGAACGAGACCACGAAGGCAATCGGCAGCAGCAGGCGCACCAGCACCGCCGGGACCATCATGAAGCCCAGCGCGGTATCGCTGGCGTGACGCGGGTTGACCAGATCGGTGACCACATCCGGTGCGAGCAGGCGCTGCTGGGCCGGCAGTTGCATGCTTTCCTTCGGCGGGCGGAAGCGTCGCAGCAGCGCATACACAGTCAGCGCAACTGCCACCAGCACGGTGACTTCACCAAGGGTGTCGAAGCCACGGAAGTCCACCAGCATCACGTTGACCACGTTGCTGCCGCCGCCCTCGGGCAGGGCGCGGCTCAGGTAGAAGGAGGAAATGTCGTTGGGGGTCTGCCGGGTCAGCATCGCGTAAGACAGCAGCGCCATGCCGCCGCCGACCGCGGTCGACAGCAACAAGTCGCGGATCCGGCGGATGCGTGCCTTGCGCAGGCTGCTGGGCAGTGGCGAGACTTCTTCGATTCGCCGCGGCAGCCAGCGCAGGCCCAACAGGATCAGCACCGTGGTCACCACTTCGACTACCAACTGAGTCAGGGCCAGGTCGGGCGCCGAGAACCAGACGAAAGTGACGCAGGTCATCAGGCCGCAGACGCTGACCATGGTCAGTGCCGCGAGACGGTGATACTTGGCCTGGTACGCGGCGCCCAGGGCGCAGGCGATCGCCAGCAGCCAGAGGGTCACGAACACGATCGAACCCGGAATCTTCGGCCTGTCGCCCCAGCTCAGGTGGCTGTGCAGCATCGGAATCAGGCTGGCCAGGACGGCGGCGAGCACCATCAGGAACAGCTGGGTTTGCAGGCGGCGGGTGCTGATTCGCCGCTCGAGGCGTCGGGCCAGGCGCATCTTGATCACCAGCGCGCGTTCGAAAAAGCGCTTGCCATTGAACCGGCCAATCAGCGGCGGGTAGCGGAAGCGCCCGTGCTTGAGCTGATTACGCAGCAACAGGTACAACACGATGCCGCCGGACATGGCGATCAGGCTCATGATCATCGGCGCGTTCAAGCCGTGCCAGATGGCGAGACTGTATTCGGGGAGCGTGCTGCCCACTACCGGCAGGGCAGCGGCTGCGAGTACCGGGCCGACCACCTGCGCGGGGAAAATCCCCACCACCAGGCAGGTGAAGACCAGCAGCTCCACCGGCGCACGCATCCAGCGTGGCGGCTCGTGGGGTGTATGGGGCAGGTCGGTGGCGGTCGGGCCGAAAAACACGTCGACGGTGAACCGCAGGGAATATGCGACGCTGAAGGTGCCGGCGATGGTCGCCACGATCGGCAGGGTGGTTTCGATCCAGGCCGAGGCGTTGATGAACACGGTTTCGGCGAAGAACATTTCCTTGGACAGGAAGCCGTTCAGTAGCGGTACGCCGGCCATCGAGGCACTGGCGACCATGGCCAGGGTCGCGGTGAAAGGAATCAGTTTGATCAGGCCGCTGAGTTTGCGGATGTCGCGGGTACCGCTTTCGTGGTCGATGATCCCCGCGGCCATGAACAGCGAGGCCTTGAAAGTGGCGTGGTTGAGGATGTGGAACACCGCTGCCACCGCTGCCAGCGGGCTGTTGAGGCCGAGCAGCAGGGTGATCAGGCCCAGGTGGCTGATGGTCGAGTAGGCCAGCAGACCCTTGAGATCGTTCTGGAACATCGCGCAGTACGCGCCCAGCAAAAGCGTCGCGGCCCCGGCGCCGCTGACGATGTAGAACCATTCTTCGCTGCCGGACAGCGACGGCCACAGCCGCGCCAGCAGGAAAACTCCAGCCTTGACCATGGTCGCCGAGTGCAGATACGCCGAGACCGGCGTCGGCGCGGCCATGGCGTGAGGCAGCCAGAAGTGGAAGGGGAATTGCGCGCTTTTGCTCAGGGCGCCGATGAGGATGAGGGGAAGCAGGATGGGATACAGGGCATGTGCGCGAATCAGATTGCCGGCGGTCAGGACCTTGTCCAGGTCATAGCTGCCGACCACATGGCCGAGCAGCATGACCCCTGCCAGCAGGCACAAACCACCGGCGCCGGTGACCATCAGCGCCATGTAAGCGCCGCGTCGCGCGTCGGCGCGGTGGTGCCAGTAGCCGATCAACAGGAACGAGAAAAGGCTGGTCAGCTCCCAGAAAAACACGATCTGGATCAGGTTGCCGGAGATCACCAGCCCGAGCATGGCGCCCATGAACGCCAGGAAAAACGCGAAGAACCGCGGCACCGGATCGTTCGGCGACATGTAATAGCGCGCGTACAGCGACACCAGCGTGCCAATGCCCATCACCAATAGCGAGAACAGCCAGGCGAAGCCGTCCATGCGCAGGACGAAGTTCAGGCCCAGGCTCGGCAGCCAGAAGAATTCCTCGCGGATCACGCCGCCGTGGGCGATCTGCGGATACAGGAGAGCGACCTGAACAGTACCGATCAGGGCAACCAGGCCAGCCAGGAGGGATTCGGCATTACGTGCATTGTGTGGCAGCACGGCTGCCACACAGCTGCCCAAGAAAGGCAGAAGAAGTAGAACTATCAGGGACATAGGCTTCTAATCTGCGGAAGTTTGTGAAGCATCATACGTGCCAGCTTCCCGATCACCAAACGCCAAGGTGTCGCAGAATCCTACAAAGTAGACGGAAAAGTCCTGTTGCACAGCATTTCAAACAACCGGGCAAAAAAAATCGCAGCCTGCGTAGGCAGTGTAGGAGCTGCCGCAGGCTGCGATCTTTTGATTCTGCTATTTAATTGTTGCTTTCGCTCTCCAGCGATTCTTCAACCTCGACAACCGCCTTACCCTTGGTCTTCAACTCACTGACAATCACCGCCGCCACAATCATCCCCGCACCCACCAGGGCAATCGCCGGCAACCGCTCCCCGGCGATCCGCCCGACGATCCCGGCCCACACCGGCTCGCCAGCGTAGATCAAGGTTGCGCGAGTCGGCGAGACACTTTTCTGCGCCCAGTTCATCGCCACCTGAATCGCCGCACTTGCCGCGCCCAGACCCAGGGCGCTGCACAGCAGCAGCCAGGAGAAATCGGGGATGTGTTCCTGAGTCGGCACTACCAGCAGGAACGACAGCAGCGAAGTGACGGCCAGTTGCACCACGGTCACCCGCTTCACATCCACCTGACCGGCAAAGGTGCTGATCAGGATGATCTCCGCGGCAATGGCGATAGCGCTGATCAGTGTGGCGATTTCACCGGGGCTGAAATGGAACGATGCGCCGGCTGGGCCCGACAGCAGCATCAGGCCGGTAAATGCCAGCATGATCCCGATGCTCGGCATCAGCCCCGGACGGCGACCCAGCACCAGCCACTGCAGCAATGGCACGAAGGGCACGTACAACGCGGTGATGAACGCCGACTGGCTGCTGGGGATGCTTTGCAAGCCAACGGTCTGCAAGCCGTAGCCGAGCATGATCGCCACGCCGATGAAGGATCCGGCCTTGAGTTCGAAAAAGGTCAGTTCGCGCAGGCTGCGCCAGGAAAACAGGGCGACGATGATTGCCGCAGCCGCGAAGCGCAGGCCGACGAAGAACATCGGGCCGCTGACAGTCATGGCATGCTGGACCAGCAAAAAGGTCCCGCCCCAGACCATGGTGATCAATACCAGCACGCACTCAGCCTTGCTGAGCCGCAGGAAACGGGAGGAGGCTTGAGGGGAGTTCACCGACGTCATGACCTTGCACACTAATTGAGGCGGACGCACAATGCGCCCGAAGTTGGGCAGTATACTGCGCAGCACCACCAAGTGAGCAATATAGTGCACAAAGATTCTTCTCAACGGGCGTCGGTCCTGCAGCATGTCAGCCACAATGTTCGCCGCCTGCGCCATGCCGCTGACATGAGTCAGACGGCCCTCGCGGAAAAGTCCGGGGTCAGCCGGCGCATGCTGGTGGCCATCGAGGCCGGCGAAAAGAATGTCAGCCTGACCACCCTCGATCGCGTGGCCGAAGCGCTGGACGTGGCGTTCAGCGATCTGATCCAGGCGCCCGACGTGCGCGACCACAGCCGCATCAACGAACTGGCCTGGGCCGGGACGATCCCCGGCAGCAAGGCGGTGTTGCTGGCCAAGGCCAACGCCAGCCGCGAAGTCGAACTGTGGGAATGGCGTCTGGAGCCGGGGGAGCATTACCCGTCCGAGCCGGATGCCGATGGCTGGAGCGAGCAGTTCTATGTATTCGAAGGCTGCCTGACCTTGATGGTCGGCGATGTGCCGCATCACATAAATGCTGGCGAGTTCTTCATGTTTGCCAGTAATCAGCCACATTCCTATCGCAATGAGGGAGAAGTGGCGGTGCGGTTTGTGCGTAATGTGGTGATTTGAACTGCTGTCTGTTCGCGGTTTGCATGACCTCCATTTGAGATCGGTGAAAACGGCATGAGTGAAATTCAACAGGGATCGGCGACCGACCCGATCCGTCACGCAGACATCCTGATCGTTGGCGGCGGCCTCAGTGGCGCGATGCTGGCGGCGCAACTGCTGCGATTGCCGGGTCGCCGGCAGGTGCTGGTGATCGAACCCCGCGCCGAACTCGGTCGAGGCGAAGCCTACAGCGCCGTGGAACTGGGCCACACGCTCAACGGCAACGCGGCGCGCATGAGTGTCGATCCGGATAACGCCGATGACCTTACCCAATGGTTGACCGACTACATCGCCGCCGGTGGCTGGCCGGAGTCGGATGAGCAGCATGTGCCGATCAGCGAGCTGTTCCCGCCCCGGGGGATTTTTGGTCTGTACGTTCAGCAGCGCCTGGCCGAAGCGCAGGCGGTGGGCGCGCAGCAGGGCTCGACCGTCGAACATGTGCGGGCCGAAGTCGTGGACCTGCAAAGCGATGCCGATTCCGTGCGCCTGACCTTGAGCGATGGTCAGCGATTGCAGGGCGCTTTCGCGGTGCTGGCGACCGGAATGTTCCCCGCCGCGCGCACGCCGCAAACCGAATCCAGCGGTCTGAACGCAGCGGCGCTCGATCCCTGGGATGTGGCTGCGATGCGCCAACTCGATCCGCAGTCGACGGTGCTGATCATCGGCTCGGGCCTGACCATGGTCGACGCAGTGGTTTCGCTGGAGCAGGCTGGGCATCGCGGGCCGATCGAGGTGTTCTCCCGCCATGGTCTGCTACCCCATGTACGGCGGCAACCACCGGCCTGGCCGGACTTTCTCGCCGAGGACCACAGCATCCGCACACCAAGGCAACTGGTGCGCGAACTGCGCCGGCATTGTCGTGAGGCCATCGCTCAGGGCATTGACTGGCAGGCGCCGCTGGACACGGTGCGGGTCAATATCGGGCGTTTGTGGAATCAGGCGACTGACGTGCAGCGCCGGCAGTTCGTGCGGCATATACGGCCTTGGTGGGAGAGTCATCACCACCGTTCGCCACCCTTGAGCGCGGAACTGGTGGAACGGTTGCATAGGGAAGGGCGGTTGCGGATTCAGGCGGCGTCGTTCAAGGGGCTTGAACCCTTGTCGAACGGTAAGGTGAGCATCCGCATTCGTCGCCGGGGTGAAGCGCAAACCTGCGTTGTCAGCGGTGCGGCGCTGATCAATTCCAGCGGTATCGAGTACGACTGGCGCCGGGTGGCGCGCCCATTGCCCCAGCAATTACTGGTACGCGGGTTGATCAAGCCGGGGCCGTTGGCGTTGGGGATTGCCGCGCAGATGGATGGCGCGGTGCTGGGCGCCAATGGACAGCCCGCCGCAAGGCTGTTCGCCATGGGCCCGCCGTTGCGCGGGATGTGGTGGGAAAGTACCGCCGTCACCGATGTCGCCAGCCAGGCCAAGGCTCTGGCGGCTCGATTGGCTACAACGGACCAACTGTAGGAGCGAGCATGCTCGCGATGGCGGACGGAGCACTGCGGGGAATCAGGCTTCCCGCGTCATCGTTGACGACCATCGCGGGCAAGCCACGCTCCCACAGGGGTTTGGGTTAAACGCAAGATTTGTGTCCGACACGAATATTGCAGGATCGGCAAAACAGAAAACCCCGGGTAGATCGGATCTGCCCGGGGTTTTCTGTTTCAAGCAGCCCAAGGCTGTTGATCAATAGCGCTGGTACTTGGAGCCGAACTCTGGGCGGTTTTCCGCGACGTAGAGTTTTGCTTTCTGACTGTCCTGATGGTCGATGCCGACAGTGTTCACATTGACCGTGGCCGGTTGAGTGACAGTGGTCGCTGCTACGACTTGTTGAGTGGCGTGTGGCGCGGCGATGGCCGAAGTGGCGCCAAGGACCGAAAGGGCGAAGCCGATACCGATGATGCTTTTCATGATGTTGCTCCAGAGCGTGGTGAGAAGATGGGTTCACTTTAGGGCCGGAGCGCCGAGATGAAAAAACACCCTTGGGCATAGTTGTTATCGAGAATAATGATCGTTCATGGATCCAATGCAGCGTCAAGTGCGACCTAACCCTCCAACACATACCCTGTAGGAGCTGACGAGTGAAACGAGGCTGCGATTCTTTGATCCTGAAAATCCAAATCAAAAGATCGCAGCCTCCGGCAGCTCCGAGGGGACTGCGTTAATCAGTAGCGCTGGTATTTCGAGCCGAACTCGGCGCGGTTTTCCGCCACGACTACACCGCCGCGTTCACGCAATTCCTGCAGGCGTTCGGCTCCGCCTTCGGCGACGCGATTCTGGATCAGTCGATCGGAGCCACCCTCAGCCACACGATTTCCCATCAATCGGTCAGAACCATCGGCCGCCACGCGCTCACGCAGTTCCTGCAAACGATCGGCACCGCCTTCCGCCACGCGATTCTGTTGCAGGCGATCCGAACCGTCCGAAGCCAGCAGGGCCTTGACCGAGCTTTGCGGTGCGACAGCCGTGGTGTTGGCCGAGGCCAGGGTCGACAGGCCGAGACCGCCCACCAATGCCAGACCGAGGGCCAGGGACGAAACTTTCGAGAAGTTGAACATGGTTGATTCTCCGTGCGCTTAAGTGTGAGTGGTCAGTAGCTCGTGCTAGCTGGTGGTCACAGTTAAACGCCCGGGTGTATCGCGGGTGTGTGCTTGAACGGTGTGAAATCGGCGGTTGCGTATCTGTCGCGGCTTTCAATACACAGTGATACAAATCCCTTCACGCCTGTTCGTCGAGCATCTCCACGGGGAAGGAGAACACGTAGCCTTCGCTGCGAACGGTCTTGATGTAGCTCGCCTCCCGAGAGTCGTCCTTCAGGCGTTGGCGCAAGCGGCTTACCAGCAAGTCGATGGAGCGATCAAACAGATCGGCGTCGCGGCCCTGGGTCAGATTCAGCAACTGATCGCGGCTCAGCACCCGTTGCGGGTGATCGAGGAACACCCGCAGCAGGCGGTATTCGGCGCCGCTGAGGGCCACCATGGTCTGGTCTTCGTCCACCAGATGACGGGCGGTGGTGTCCAGGCGCCAGCGACCGAAGGCCAGCATGCGGCCGCTTTCGGTGACCAGCAGATTGGGCGGCAACATTCGCGTGCGGCGCAGCACGGCATTGATCCGCGCCAGCAGTTCGCGGGCGGCGAAAGGTTTGGTCAGGTAGTCGTCGGCGCCCATTTCCAGACCGAGGATGCGGTCGGTCTCGTCGTCGCGGGCGGTGAGCATCAGAATCGGCGTGGCTTTGTGCTTGCCCGAACGCAACTCGCGGCAGAGCACCAGACCATCGTCGCCGGGCATCATGATGTCCAGCACGATCAGATCGACCTGATTGGCTTCCAGGAAACTGCGCATCTGCCGACCGTCGGCGACCACGGTGGTGCGCAGGCCGTTCTTCTTCAGGTAATTGCCGACCAGCTCGCGGATTTCGCGGTCATCGTCGACGATCAGGATGTGATTCACGTGGTCCATCGGTGGATCCCTTTATTATTCGGATGACGCAACCCTGTAGGAGCGAGCTTGCTCGCGATGGACTCGAAAACGCCGCTGGGTGTCAGGCTTCCCGCGTTTTCGTTGACGTCCATCGCGAGCAAGCTCGCTCCTACAGGGAGTGGCAAGCGGTCAGGCGACCACTCGATAACACGGCACATACGCCGCGCCACCCGGCAGTTTCATCCGGTGCTGGGCGACGAAGGCTTTGAGCAGTTGATCCAGCGGTTGCATGATCGCCGCGTCACCACGGATCTGATATGGCCCGTGCTCCTCGATCAGGCGGATGCCCTTGTCCTTGACGTTGCCGGCGACGATACCGGAGAACGCGCGGCGCAGGTTGGCGGCCAGTTCGTGGGGCGGCAGGTCGCGGCTGAGCTTGAGGTTGGCCATGTTTTCGTGGGTCGGGTCGAATGGACGCTGGAAGCCCTCGTCAATCTTCAGCAGCCAGTTGAAATGGAACGCGTCGTTGCGCTCGCGACGGAACTGCTTGACCGCCTTGAGGCCCTGGGTCATCTGCCGGGCGACTTCCGCCGGATCGTCGATGATGATCTGGTAATGCTGCTTGGCCGCTTCACCCAGGGTCGCGCCGACGAAGGCGTCCAGTTGCTCAAGGTACGGCGCGGCGTGTTTCGGCCCGGTGAGCACGACCGGGAAGGGCAGGCCTTCGTTGTCCGGGTGCATCAGGATGCCGAGCAGGTAGAGGAATTCTTCCGCGGTGCCGGCGCCGCCCGGGAAGATGATGATGCCGTGACCGACACGAACGAAGGCTTCCAGGCGTTTTTCGATGTCCGGCAGGATCACCAGTTCGTTGACGATCGGGTTCGGTGCCTCGGCGGCAATGATCCCCGGTTCTGTCAGGCCCAGGTAGCGACCGCCGTGGATACGCTGCTTGGCGTGGGCGATGGTGGCGCCTTTCATCGGGCCTTTCATCACGCCGGGACCGCAACCGGTGCACACGTCCAGGCTGCGCAGGCCCAGTTCGTGGCCGACTTTCTTGGTGTATTTGTATTCTTCGGTGTTGATCGAGTGGCCGCCCCAGCACACCACGATCTTGGGCTCCACGCCGGGGCGCAGGGTGCGGGCGTTGCGCAGCAGGTGGAAGACGTAGTCGCTGATGCCCTGGGAAGTGCTCAGGTCGATGCGTTGACTGTCGAGTTCGTTTTCGGTGTAGACGATGTCGCGCAGGGCGCTGAACAGCATTTCACGGGTGCTGGCGATCATTTCGCCATCGACGAAGGCGTCGGCGGGGGCGTTCAGCAGTTCCAGGCGTACGCCGCGGTCTTGTTGGTGAATGCGGATTTCGAAGTCTTTGTAGGCTTCGAGGATGGTTTTGGCGTTATCGACGTGGGCGCCGGTGTTGAGGATGGCCAGGGCGCATTGGCGGAAGATGTCGTAAGTGCTGCCGGATCCGGCTTCGCTCAGTTGCTGGACTTCCCGTTGCGAGAGTGTTTCCAGGCTGCCTTTCGGGCTGACCGAAGCGTTGATTACTTGTCGTTGGGTCATTCAAAGATCCTTAAAACGATGTCATTCCTGAAGAAAACAACGAATGGCATCCGAATAGTGTGTATCCATAAAAGAAGATGGCACTGATTACGTGGTCTCGCCATGTCCCAATTTGACGATGAAAAAATGAAAAGGAGCCCCAGCATAGCCAAATCCTTTGCAAAGGCGATAATGCCCGCAAACTTTTTGCCTGCCGTAGAAGGAAACCCCAGGTCATGTTCGAAATCCAGCCGATGAATGCCGAGATCTATCGCAAACAGACCCGGCGCAGCACGCTGATCATCGCCCTGATTTTCCTGGCGCTGGCGATGGTGCTGTCGACCGCGGCGGTGGCGGTGTTCGGAGAGCCTGGCGGGGATAACCTGCGCTTCAACATCGGCGGGGTGTTCGCCGCGGTGCTGCTGATGGCGGCACTGATGCGCAAGGTGTTCTGGAACCAGGAATGGATGGCGGCGGCGGTCTACAACTGGCAGCTCAAGCGCAGCCTGATGAGCGTGACCAACGTCATGCATCACCTCAAGGCAGCCGTTGAAAAGCAGGATCCGAGCGCGATGAAGCTGATGCGCTTCTATCATCTGGGGTTGAGCCAGATGCACGAACTGGACGGCAACTCCAGCGACCAAGGGCAATTGCGTCGGGAAATGGAACAACACGAAGCGCGGATGCAGGCGCTGGGCCTGGACACGCAACAGACGCGACTCGATCCGGCCTGGCTGGAGGCGGTGAAGCGGACATCGGTCTAACCTGCTGTAGCAGAAAATCACGGGCACTGAGCAAGGAAGCCTGTCGTGTCACAAAAAAATCACGGAGTGAGGGTCATGGGGCATCCGGCTATCTACGATCAAATCGAGAAGAATCGACCCGGCATTGCCCGGCTGAAGGCGCAATCGGTGCTGACGTTGCTGGTCGCCGTGTGCCTTTCGATGGCGGTGATCGTCATTTGGCAGTCCTGGACCTCGCGTCAGTACCACCTGCATGATAAGCAGGTGGCAATGTCTAACCTCGCGCAGACCCTGGCGTCACAGGCGCAGGCATCGATCAAACAGGCCGATACTTTGCTCTTTACCCTGGTCAATCGCCTGGAAAACGACGGCATCGAAGGCGACCGACTCGATCGACTGCAGCGTCTGATGAGCGCCCAGCGCAGCGAACTGAGCCAGCTCCACGGCCTGTTCGTGTATGACGAAACCGGCAAGTGGGTCGCCAATTCCAATGGCGCCGAAGTCGGCGTGGCGAACAATTCCGACCGCGAATATTTCATTTACCACCGCGACCATCCGGATCGCGGGCCGCACATCGGCCCGTCGATCAAAAGCCGTTCCAGCGGCGAATGGATCATGACCGTGTCGCGGCGGGTCAATCATCCCGACGGCAGTTTCGCCGGCGTGGCCCTGGCGACCCTCTATCTCACGCATTTCCTGCAACTCTACGACAGCATCGACATGGGCAATAACGGCGTGATCAACCTGATCGCCGACGATGCCAGCATTATCGTGCGCCGTCCTTTCAAGGAAGCCGATGTCGGCAGCAGCCTGGCCAAGAGCCAACTGTTCACCCAATTGCTGCCCCAGGCCAGCGCGGGCACGGGCACCGTCAAGTCGATTCTCGATGGTGTCGAACGGGTGGTGGGCTATCGTCGGGTCGACGGCTATCCGCTGATTGTCTTCGTGGCGTTGAACAAGGACGAAATCCTCGCCAGCTGGCGCACGGAGTCGATCCTCAGTGCGCTGATCGTCTCGGTGCTGCTGGCGTTCCTCGGCGTGCTCGGGTATCGCCTGATCAAGTCGATGCAGCAGCAGAACCGCATTCAAGTCGAATTGCTCGGCTCCCAGGAAAAACTCCTCGAACTCAATCGCAACCTGGAATTGCTGGCGCTGGAGGACGCGCTGACCGGTCTGGCAAATCGCCGTCAGTTCGATCTATTCATCCAGGCGGAAACCGGCCGCGCCCGGCGCAACCAGACGGGGCTGGCGCTGTTGATGATCGATGTGGATCACTTCAAGGCATTCAACGACCACTATGGCCATCTGGCGGGAGACGCCTGTCTGCGCCAGATCGCGGCGATCATCACCGATCACATCAAGCGCCCCGGCGATCTGGCGGCGCGTTTTGGCGGCGAGGAATTTTCCGTGGTGCTGCCCGGCACCGACTACGTGGGCGCGTTTCTGGTGGCGGAGAAAGTCCGTCGTGCGGTGCTGGCTGCCGGCTTGCAGCACAATGAAAGTCCGGAAGGCATGATTACTGTCAGCGTCGGCGTGTGTGGCTACGATCCGGCGTCCGAGACCACCACCGAGGAGCTGATCGGTGCCGCCGACAAGGCGCTGTACGTGGCCAAGGCCAGCGGGCGCAACATGAGCGTGATTGCCAACTGAGGTTCAGACGAACAGATCGATGCCCTGCACCAACCGGTTGGCGAGGGAGGGCTGCTTGAGTTTTTCCAGCCACCAGTTCAACGCGCGGCCGTCCTGATCGCCGCGCCAGCCGGCGTACAGCACGTTCGGTTCGCGCGGGTCGGCCATCTGTTTTTCGACCAGCGTGCCGTTTTTCAGCAGTGAATCGACCCGATGCCGCGGCAGCCAGCCCACACCCAGGCCTGCGCATTGCGCGAGGATCTTCGCGCGCATGGTCGACACCGCCATGACCGATTGCCCGCTGGAGACACCATAGGTACGGCCTTCGCTGGTCCTCGCCGAATCGGCCACGACAATCGCCCGGTGCTGCGTGACCGTTGCCCGGGAAATCGGCTCCTTGGCCTTGGCTAGCGGGTGTTTGGGCGAGACAGCGAACACCCACTCCATTTCTCCCAATTGCATCCAGCGCAGGGACGGGATCGCCGGCGGTTCGTTGGTGGCGCCGATGACCAGATCGGCGCGGCCTTCGCGCAGGGCTTCCCAGACGCCTTTGAGCACTTCATGGGTCATGCGCAGCGGCACGCCGGAGCCCAGCGCATCGAATTCCTGGATCAGCGGCACCAGGTTTTCGAACTCCACCAATTCGTCGGTGACGATCCACAGACGGCTTTCCCAGCCATTGGCCACTTGCTGCACGCGCTGGGTCAGGCGCGAGACGTCTTCCATCAGTCGCGAGGCTTCGTTGACCAGCAACTCGCCGGCCGCGGTCAGTTGCAGGCGATAGCGGCGGCGGTCGAAGAGCAAGGCGTCGAAACGTTCCTCCAGCTGCCGCGCGGCGTAGGACACCGTCGACGGCGCCTTGCCCAGCCGGACCGCGGCGCGGGACAGGCTGCCGGTTTCGCGGATGGCTTCGAGCAGGGCGAGGTCTTCGGTCGACAACATGGATTGGGTCCGTACGATGGAACAAGGGCGCGTTTCAACGCCGGGTCGTGATCACTCGAAGATAGACCACGGCATTGACCACCAGCACCACGCCGGCCAGCCACAATTGAATCGTCGGTGTCAGCCCGGCCGGGTAAATCACCGGCCACACATAGTGCTCGATGAAACCCGCACCATAACCTTGCTCCCCGGCAGCCCGGCGCATGAGGTTTTCCCAGCGAGTCAGCGGGCAGGGCAGGTGCAGCGCTTCGACCGCCACGCCCCAGGCGGCAGCCGGCAGATGCCACCACATCAGGCGGCGCCACTTGAGCACCAGCAGCCCGCCGAACAAAACAAACAGGATGAACACCAGATGAAGCAGCACCAGCCCGTCGGCGGCGAATCGGTAAAGCATGTCGACCCCCGCAGGCGTCAGGCCTCAGTCACGAAAATCCATCAGTTCGGCGCGCATCCTTCCATTGCGCTTGGCTTTGTAGAGTAGTTGGTCGACCTGTTCGATGAATTCCAGCGCCGTGGCGTCCTGCGTGGCGTGGGTGGTGCCGACGCCCAGGCTCAGGCTCAACAGCGGCGCGACCGCGGAAAATTCGTGGGCGATGCGCTGCTGGCGAACCAGGTGCAGGCACTTGTGCGCCACCAGCCTGGCCGATTCCGCATCGGTTTCCGGCAGCAGCCAGACGAACTCTTCACCGCCGATCCGGGCAATGAAATCCCGTGGTCGATTGGCCGCCCGCGACAGGGTGCTGGCCACCTGGCGCAGGCATTCGTCGCCCTTGATGTGGCCGTAATGGTCGTTGTACTGCTTGAAGTAGTCGATATCCAGAACGATTGCCGACAGCGGCGTACCCGTGCGCTGGGCGTTGCTCCATTCGCGCTCCAGCACGGTGTCGAACATGCGCCGGTTGGCGATGCCGGTCAGGCCGTCCTGGAAGGAATATTCCTCGAGCTGCTTTTGCAGGCGCACCAGGTGCTCTTCGGTTTTCTTGCGCTCGCTGATGTCGAACATGAAGCCCACCAGCGCCTCGACCTCGCCGTCCTTGCGCACCACGTGCACCACATCGCGAATCCATACGTATTCGCCGGTGTGGGTCAGCGCCCGGTAATCGGCTTCGTGATCGACCCCGGCGCGGGATTGCGAGACGCAGAACTCCACCACGTAGTCGCGATCGTCCGGGTGCATGCGCTCGACCCAGTCGTTGACGCCGACCCAGCTGTCCTGCTTCCAGCCCAGCAGGCTTTCGATCTGCGGCCCGATGTAGCTGAAGGTCATGGTTTTCCAGTCGATTCGCCAGGGAATGGCCTTGGTCGATTCAAGCAGGGTTTTGTAAACGCTGTCGGTCTCGTCTGGATGCATGAAGGGCAGGCGCCTTGAGGGGAAAAAGCGCCATCATGTTGCTACTACCCTGCTCGAAGCAAGCCGCCAGCCGATGAACGGAAACGATTGGTAACAGTGCGCAAGATTGTTCAAGCCAGAGAGCGCGAGTGCTGGCACAGTCTGCGGTCTTTCTCCTGGTTGCTGAGCGTTATGTCCAACTCACATGTGCCTCGTGCCGCGTTTCTTCGCGGCGCCGTGGCGATCACACCGCTGTCTTTGGCCACCGCGCCCTGGGGTTTGCTGGCCGGTTCCATGGCCATCGAGGCCAATCTCACCCCGCTGCAAGGCCAGGGTCTGTCGAGCATCGTGTTTGCCGGCGCCGCGCAGTTGGTGGCCATCGGCATGCTCAAGGGCGGGGCGGGGATCTTCTCGATCCTGCTGACCACCTTGCTGCTGACCTCCCAGCATCTGCTCTACGGGATGAGCATGCGTTCGGTGATTTCGCCGTTGCCGGGACGCTGGCGCGTGGGCCTGGGCTTTCTGCTCACCGATGAGTTGTTCGCCCTGACCAGCCAGCACGACAAACAGCAGTTCGACCGCTGGTACGCCCTCGGCGTGGGCCTGACGTTCTACATCGCCTGGAACCTGTTCACCCTGGCCGGCATCGTGCTCGGCAGCAGTATTCCGGGACTCGAACACCTGGGGCTGGATTTCTCCATCGCCGCCACCTTCATCGCCCTGATCACGCCGGTGGTGCGCAATGTGCCGACCGTGGTCTGCGTCGCGGTGTCGCTGTTCTGCTCGGTGCTGTTCAGCTACTGGCAATGGGGTTCGGCACTGGTGTTGTCGGGTTTGGCGGGGATGACCGCCGGGTTTGTCTGCAACAAGTTCCAGGGAGCGCGCACATGATGGTCTGGGCAGTGATTTTCGGTATGGGCGTGCTGGTGTTTCTCAACCGCTATGTGTTTCTCGAACCGCGTCTGCCGGTGCGTCTGAGCAGCAATGCGCGGCAGTTTCTCGGTTTCGCCGTGCCGGGGATGTTGACCGCGATCTGCGGGCCGATCGTGTTCATGCCCGAGAAGCAATTGAATCTGCATTGGGACAACCCGTACCTGATCAGCTCGCTGGTGGCCGTAGGCCTGGTGCTTTACACGCGCAACACCTTGCTCAGCATGCTGTTGAGCATGGGCTTCTTCTTTTTGCTGCGGGCGTGGCTGTAAGCTGGGCAGGGGAAACTGTTCTACGCTTGAATGGATGGGTGATCCCTTCAGCTAGCGAGGTGCACATGGCCAACGAACCCAAGCGTCCGAACCCGGATGACGATATGGATGAGCCGTCGGAAGAAGAGATTGAGCAGCAGGAGCATGAAGAACAGACGTGGAAGCATGAACGCAGCAGAGAACTGTCGGATCGCGATATCGAAATTCCGTTGAAACCCTGAGACTGGCCCCGGTCGCAAATGCGGGAGCGAGCCTGCTGACAATTGCAGTGTGTCAGACAACCTGTTCGTTGCTTGATACACCGCCATCGCGAGCAGGCTCGCTCCCACAATTGTTTTCAGCTAAAAATCATCCAGCGACAGAATCTCTGGATGTGAAGCGCGATAACCAAGGGTCTTGTCGATCCAGGCATTCAGTTCATTGACCATCACCGGCGGCTTGCCCGGATAGTTCTGCAGAGTCGAACTCAGCAGATTATCGATATCGGGAAGTGATTGCAGGTTTCGGGTTCTTATGTATTGCCCGATAAAAGAGTCGAGTTGGTAGTGTTCTGTCGGCGAAAGATAAACGCACGCCAGACCCACGACCGGAGTCATTACAAAATCGTCGCGCAATTTAGTTCTCTGCAAGGGCTTGTTTTAAGGGATTTCCATCATCCCTGACTCTTTGGTCAGTACGGGAGTACCAATGGAAATGCGGCGCAGATGCTAACGGGAGTCATTGAAAATGTAATCAACGCAAACTGATTGTCGGACAAGCGGTAATGCTTCAAATTGTACATTTGTATAATGTGTTAATTAGTTGAAACAATCTTCTTAATGTTTTTTCCGGATTGATCGTTATATCTGATTTTCATTATGTCGATATTGACAGGTCAAATTATCGCTTCAACCAACTTCTCCCCCTGATTTCTGCTGTTGCCCACCGCTTTTGCGACCCTGTACCACTCGAAAACATCACTTTCCTCGCCCTGCAAAAGCACCATTTGTTCGGCGCGCTCTTTGGGCGTGGCCGGGTCCAGCCATTCTCGAGCCAGTTCGGCCGACAACACGACCGGTCGCCGGTCGTGAATGTCCAGCATTCCGCCTGCGCTATCGGCAGTGATGATGACGAAGCCGTCATCGTCCTTCGTCGCCGAAGCGCCATGCGGAAACTGCCCGATCGCCGCACAGAAAATTGGCCCTTGATCACGCCGCCGGATCAACCAGGGCTCGCGCGTGCCGTCCCCGGCGTCGACCCATTCGAACCAGTTGTCGACGGGGCAGATCGCGCGGTGCGGCCAGATTGCCCGGAAGAACGGACCGTGGGCGACTTTCTCCACCCGTGCGTTGATCGGCGCTGCGCGGTCCTTGGCCCAATGGGGTCGCCAACCCCAGCGTTGTGAGTCGGCATGCAGGCCGTCGTCTTCCAGATGCAGCAGGGCCAGTTGCGTGGTGGGCGCGGCGTTGTAGCGGGCCAAAGGCTGGTCGCCGACTTGGTTGATCAACGCGTCGGGGATGCTCAGAACCGCCACGAAATCGTGAATGCCCCGGTATTGCGACAGGCGTCCGCACATCGATTAACACCTCCATCCCCACACCTGTAGGAGCGAGCATGCTCGCGATGGTCGTCAACGATAACGCTGGGTATCTGATGCCCCGCGGTGTCCTGTCGTCCATCGCGAGCGTGCTCGCTCCTACAGGTATAGGTGCTCGCTGATCGACAAGTTGTGCAATCGTTGTTTCTGGGGCAACAGCAGGCATCGCGGGTGCTTAGCTTATGAATAAATCGAATTTAAAAGTCGGTTGGTAAGAGCGTTATGGTCTATCGCCATCACTCTCAAGGAGCCCCCGATGAACCTGTCCCGATTCCTGCGTGGTCTGTTGACCAGCGCCCTGTTTGCCGCGCCGCTTGCCCATGCCGCCGAACCTGTCGTTCTGCACGTGGGCGATCAGAACTATTACAACATCCGGGCGTCGGTGGAGGCCTCGGGAGTGCTCAAGGACGCACCATACACCGTCGACTGGAAACACTTCCAGGCCGCCGCCCCGCTGGCCGAAGCCTTGAACACCGGCGCGCTTGACCTGGGGTTTCTCGGCGACTCGGGCTTTCTGTTTCTGGCCGCCAAGCAGGCGCCGGTCAAGCTGATCGGCGTTTCGCGACAGAACCCGGACACCATCGCCTTGCTGGTGCCCAAGGACTCGCCGGTGAAAACCATCGCCGACCTCAAGGGCAAGAAGGTCGCCTACTGGCCCGGCGCCTGGAGCCAGCAACTGACACTGCGCGCCCTGGAGAATGCCGACCTGCCGGAAAATTACGTCGACTTCATCAAGCTGATGCCGATCGATGCCGCTGCCGCGTTGCCCCAGGGCAGCATCGACGCGTTCCCGGTCTGGGAACCCTACATTTCCCAGCAGATCCTGTTCTCCGGCGCGCGGCCGATTCTCACGGCGAAGAACCTGATGCCCGGCCTGAGTGCCATCGCCGCTTCGACGCCGTCGATCGACAGCAAGCGTGAGGCCATCGCCGACTTCCTCGCCCGCCTGAAAAAGGCCCGGGCCTGGGTCGACAACAACACCGATGAATACGCGGACCTGTGGGCGAAGAAGGCCAACCTCGACCAGAACGTCTCGCGTCACTGGCTGCGCCAGGCCCACATGACCGTCGGCCCGGTGGACGGACAAGCGGCGAAAGACCTGCAGAGCACCGCGGACTTCCTGTTCAAGGTCAAGGCGCTGCCGACCGAACTGGCGACGGCACCGATCATCGACAATTCGTTTCAGCAGGCGCTAGCCCAATAAACACCCAAAATCCTGTAGGAGCGAGCATGCTCGCGATACTCGCCAACGATAACGCTGGCAGCCTGACACCCCTCGGTGTTTGCACTTGCATCGCGAGCGTGCTCGCTCCTACAGGTAAGATGTGCGCCTTGTAGAGGTCTGATCCAAGGCAAAAGATGAAACAGTTGGTCAAGGTTCTAACGGCAATCGCCATGGCAGCCAGTCTGCTGGGCTGTATCGCCGCTCCCATCGAAATGACGCCGCAGACCGAGCAGCGGTTGCAGGCTCAACCGCCGATCCGCTTCCTCCTGACCTTCGATGACGGCCCCAGCGCGTCAAGTTTCTGGAATCCCACCGAAACCGTGCTCGACAGCCTGGCGCGCAATCCGTTGCAGACCGACATCAAGGCGGTGTTCTTCGTTCAGACCCAGGCCACCCGCGCCGGCAACAGTGACATCGGCCGTGCGGTGATGCACCGCGAGCGGGACGCCGGGCACATTCTGGCGTTCCACACCGCTACGCCGTCCCACACCAATCATCGCTCACTCGATCCTCAGGAACTCGAGGAGGCGCTTACCAGGGGCTGTGCCGACATCGCCGCCATCACCGGGGCGCCGCCGACGCTGCTGCGCCCGCCGTTCTGGAACTACGACAAGCGCACCTTCGCCGCCTATCAGAAGCACGGCTTGCACGTGCTGCTGACCGACCTGAGCGCCAACGACGGCAAGATCTGGGGTTTCAACGCCAGCCCGCGGCGTCGGGCGCATTTCCTGCGTTCGATGTCCGAAGTTCGTGAACGCATTGCCTTGGGTGAGCTGCCGGTGGTCGATGGGGTGATTCCGGTGGTGGTGACCTTCCATGACCTGAACCGCTACACCGCCCGGCATACCCGCGAGTACCTGCAAATCCTCCTCGACAGCGCCCGGGAGACCGGGGTGAAGGTCGCGCCGCAGGCGTTTTATGGCGACACCGCCGAGTTGCAGAAGGCCGCAATGGCCCGCACCGTGCGCGACAGTTCGCAAGCGGTGGAATTGCCGGGGTTCTGGAACTGGATCTGGAAGCGCAATGCCGATTGAAGAACTTGCGAGAAATGAGAGATGTGTAACATTTTCTGACGCGCAGATGGCAAAACGCATCTATCCTGATTGGATCCGATCAGCGTTCGACCGAGGGACCGGCCATGCTTCCCATTTCAGTGCTTTGCAACATTGTGGAGTCCGGCTTCGCGCCACTGTCCTGTGAGTGCACGGAGTATGGTGGTTTGCTGCGCATCGAGGTGTATGAGCCGGTCAGTGGGCGGATTGAACTGCTGATCAGTGGGGTCTCGACCGAGCAACTGACCAGTGTGCGGGCCATTTCCGATCTGGTGGGTGAGTTGCGAACAGAGTTGAGCGCGGGGCGCAGGGCATTCGCTGGCTGAAGATTCCACTAGCCAGCCGGGCTTGTGAGTGAACCCTTGTGGGAGCGAGCCTGCTCGCGAAAAAAGGCCCAGGCAACGCGTTCATTCGGGCAGCACCCGTTATCGTTGACGTCCATCGCGAGCAGGCTCGCTCCCACAGGGATCCCGTGCACACCAGCGTGCAACCGGGTGTCAGTCCCTTGGAAGCAGCTCATCAATCATCTTCAAGCAATGATTCAACCCCGGTGAAACGTCGCCCACCCGCCTGCTGAGAATGATCGGCGAGGTGGCGTTGTCTTCCAGCAGCGGGGTGAAGCCGATGTCGTCGCGGTGCAGCAGTTGCACCGAAGCCGGCACCAGGGTGATACCGATCCCCGCGCCCACCAGACCGATCGCCGTTTGCAGCTCGTTGGTCCATTGCGCCACATGAATGCTCACACCATAGGATTCGAACAGCGCGATCACATGGTCGGCGTAGCTGGGGCGCGGGTTGCCGGGGTAGAGCACGAATGGCTCCCGGGCCAGGTCGCGCAGGCTGATCGGGCCGGCCAGCAACGGGTGGCCAGCGGGGAGGGCGGCGACCAGGCGGTCTTCGGTGAGGACGGTCTGCACGATCGCCGGGTCGTCGATGCGGATACGGCCGAAACCGATGTCGATGCGTCCGGCCTTGAGCGCCTGCACCTGTTGCAGGGTAGTCATCTCCGACAACCCCAGCTCCAGTTCCAGCGGTTCGCCGCTGCGCAGCCGGCGAATCAGTTCCGGCAATACCCCATACAGGGTTGACGGCGCAAATCCGATCCCCAGCCAGGTCTTTTCCCCGAGGCCAATGCGCCGCGTGTTGTCGCGCACCTTGTTCAACTGTTCCAGCAGCGCGGTGGAGTGCTCATAAAAGAATCGTCCGGCCTCGGTCAGCTTCAGCGGGCGGCCGCGCTCCAGCAGGATCACCCCCAATTCGTCCTCCAGTTGCTGGATCTGCCGGCTCAGGGGCGGTTGCGCGATGTGCAGCAATTCTGCGGCGCGGGTGAAATTGAGGGTTTGGGCCAGTACCTGGAAATATCGCAGGTGACGCAGTTCCATGGAGCCTCCGGGCATTCTTCGGTTGCATACCTTAAAGGTATCAAGTCAGACCAATTCTATATTGGCATCGCGAAAAAAGCCGTACCAGAATCGGTTCCAGAACTCCAAGAACCTGATGGGTATCGAAATGCTTGCAACTGCCATTGAGTCGATCGAGACGATCATCGTCGATCTGCCAACCATCCGCCCGCACAAGCTGGCGATGCACACCATGCAGAACCAGACCCTGGTGATCATTCGTGTGCGTTGCGCCGATGGCATCGAAGGTATCGGCGAATCCACCACCATCGGTGGCCTGGCCTACGGCAACGAAAGCCCGGACAGCATCAAGACCAACATCGACACGCACTTCGCGCCATTGTTGATCGGCCAGGACAGCGGCAACGTCAACGCCGCCATGTTGCGCCTGGAGCGCAGCATCCGTGGCAACACCTTCGCCAAATCCGGTATCGAGACCGCCTTGCTCGACGCCCAGGGCAAGCGCCTGGGCGTGCCGGTCAGCGAATTGCTCGGCGGCCGCGTGCGTGATGCGCTGCCGGTGGCCTGGACTCTGGCCAGCGGCGACACCGCCAAGGACATCGCCGAAGCTGAAAAAATGCTCGACCTGCGTCGCCACCGCATCTTCAAACTGAAAATCGGTGCCGGCGAAGTCAACCGCGATCTGGCCCACGTGATTGCGATCAAGAAAGCCCTCGGCGACCGCGCCAGCGTGCGGGTCGACGTCAACCAGGCCTGGGACGAAGCGGTCGCGCTGCGTGCCTGCCGCGTGCTGGGCACCAACGGCATCGACCTGATCGAACAGCCGATTTCCCGTAACAACCGTGCCGGCATGGCGCGCCTGAATGCCATGAGCCCGGCGCCGATCATGGCCGACGAGTCCATCGAATGCGTGGAAGACGCGTTCAACCTGGCCCGCGAAGGCGCCGCCTCGGTGTTCGCCCTGAAGATCGCCAAGAACGGCGGCCCGCGCGCGGTACTGCGCACCGCCTCGATCGCCGAAGCGGCCGGTATCGCCTTGTACGGCGGGACCATGCTCGAAGGCGGCCTGGGCACCATGGCGTCGGCCCATGCCTTTGTCACCCTGAACAAACTGGCGTGGGACACCGAGCTGTTCGGCCCGCTGCTGCTGACCGAAGACATTCTCAGCGAGCCGCTGGTTTACCGCGATTTCGAACTGCACGTGCCGAACACCCCGGGTCTGGGCCTGAGCCTGGACGAGGAACGCCTGGCGTTCTTCCGCCGCGACAAGACTTCCACTGCCATTCATCAAGCCTGAGGAGAGCATTATGCTGTTCCACGTAAAGATGACCGTGAATCTGCCGGTCGACATGAACCCCGAGCGCGCCGCGCAACTGAAGGCTGACGAAAAAGCCCTGGCGCAACGCCTGCAGGACCAGGGCAAGTGGCGTCACCTGTGGCGCATCGCCGGCCAGTACGCCAACTTCAGCGTGTTCGATGTCGACAGCGTCCAGGAACTGCATGATCTGCTGATGCAATTGCCGCTGTTCCCTTACATGGCGATCGAAATCAACGCCATGTGCCGTCACCCGTCTTCGATTCGCGAGGATGACCGCTGAAACCAGCCTGTTCAGCGAGTTTTGCCAATAATTACAAGATGAGGAAACAATAAAATGAACGTGAAAATTTCCCACACTGCCGAAGTACAGAAATTTCTCGAAGAAGCCAGCGGCCTGCACAACGATGCCGGCGACGCACGCACCAAAGCGCTGATCTACCGCATCCTGCGTGACTCGGTGAACATCATCGAAGACTTGGCCGTGACTCCGGAAGAGTTCTGGAAAGCGGTCAACTACCTGAACGTGCTGGGTGCGCGTCAGGAAGCTGGCCTGGTGGTGGCCGGTTTGGGTCTGGAACACTACCTGGACCTACTGATGGACGCTGAAGACGAGCAGGCCGGTAAAACCGGCGGCACCCCGCGCACCATCGAAGGCCCGCTGTACGTGGCCGGCGCTCCGCTGTCCGAAGGCGAAGCGCGCCTGGACGACGGCGTCGATCCGGGTGTGACCCTGTTCATGCAAGGCCAGGTGTTCAACACCGCAGGCGAGCCTCTTGCTGGCGCCGTGGTGGATGTGTGGCACGCCAACACGGGCGGTACCTACTCGTACTTCGATGCTTCTCAGTCGGAGTTCAACCTGCGTCGCCGTATCGTTACCGATGCCGATGGCCGCTACCGCTTCCGCAGCATCGTGCCGTCGGGCTACGGCTGCCCACCGGACGGTCCGACCCAGCAACTGCTCGATCAACTGGGCCGTCACGGCCAGCGTCCAGCGCACATCCACTTCTTCATTTCCGCGCCGGATCACCGTCACCTGACCACCCAGATCAACCTGGATGGTGAGAAATACCTGCACGACGATTTCGCCTACGCCACCCGCGACGAGCTGATTGCCAAGATCACCTTCAGCGAAGACCAGGCCCGTGCTGCCCAGTACGGTGTGAGCGGTCGCTTCGCCGAGATCGACTTCGACTTCACCCTGCAGTCCTCGGCACAGCCTGATGAGCAGCAGCGTCACGAGCGGGTTCGTGCGCTGGAAGACTGATCTCGCGTAACCCTGTACCTGTAGGAGCGAGCATGCTCGCGATGAACGTCAACGATGACGCGGGGTATCTGGTGCCCCGCGGTGTTCTTGAGACCTCTGTAGGAGCCGAGCTTGCTCGCGATGGACGTCAATGAAGACGCGGGGTGTCTGGTGCCCCGCGGTGTTCTTGAGACCATCGCGAGCAAGCTCGGCTCCTACAGGGGAATCGGTAGCCGCATTGATGTCGTGGTGAATGTGGCCGGGGCAGGCCACATGTCCGGCAACTGACACACCCTCGCAGTTACTGCCTTAGAATGTCTTGCTACAACCTATAACAACAACGAGAGTGAGCCGATGATGCAAGCCCAACTGCTGAGTCAGCGCAGTACGATTTTCGACCATGCCGACCCCTACGCGGTGTCGGGCTACGTCAATCAGCACGTCGGTAACCATTGCATTCTCATGCCTCGCGCCGGGCATCCCCTGGCCAGTCTCAATCATCGCAAATTCGCCAGCCTCGACCTGTGCCGTATCAGCTACGGCGGCAGCGTTCGGGTCACCTCCGGCGCGCTGGAGACCATCTACCACCTGCAAGTGCTGTTGCGCGGCAATTGCCTGTGGCGCGGCCACGGTCAGGAGCATTACTTCGCCCCCGGCGAACTGTTGCTGATCAACCCCGACGATCCGGTGGACCTGACGTACTCCGACGATTGCGAAAAATTCATCCTCAAAGTCCCCACCTCCCTGTTCGAGTCGGTCTGTGACGAGCAGCGCTGGCGGTATCCGGGGCAGGGCGTGCGCTTTGTGGAAAACCGTTATCAGCTCAATGAGCTGGAAGGCTTCGTCAACCTGCTGGCGATGATTTGCCAGGAGGCTGAATCGACCGAGCAGATCCCGCGAGTGCAGGAGCATTACGCGCAGATCATCGTCAGCAAGATGCTCAGCCTGATGAAGACGAACGTCAGCCGTCTGGAAATCGGCTCGCAGACCGCCAACTTCGAAGCGATCGCCGACTACATCGGCAAGAACCTCAAGCAGAGCCTGGATAGCGAAGAGCTCGCGCGCCAGGCGCACATGAGCCTGCGCTCGCTGTATGCCCTGTTCGAGCGCAACGCCGAGACCACCCCGAAAAACTACATCCGCCAGAAGCGCCTGGAGCGCATCCACGCCTGCCTGAGTGACCCGACCTGCAACGTGCGCAACGTCACCGAAGTGGCCATGGATTACGGCTTCCTGCACCTTGGCCGGTTCTCCGACAGCTACCGCAAGCAGTTCGGTGAATTGCCGTCGGATACCCTCAAGCGACGGCACTGAAATCACCGTACCCTGTGGCGAGGGGGCTTGCCCCCGTTCGGCGGCACAGCCGTCGCGAAACCTGCGCGCACGGTTTACCTGAAAGAATGCTGGGGGTCGCTTCGCAACCCAACGGGGGCAAGCCCCCTCGCCACAGGTAAACCCCTCACACAAATCCCTCGCTCCATATTCCCCTCTGCACAAAACGGATAAAGGTCTGCACCCCGCGGATAGTCCGCCCCATTGCCCGGTTCTAGGATGACCCTGCCTGAACAATAACAATGGAGGCGGCGGCCATGACCCTGCGACCCGAATACCTTCACTCCCTGCTTCAAGACGATCCCGAGCAGGGCCTGTATCGCTGCAAACGCGAGATGTTCACCGATCCGCGCCTGTTTGACCTGGAGATGAAACACATCTTCGAAGGCAACTGGCTGTATCTGGCTCACGAAAGCCAGATCCCCAACATCAACGATTTCTACACCACCACCATGGGGCGCCAGTCGATCTTCATCGCGCGCAACAAGGAGGGTGTGCTCAACGCCTTCATCAACGCCTGCAGTCACCGCGGCGCGACCCTGTGCCGGCACAAGTCCGGGAACAAGAGCTCCTACACCTGCCCGTTCCACGGCTGGACGTTCAACAACTCCGGCAAACTGCTCAAAGTCAAAGACCCTGCCAACGCCGGTTATCCGTCGAGCTTCAACTGCGAAGGCTCCCACGACCTGACCAAGGTCGCGCGCTTCGAGTCCTATCGCGGCTTCCTGTTCGGCAGCCTGAATCCCGACGTACTGCCTTTGGTCGAGCACTTGGGCGAGTCGGCGAAGATCATCGACATGATCGTCGACCAGTCCCCTGATGGCCTGGAAGTGCTGCGCGGTTCCTCGAGCTATATCTACGAAGGCAACTGGAAACTCACCGCCGAAAACGGTGCCGACGGCTACCACGTCAGCTCCGTGCATTGGAACTACGCCGCCACCCAGAACCAGCGCAAGCAGCGCGAGGCCGGCGATTGCAACCCGACCATGAGCGCCGGCAGCTGGGCCAAGCAGGGCGGTGGTTTCTATTCCTTCGACAAGGGCCACATGCTGCTCTGGACCCGCTGGTCCAACCCCGAGGATCGCCCGCTGTACGAGCGTCGCGACGAACTGGCACAGGACTTCGGCAAGGCTCGCGCCGACTGGATGATCGAGAACTCGCGCAACCTGTGCCTGTACCCGAACGTGTACTTGATGGACCAGTTCAGCTCGCAGATCCGCATCGCCCGGCCGATCTCGGTGGATCGCACCGAAATCACCATCTACTGCATCGCTCCCAAGGGCGAAAGCGACCACGCTCGCTCCAGCCGCATCCGCCAGTACGAAGACTTCTTCAACGTCAGCGGCATGGCCACCCCGGATGACCTGGAGGAGTTCCGCTCCTGCCAGACCAGCTACCAGGGCAGCGTGACCACCTGGAACGACATGTCCCGTGGCGCCGAACACTGGATCGAAGGCGCCGACGACGCGGCAAAGGAAATCGACCTGCATCCGCTGCTGTCCGGCGTGCGCACCGAAGACGAAGGCCTGTTCGTGCTGCAACACAAATACTGGCAGCAGACCATGCTCAAGGCGCTGGAAGCCGAACAGCCGAAGCTGATCGCCGTGGAGGACGTGCAATGACCATCTCCTATGACGACGTGCGCGACTTCCTTTTCCGCGAAGCCCGTTACCTGGATGACCGCCAGTGGGACGAATGGCTGGAGCTGTACGCTCCCGACGCGACCTTCTGGATGCCGTCCTGGGACGACAACGACGAGCTGACCGAAGACCCGCAGCGGGAAATCTCGCTGATCTGGTACGGCAACCGCACCGGTTTGGAAGACCGCATCTTCCGCATCAAGACCGATCGTTCCAGCGCAAGCATTCCGGACACTCGCACGTCCCACAACATCAGCAACATCGAACTGCTGGAGCAGGCCGACGGACTGTGCAAGGTGCGCTTCAACTGGCACACGCTGAGCTTTCGCTACAAGACCGTCGACAGCTACTTCGGCAGCAGCTTCTACACCCTCGACACGCGCGGTGAAAACCCGCTGATCAAGGCCAAGAAAGTGATCCTGAAGAACGACTACGTTCGCCAGGTCATCGATGTTTACCATTTGTGAGGGCGCGGTCATGACTCATTCCATCGCATTCAATTTCGAAGATGGCGTCACCCGGTTCATCGAAGCCAATGTCGGCGAAACCGTGGCCGATGCAGCCTACCGTCAGGGCATCAACATTCCGCTGGACTGCCGCGACGGCGCCTGCGGCACCTGCAAGTGCTTCGCCGAGGCGGGTCAGTACGATCTCGGTGAGGAGTACATCGAGGACGCCTTGAGCCCTGAAGAGGCCAAGCAGGGTTTTGTCCTGACCTGCCAGATGCGCGCCCAGAGCGATTGCGTGGTGCGTGTGCCGACGTCGTCGGAGGTCTGCCGTACCCGTCAATCCAGCTACGACGCGACCATCAGCGCCGTGCGCCAGCTGTCCGACAGCACCATTGCGCTGTCGATCAAGGGCGAATCCCTGAGCAAGCTGGCGTTTCTGCCGGGGCAGTACGTGAACCTGGGGATTCCCGGCAGCGAACAGACCCGCGCCTATTCGTTCAGCTCGTTGCAGCGTGACGGCGAGGTGAGCTTCCTGATTCGCAACGTGCCGGGCGGCCTGATGAGCAGCTTCCTCACCGGTATGGCCAAGGCGGGCGACAGCATGAGTCTGGCCGGGCCATTGGGCAGTTTCTACCTGCGTGATATCCGTCGGCCGCTGTTGCTGCTGGCCGGTGGCACGGGCCTGGCGCCGTTCACCGCGATGCTGGAGAAAATCGCCGAGCAGGGCAGCGACCATCCGTTGCATCTGATCTACGGCGTGACCAACGATTTCGACCTGGTGGAGATGGATCGCCTCGAAGCTTTCGCTGCGCGCATACCCAACTTCACCTACAGCGCCTGCGTGGCCAGTCCCGACAGCCAGCATCCGCTCAAGGGTTATGTGACTCAGCATATTGAGCCGAAGCATTTGAACGATGGAGATGTGGATGTGTACCTGTGCGGGCCTCCGCCGATGGTTGAGGCGGTGAGCAAGTACATCGGGGAGCAGGGGATCCGGCCTGCGAATTTCTACTACGAGAAGTTTGCGGCGAGCGCGGCGTAATTTGCATCGACACCGACCCAATGTGGGAGCGGGCTTGCTCGCGAAAGCGGTGTGTCAGGCTCCATCAATGTTGACTGTGCCGACGCCTTCGCGAGCAAGCCCGCTCCCACAGGGGATGGCGTCTGGCCTGATAGGTTTGAGGTACACATGAACAGATTTCACGAAAAAGTCGCGCTGATCACCGGGGCTGCCCAGGGCATCGGGCGGCGGGTGGCCGAGCGGATGGCGGCGGAAGGGGCGAAGCTGATTCTGGTGGATCGCTCGGAGCTGGTGTTCGAAGTGCAGAAAGAGCTGGCATCGACCAGCCAGGTGCTGGCCCTGACCGCAGACCTTGAGCAATACGAGGACTGCAATCGGGTGATGCAGACCGCGGTCGAGCGTTTCGGCCGCCTCGACGTGCTGATCAACAACGTCGGCGGCACCATCTGGGCCAAGCCGTTCGAGCATTACGAGGCGTCGCAGATCGAGGCCGAGGTGCGGCGTTCACTGTTCCCGACTTTGTGGTGCTGCCATGCCGCGCTGCCGTTCATGCTGGAGCAGGGCAGTGGCGCGATCGTCAACGTCTCGTCCATCGCCACCCGCAGCGTCAACCGCGTGCCGTACGGCGCGGCGAAGGGTGGGGTGAATGCCTTGACCGCGTGCCTGGCGTTCGAAACCGCCGGCCGCGGCGTGCGGGTCAATGCGACGGCGCCCGGCGGCACCGAAGCGCCGCCACGGGTGATTCCGCGCAACAGCGCCGAACAGAGTGGTCAGGAGAAAGTCTGGTACCAGCAGATCGTCGACCAGACCCTCGACAGCAGTCTGATGAAGCGCTACGGCACGCTGGATGAGCAGGCGGGGGCGATTCTGTTTTTGGCGAGTGATGAAGCGTCCTACATCACCGGGATGGTTATGCCCGTCGGTGGTGGCGACCTGGGTTAGTCAGGCAGACCACATACCTGTGGCGAGGGGGCTTGCCCCCGTTGGACTGCGCAGCAGGCCCATCTTTTTTGGGACCGCTTCGCGCTCCAGCGGGGGCGAGCCCCCTCGCCACAAGGTTCCAGTCGCGTTAGAGACGACGCTGAAACGCCCGGATGATCTTGAGCGTAGCGTCGCTGGTATCCAGGTTCTGGATCGCATTCAGCGGAAACCATATGCAATCGATGATCTCATTCAACGGCCGGGCCTGATCCGTCTCCAGGGGTGAGGCTTCGTAGACATGGTGCCGGGTGTTGCCCGACTGCAGCTCCATCAGATACAGCATTTCCTCCACACCCAACCCGGTTTCCTCCGCCAACTCACGCACGGCGGCGCCGGCATGGGTCTCGCCCCGTTCAACCTTTCCGCCAGGCAGCATCCAGCGACTCTTCGGTTTTCTCACCAGAAGAATGTGGCGGTCCTGCTCGCAAATGACGGTGGCGCGTACTTTCATGGGCTGCTCGATGTGGCTGTCATAAAAGTGTAACAAAAAAGCAGTAGTCAAGCTGGATCCGTTGCCTTTGGCCTTCATCATGTTGATAGGCTTTACGGAGCAAAAGTGCGATTCAAACGAGGTTTGAGGCGACGTTCGGTCGTTTTCGCCGCGAAGTGCGGGTGTAAGGTAGGGAACGTGAGCTTTGGAAACTTGCCGAGAAGGAGGTAATCATGAGTGTTCCGATGCTGAACAGAATGCATATGAACGGCTATGACGTACTCAGCGTGAACAATGGCCCATGGAGGGTCTGCACCAAAGGTGATCGGCTCGGGTCGTTTGCCAGCAAGGAGGAGGCGATGGCGTTTGCGGCTTCGTTGCCTGGCTACAGGGCGCGGGTGAACAAGCAGGCTAACCAATAACGGTCCTTTAGCGATGGGCCCTGTGGCGAGGGGGCTTGCCCCCGTTGGGTCGCGAAGCGGCCCCAAAAAAATGGGACTGCTGCGCAGCCCAACGGGGCGGTGCGACGTTTCGACAAGCCCCCTCGCCACAAAGTGTTCACTTCACCGCAGGGTTCTCAGTACCCACCACCCCCACTCGATCGCGCGGGCTCGCGCGCTTTCTGCTGGGCGACGCTCCACTCCGCGCACGTCATGAACCCCTTGTGATCGACCCGCCCACGGCTGTCGAAGCTGACGTTGTAAGGTTGTCGGTGCTCGGGCTGGACCAGTTTGTAGTCGTAGCAGGTGCCCGCTTCGGCCGTGCGATTGCTGACCGATAACGGCGCACCGCCGATTTGCTGGACTTGTTCCTGGCTCATGCCCATCTCCACTTTGGCCACCAGGGGTTGATCGCGAAAGATCTGCGAGTCGGTGTTGCAGCCTGCCAGCGTCATTAACGTGATGACGAGCACAGGCAGGGTTCTGTTCATGGTCGGGCTCCTATGTCACTGAGGCTTGTGTCACTGGGGCTTGTTGCGGCTGATGACCTTCGCCTTGACCTCTTCGGCGTAACCCAGCAACCGCTCTTCGTCCCCCTGAAACAGATCGCACAGCCGCTGAACGGCTTGTGCATCGACTTCATTGCCAGACTGGCGCAATTGTTGCGCTATGCGCAGAAGCTCGACCGCCGACCAGCGCAGGTCCGACGCCAAGCCTTGCAGATCGCGCCGCAGCGCTTGTTCCGATTCGTTAAGCCACATGAAAACCTCCTCTATATCTGCGCTAAAAGGTTAGACCCATTTGCGCGAGCGGGCGTTGTCTTCGTCTGCGGCGGTGGCACTTCCTTTGGTCGGGAAATTGGCGAGAAACGCAAAATTCGCTGTCGTAGTGAGGTAGCGATTTTTCGCCAGGGCAGGGGACGTTCAACATGACGGCAACCGATGACTTTCGAGCGCATGCCCATCTGCTGATTGCCGACCTGGATGCGGCCACCAGCGAAATGATGAATCTGATTTCCGAACACCAGCTCAGCGGGCCGGAGTGGGAGCGGGTCAGTCAGTGGCAACATGAAGCTTACGAGCGCTGGATGTTCTATTTGAACGAGCAGTCATTCCCCGGATCCGGCGATCAGAACGCCAGTCGCTGAAAACCGGTGCAGTCAATGGATGTCCGGTCGGCGGCAGGCTACATTTGTATTTTTCGTAATCTAAGGGCGCTTGATGCAGAGTCGTATGTGGTTGGGGGCGGGGATGTTGGTGGGGATCGCGGCGCTGTTGGCGGGATGTTCCTTGCCGGCATCGCTCGTGCCGGGTGAGCCGAACATGGGCAAGTACAGTGACAAACCGCCAAAGGAGCTGGCTGCCTGCGTGTTGCCCGCCTGGCAGAGTGACGTATCGCGCACGACTCAAACTTCGATTTCCAACGGCTACCGGATCACCGCGCCGAGCATCATCACGGCCGACGAGATTCTGGACATCGTGAAATACAAGGATGGCAGTCGGGTGTCGCTGTATCAGGGCCCGCCCTGGGCAAAATCGGCAGCCATGCGCAAGGCGGTGCGTGACTGCCTGTAACTGTCAGTTGCTGACTTCGGTGACCTGGATGAGTTGATCGTCACTCGTCTGGGCGCCGCCATTGCCTTTCCTTTCCCGACGATCGTTCATCCAGTTTTCCAGCTGCTCGCCAAACTCCGCCGGCGCCTTGCGTCCGACCTTGCGGGCAATGTCCAGAATCGTCTGCTGGGCCAACGCCTCTTCCATGCGCTTTTGCGCCGTCAGCATCGCGGCATGGATCGAGCAGCGTCCTTCCACCGCCCACTCGGGTGTCTCGCCTTCAAACAATGCACAACGACCACGAATCTCCCGGCATTCGAAAATCGCCTTGCGCCCGTCGATGGCGTTGACGATGTCCAGCAGGGTGATTTCATCGGCTTGCCGGGCCAGCTTGAAGCCGCCGCGCACGCCTTCGGTGGCGGCCACCAGTTTGGCCTTGGCCAGCTTGGTGAAGATCTTCGCCAGATAGTCCTGCGGCACCCCTTGCAGTTCGGCCAGGTCGCGCACGCTCGCTTCGCGGGTGTCGCCGTAGTTGCCGACCAGGAACGCCAGGCAGTGAATGCCGTATTCGACGCCTGCACTGTAAAGAGCCATTAGAGATCTCCGACTAATATTGTCGCAAATGCTAACAGCTGGCGGCCTGAGGGACAACGAGCGGTTTTTCCTTTTATACGAGCTGTGCGCGGAATGGCGGGGGATGCGGGTTTTTCAGGCTGTATCGATAACATCGATGGGAAGCATCGATAAAAATTCGTTGCGGGCATTAACTAGGATCAATATAGTCGCAGTTGTCAGGGCGGCAGCGAGAGAAGCTACTCAAGCGAGGAGCGACATCGACCTACTGACCCCTAAACGAATTTCAAGCCTGGTTCTTCCCCGGAGTTAAAAATGAAACAACACATCTTGGTAATCGGCGCAGGTTTCGGTGGCATGTGGACGGCAATCAGCGCGACCCGTCTGTTCAGCATTCATGATCACAACAACACTGAAGTCACCATTCTGGCGCCCCAGGCCGAGCTGCGGATTCGTCCACGTTTCTACGAGCCGAACGCACACACCCTGGCGGCTCCCATTGGTGACCTGCTCGATGCAGTAGGCGCGAAGTTCATCAAGGGCGCAGCAGACTCCATCGATGTTGCCAACAAAAGCGTTGGCTACACCGATGCTTCGGGCAACAAACAAACAGTTATCTACGACAAACTTGTTCTGGCCACCGGCAGCGGCCTGGCTCTGCCCAACACCCCGGGTGTGGCCGAGCACGCCTTCGACGTTGACCGGATCGAACAGGCCGTACGTTTGGAGAATCACCTCAAATCCCTGGCCAACCAGCCAGAAAGCAAGGCGCGCAACACCGTAGTGGTTGCCGGCGGCGGCTTCACCGGGATCGAAACGGCGACCGAAATGCCGACCCGCCTGCGCGCCATCCTGGGCGAGAACGCAGACATCAACGTGATCATCGTGGATCGCGGTGACAAGGTCGGTGGTTCGATGGGTCCTGAGATCGCTGAAAAGATTGCCGAAGCCAGCATTGAAACAGGTGTGAAGTGGCACCTGAGTGCTTCGGTGGACGCGGTGGATGCTGACGGTGTGAGCCTGTCCGACGGTCAGCGTATCGAAGCCAAAACCGTTATCTGGACCACCGGCGTGCGCGCTCACTCCCTGACCGAGCAGATCCCCGGCGAACGCGACAACCTTGGCCGTCTGCATGTCGACGACAACCTGAAAGTCATCGGCCAGGATGATGTCTACGCGACCGGCGACGTTGCTTACGCGGCATCCGATGACATCGGCAACCATGCGCTGATGACCTGCCAGCACGCGATCATGCTGGGCCGTTATGCCGGCAACAACGTCGCCGCGCAGATCCTCGGCGTGGACCCGACTGCCTACCGTCAGCCGAAGTACGTCACCTGCCTGGACCTCGGCGCCTGGGGCGCGGTGTACACCGAAGGCTGGGATCGTCAGGTCAAGCTGACCAAGCAGGAAGGCAAGGAACTCAAGACCCAGATCAACACCGTGTGGATCTACCCGCCGGTGGCCGACCGTGATGTGGCCTGGGCTGCTGCGGATCCGCTGATCCCGATCGCCTGATTCATTTTTCCCGTATCGCTGAATGTTCAAGCGAGTCCCGCCCGGGTTTTTCGGGCGGGATTTTTTTTGCCTTAATCAAAGATGATGTCGACTGGTCTGACGCCTTCGCGGGCAAGCCTCGCT
>NZ_JAIQWX010000048.1 GCF_020164475.1 Pseudomonas sp. REP124 | reverse complement strand
CGAAGGCGTCAGTACCGACAAAACATTTTCAGGATATGAAACCGGATCTCAGCAGCCGCATAGCGCGCTATCGAGCACCTTGCGCAACTCCAGCGGATGATCAACCACCACATCCGCCCCCCAATGCCGCGGATTGTCATCCGGGTGGATATAGCCGAAGGTCACGGCGGCGGTCTTGGTCCCGGCATCGCGTCCCGACTCGATATCACGCAAATCATCGCCGATGAACAATACGCTGGCAGGGTCCAGATCAAGCATCTTGCAGGCAAGGATCAACGGCTCCGGATCCGGCTTGCTGTTCTTTACGTGATCCGGGCAGATCAGCAGCGCCGAACGCTCGGCCAGGCCGAGTTGCTGCATGATCGGCTCGGCGAAGCGCAGCGGCTTGTTGGTAACCACGCCCCAGATCAAGTTGGCCTTCTCGATGTCCGCCAGCAGTTCGCCCATGCCGTCGAACAGTTTGCTGTGAACTGCGCAACCCACCAGGTAGCGCTCGAGAAATTCCTGGCGCAGCTCCTCGAACCCCGGGGATTCAGGATCCATGGCGAAGGTCACGGCGACCATCGCCTTGGCGCCGCCGGAGATTTCATCCCGGATGTGCTTGTCATTGATCGGCGGCAGGCCGCGGTCGGCCAGCATCGCCTGACAGATCGCGATGAAGTCCGGCGCGGTGTCGAGCAGGGTGCCGTCCATGTCGAAAAGAACTGCTCTGATTGGCATCGGCTTATTCCTCGCGCAGGGTCTGGATCATGTAGTTGACGTCCACGTCGGCCGCCAGCTTGTAGTGCTTGGTCAACGGGTTGTAGGTCAGGCCGATGATGTCCTTGACGGTCAGGCCGGCCATGCGGCTCCAGGCGCCAAGCTCGGAAGGGCGGATGAATTTCTTGAAGTCGTGGGTGCCGCGAGGCAGCAGCTTCATGATGTATTCGGCGCCGACGATGGCGAACAGGTACGCCTTCGGGTTGCGGTTGATGGTGGAGAAGAACACCTGGCCGCCGGGCTTGACCATGCGGAAGCAGGCGCGGATCACCGACGATGGATCGGGAACGTGCTCGAGCATTTCCAGGCAGGTGACCACATCGAACTGCTCCGGCATTTCTTCGGCCAGGGCTTCGGCGGTGATCTGCCGGTATTCGACGCTCACCCCGGATTCCAGTTGATGCAGTTGCGCGACCGCCAGCGGCGCTTCGCCCATGTCGATGCCCATTACAGTGGCGCCGCGCTGGGCCATGGCTTCGCTGAGGATGCCGCCGCCGCAACCGACGTCGAGGACTTTCTTGCCCGCCAGGTTGACGCGCTCATCGATCCAGTTGACCCGCAGCGGATTGATGTCGTGCAGCGGTTTGAACTCGCTTTCCCGGTCCCACCAGCGATGGGCCAGGGCTTCGAACTTGGCGATTTCGGAGTAGTCGACGTTGCTCATGGTGTAGTCCTCGAAAAACTTGAAAAATCCTGATGCCCCGGTTTTCAGTCCGGGGGACTTACGATTCGGTGTGGCCGCTGATGCGCTCGCCCCAGCTCCTGGCTGTGGCGCAAAGCTGTTCTTCATCCAGGCGCGTCAGGCGACGGTCGTCGAGCAGTTGCTTGCCTGCGACCAAGACGTGTTTCACGCAATCGCGACCGGTGGCGTATATAAGCTGCGAAACCGGGTCGTAGACCGGTTGCTGGGCCAGCCCGGAGAGATCGAAGGCCACGATATCGGCCGCCTTGCCGACTTCCAGCGAGCCGACCTCGGCTTCAATCCCCAGCGCGCGGGCGCCGTTGAGGGTAGCCATGCGCAAGGCACGATGGGCATCCAGTGCGCTGGCCGAACCCGCGACGGCCTTGGCCAGCAGGGCGGCGGTGCGGGTTTCACCGAGCAGGTCCAGATCATTGTTGCTGGCGGCTCCGTCGGTACCCACGGCCACGTTGACACCGGCTTGCCACAGACGCTCCACCGGGCAGAAGCCGCTGGCCAGCTTCAGGTTCGATTCCGGGCAATGAATGATGCTGGTGTTGCTTTCTACCAGCAGCGCCAGGTCTTCATCGCTGATCTGGGTCATATGTACCGCCTGGAAGCGCGGCCCCAGCAAGCCCAGGCGCGCCAGGCGGGCCAGCGGACGTTCGCCGGTCTGTTCCACCGCCTGCTGCACCTCGAAAGCGGTTTCATGCACGTGCATGTGGATCGATGCGTCCAGCTCTTCGGCGATTACCCGGATTTTTTCCAGGTTTTGGTCGCCCACGGTGTAAGGCGCATGGGGGCCGAAGGTGATTTTGATGCGTTCGTGGTGCTTGAGATCGCCGAACAGCTCGACGCCCTGACGAATGGCTTCGTCCGCCGTGCTGGCGCCGGGAATCGGGAAATCGAGGATCGGGATCGCGATTTGCGCGCGAATGCCGCTGTTGTGCGCGCGTTCGCTGGCAACCTTCGGAAAGAAATACATGTCAGAAAAACAGGTGATGCCGCCTTTGATCTGCTCGGCGATCGCCAGATCCGTGCCGTCGCGCACGAAATCTTCGTCTACCCATTTAGCCTCGGCGGGCCAGATGTGGTTTTCCAGCCAGGTCATCAGCGGCAGATCGTCGGCCAGGCCGCGAAACAGAGTCATCGCCGCGTGCCCGTGGGCATTGATCAGGCCGGGACTGAGCAGCATGTCCGGCAGTTCGCGGATTTCGGTTGCGTTGAGTTTCGATGCGGCCGCGCGCGGGCCGATGAAGACGATGCGCCCGTCACGGATGCCCAGCGCGTGATCCTTGAGGACAACACCGGCGGGTTCGACGGGTACCAGCCAGGTCGGCAGCAACAGCAGGTCGAGCGCAGCAGCAGTGTTCGGCATCGAGGGGCGGTTCCAGTGCTTTTGTAAAAGGATGGCGAAGTATACCCGAGCGTCTTGGCTGGGGGATCGCTATAATCGGCGGCTTTTGTTCATGAGTGCGGGGTGTGGGATGCGCGATCGACTGTTGGCAGCGGAGAAGGTGAAAGCCATCGATTGGCGAGATGGCGCCCTGCATCTGCTGGATCAGCGTATTTTGCCGTTCGAGGAAACCTGGATCGCCTACACCAGCGCCGCTGGCGTGGCCGAGGCCATTCGCTCGATGGTCGTGCGCGGCGCGCCGGCGATTGGCGTCAGTGCCGCCTATGGAATCGTGCTCGCGGCCCGTGCCCGGATCGCTGAAGGCGGCGACTGGTACGCGGCGCTGGAGGAAGATTTCGCGCTGCTGGCCGATTCCCGTCCTACCGCCGTCAATCTGTTCTGGGCGCTCAATCGAATGCACGATCGCCTCGATCGCCTGAAAGAAAATGTCGATCCGCTGGCCGCGCTGGAAGCTGAGGCCATCGCCATTCATGAAAGTGATCGCGAAGCCAACCTGACCATGGCGCAACTGGGCGTGGATCTGATCCGCAAGCACCAGGGCAATGCCCAGACCATTCTGACTCACTGCAATACTGGAGCGCTGGCCACAGGCGGCTTCGGTACGGCGTTGGGCGTCATTCGTGCGGCGTTCATCGAAGGCATGGTCGAGCGCGTGTATGCCGGCGAAACCCGCCCGTGGCTGCAAGGCTCGCGTTTGACGGCCTGGGAGCTGGCGAACGAAGGCATCCCGGTGACGCTCAATGCCGACTCTGCTGCCGCGCACATCATGAGAACCAAGGGCATTACCTGGGTCATCGTGGGGGCCGACCGGATCACCGCCAATGGCGACGTGGCCAACAAGATCGGCACCTATCAGTTGGCGGTTAACGCGATGCACCATGGCGTGCGTTTCATGGTGGTGGCGCCGAGTTCGACCATCGATATGACCCTGGCCAGCGGCGACGACATCCCGCTCGAAGAGCGTGACGGTCGTGAATTGCTGGAGGTCGGTGGCCAGCGGTTGGGCGCGGACGTCGATGCATTCAACCCGGTGTTCGACGTGACGCCGGCGGATCTGATCGATGCCATCGTCACGGAAAAAGGCATCGTCGAGCGTCCGGATACAGCGAAAATGGCGCAGTTGATGTGCCGCAAGCGCCTGCATTGATGTAGTGATGAAGGGCAGCTAAGCCCAACACCTACCTGTGGCGAGGGGGCTTGCCCCCGCTGGGCTGCGAAGCGGCCCCAAAAAAGATGGGACTGCTGCGCAGTCCAACGGGGGCAAGCCCCCTCGCCACAACGCACTTTCCCGTTGTAACTACGCAAAATTCACTTGCAAATCCCGGGCTGCAACAGCTCTAAGCCCCTCAGATCCCCCTCAAGCCTGTCATCGGTCAACTAACTATGCTCCATGCGCATCTGGGGGATAGGTGCGTGGCGGCTCTTGTGATAACATCCGGCGGTTTCCAGGGTTGCCCGGCGTGGCGATCTTTACTACGCAGATCCAAGGCATAACTCTTTGATTTGTCGTAAGTCGGTGCATGGCATTCAGCCTGCAACGGCGAGCTTCGTTCTTCCCATATGGATGTGACGGAGTTTCACCAGAAAAAGGAATCAGGCTTCTCATGGGCGAACTGGCCAAAGAAATCCTCCCGGTCAATATCGAAGACGAGCTGAAGCAGTCCTACCTCGACTACGCGATGAGCGTAATTGTCGGTCGGGCACTGCCGGATGCGCGCGATGGCTTGAAGCCCGTGCACCGGCGCGTGCTGTTCGCGATGAGCGAGCTGGGTAACGACTTCAACAAGCCGTACAAGAAATCTGCCCGTGTTGTCGGTGACGTAATCGGTAAGTACCACCCGCACGGTGATACCGCGGTGTACGACACCATCGTTCGTATGGCGCAGCCGTTCTCGCTGCGTTACCTGCTGGTAGACGGTCAGGGCAACTTCGGTTCGGTGGACGGCGACAACGCCGCGGCCATGCGATACACCGAAGTGCGCATGACCAAGCTGGCGCACGAGCTGCTGGCTGACCTGCACAAGGAAACCGTGGACTGGGTGCCGAACTACGACGGCACCGAGCTGATCCCCGCGGTCATGCCGACCCGTATTCCCAACCTGTTGGTCAACGGCTCCAGCGGTATCGCCGTGGGCATGGCGACCAACATCCCGCCACACAACCTCGGTGAAGTCATCGACGGTTGCCTGGCGCTTATCGACAATCCCGAGCTGACTGTCGATGAGCTGATGCAATACATCCCCGGTCCGGACTTCCCGACCGCTGCGATCATCAACGGTCGCGCTGGCATCATCGAAGCCTACCGCACCGGTCGCGGCCGCATTTACATGCGCGCACGCTCGACCATCGAAGACATCGACAAGGTCGGTGGCCGTCAGCAGATCGTCATCACCGAACTCCCTTACCAGCTGAACAAGGCGCGTCTGATCGAGAAGATCGCCGAGCTGGTTAAAGAGAAGAAGCTGGAAGGCATCACCGAACTGCGCGACGAGTCCGACAAGGACGGTATGCGCGTGGTAATCGAACTGCGTCGCGGCGAAGTGCCTGAGGTCATCCTCAACAACCTCTACGCCCAGACCCAGCTGCAGAGCGTGTTCGGCATCAACATCGTTGCGCTGATCGACGGTCGTCCGCGGATCCTCAACCTCAAGGACCTGCTGGAAGCCTTCGTGCGTCACCGCCGCGAAGTCGTCACCCGCCGTACCGTGTTCGAACTGCGCAAGGCGCGCGAGCGTGGCCACATCCTGGAAGGCCAGGCGGTTGCCCTGTCGAACATCGACCCTGTGATCGCCCTGATCAAGGCCTCGCCAACCCCGTCGGAAGCCAAGGAAGCGCTGGTCAGCACGCCTTGGGAATCGACTGCGGTGGTGGCGATGGTGGAGCGTGCCGGTGCCGATTCGTGCCGTCCGGAAAACCTCGATCCGCAATACGGTCTGCGCGAAGGCAAGTACTTCCTGTCGCCAGAACAGGCGCAAGCCATTCTGGAACTGCGTCTGCACCGCCTGACCGGTCTGGAGCACGAGAAGCTGCTGGCCGAGTACCAGGAGATCCTCAACCAGATCGGCGAGCTGATCCGCATCCTCAACAGCGCCACGCGCCTGATGGAAGTGATCCGCGAAGAACTGGAAGTGATCCGCGCCGAATACGGCGATGTGCGTCGCACCGAGATTCTCGACGCGCGCCTCGACCTGACCCTGGGCGACATGATTCCGGAAGAAGAGCGTGTCGTGACCATTTCCCACGGCGGCTATGCCAAGACTCAGCCACTGGCTGCGTACCAGGCTCAGCGTCGCGGCGGTAAAGGCAAGTCGGCCACCGGCGTCAAGGATGAGGACTACATCGCTCATCTGCTGGTCGCCAACAGCCACACCACGCTGTTGCTGTTCTCCAGCAAGGGCAAGGTTTACTGGCTCAAGACCTACGAAATCCCGGAAGCGTCCCGTGCCGCCCGTGGTCGTCCGCTGGTCAACCTGCTGCCGCTGGATGACGGTGAATACATCACCACCATGCTGCCGGTCGAGGAATACACCGAAGGTCACTACATCTTCATGGCGACTGCCCTTGGCACCGTGAAGAAGACCCCGCTGGAATCCTTCAGCCGTCAGCGCAGCGTCGGTCTGATCGCGCTGGAACTGGACGAAGGCGACGTACTGATCTCCGCGGCCATCACCGATGGCGAGCGTGAAGTGATGCTGTTCTCCGACGGCGGCAAGGTTACCCGCTTCAAGGAATCCGACGTCCGCGCCATGGGCCGTACCGCTCGCGGTGTTCGCGGCATGCGTCTGCCGGAAGGCCAGAAGCTGATTTCCATGCTGATCCCGGAAGAAGGCAGCGAGATCCTCACCGCTTCCGAACGCGGCTACGGCAAGCGTACGGCGATCACCGAGTTCCCTGAGTACAAGCGTGGCGGTCAGGGCGTTATCGCCATGGTCAGCAACGAGCGTAACGGCCGTCTGGTCGGCGCAGTCCAGGTGCTCGACGGCGAGGAAATCATGCTGATTTCCGACCAGGGCACTCTGGTTCGTACTCGAGTCGACGAAGTTTCCAGTCTGGGTCGTAACACTCAGGGCGTGACCCTGATCAAACTGGCCAAGGATGAAACCCTGGTCGGCCTTGAGCGGGTACAGGAGCCGTCGGAAGTCGAGGGTGAAGAGTTTGAGGGTGAAGAGGGCGAGGTATTCGAGGGTGACGTCGTGATCGACGACGCCGTGGAAGACCAGCAACTCGACGCCGCCGCTGACGAAGAACCACAGGAATAAGCGTACATGCAGGGGGCGGATGAAAATTCGCCCCCTTGTTGTTTATCCCTTATGAAAAAATCGACACCACCACGATTCCCTGTGGGAGCGGGCTTGCTCGCGAAGACGGACTGACATTCTCCAGCGATGTCGCCTGATACACCGCTTTCGCGAGCAAGCCCGCTCCCACCTTGAATCGGCGTCGACTGAAATGTTTGCACGACCTACCAAATCAGAGCGAGATTGGATGTGAGCAAGAGAGCCTATAACTTCTGCGCGGGTCCCGCGGCACTTCCCGAAGCTGTCCTGCAGCGCGCCCAGAGTGAACTCCTTGACTGGCACGGCAAGGGCCTGTCGGTGATGGAAATGAGCCATCGCAGCGATGAGTTCGTGTCCATCGCCACCAAGGCCGAGCAGGACCTGCGTGATCTGCTGAATATCCCGTCGAACTACAAAGTGCTGTTCCTGCAAGGCGGCGCCAGCCAGCAGTTCGCCCAGATTCCTCTGAACCTGCTGCCGGAAAACGGCACGGCCGACTATATCGACACCGGTATCTGGTCGCAGAAAGCCATCGAAGAAGCCTCGCGCTACGGCCACGTCAATGTCGCCGCGACCGCCAAGCCTTACGACTATTTCGCCATTCCCGGTCAGAACGAGTGGAAGCTGTCCAAGGACGCGGCCTATGTTCACTACGCGCCGAACGAAACCATTGGCGGCCTGGAATTCCAGTGGATCCCGGAAACCGGCGACGTACCGCTGGTGGCTGACATGTCTTCCGACATCCTCTCGCGTCCGGTAGACGTCTCGCGCTTCGGCATGATCTACGCCGGTGCCCAGAAAAACATCGGCCCGAGCGGCATCGTCGTGAACATCATTCGCGAAGATCTGCTGGGCAAAGCCCGCTCCCTGTGCCCGACCATGCTCAACTACAAGGTCGCGGCTGACAACGGCTCGATGTACAACACTCCGCCAACCCTGGCCTGGTACCTGTCCGGTCTGGTGTTCGAGTGGCTGAAAGAGCAGGGCGGTGTCGAAGCCATTGCCAAGCTGAACGACGTGAAGCAGCGCACACTGTACGAATTCATCGACGCCAGCGGTCTGTACAGCAACCCGATCAACAAGTCGGACCGCTCGTGGATGAACGTGCCGTTCCGCCTGGCGGACGACCGTCTGGACAAGCCGTTCCTGGCCGGCGCCGACGAGCGTGGCCTGCTGAACCTCAAAGGCCACCGTTCCGTGGGCGGCATGCGCGCCTCCATCTATAACGCCGTCGACATCAACGCAATCAACGCGCTGGTGGCGTACATGGCAGAGTTCGAGAAGGAACATGGCTAATGTCTGAGCAAGAACTCAAGGCACTGCGCGTTCGCATTGATGCTCTGGACACCAAGGTCATGGAGTTGATCAGTGAGCGTGCGCGCTGCGCCCAGGAAGTCGCGCGGGTAAAGATGGCCTCTCTGGCCGAAGGCGAAGAGCCGGTGTTCTATCGTCCCGAGCGTGAGGCTCAGGTGCTCAAGCGTGTCATGGAGCGCAACCAGGGGCCGCTGGGCAACGAAGAGATGGCGCGGCTGTTCCGCGAAATCATGTCTTCCTGCCTCGCTCTCGAGCAGCCGCTGAAAGTGGCTTATCTCGGCCCTGAAGGCACGTTCACCCAGGCGGCAGCCATGAAGCACTTTGGCCACGCCGTGATCAGCAAGCCAATGGCGGCGATCGATGAGGTGTTCCGTGAAGTGGCAGCCGGTGCGGTGAATTTCGGCGTGGTCCCGGTGGAGAACTCCACCGAAGGCGCGGTCAACCACACCCTCGACAGCTTCCTGGAACACGACATGGTGATCTGCGGCGAAGTCGAGCTGCGGATTCACCATCACCTGTTGGTTGGCGAAAACACCAAGACCGACAGCATCAGCCGCATCTACTCCCACGCCCAGTCCCTGGCCCAGTGCCGCAAGTGGCTGGACGCCCATTACCCGAATGTCGAGCGCGTGGCGGTGTCCAGCAACGCCGAAGCGGCCAAGCGGGTCAAGGGTGAGTGGAACTCGGCGGCGATCGCGGGCGACATGGCGGCCGGCCTCTATGGCTTGACCCGACTCGCCGAGAAAATCGAGGACCGTCCGGACAACTCCACGCGGTTCCTGATGATCGGCAACCAGGAAGTGCCGCCGACCGGCGACGACAAGACCTCGATCATCGTATCGATGAGCAACAAGCCAGGTGCGCTCCACGAGCTGCTGGTGCCGTTCCACGACAACGGCATCGACCTGACGCGCATCGAGACCCGTCCGTCGCGCAGCGGTAAATGGACCTACGTGTTCTTCATCGATTTTGTCGGCCACCACCGCGATCCGCTGGTAAAAGGTGTGCTGGAAAAAATCAGTCAGGAAGCAGTGGCACTCAAAGTGCTGGGTTCCTACCCGAAAGCAGTTCTCTAAGGGGCGGTAGCAATGAGTGGCAATTTCCTCGCTCTGGCACAGCCGGGCGTGCAACAACTTTCGCCTTACGTTCCGGGCAAACCCGTGGACGAACTGGCTCGCGAGCTGAATCTCGACCCCGCCAGCATCATCAAGCTGGCGAGTAACGAAAACCCGTTGGGCGCCAGTCCCAAGGTTGTGGCAGCCGTCCGTGATGCGCTGGACGAACTGACTCGTTATCCGGACGGCAACGGCTTCGCGCTCAAATCGCTGCTGGCCGAACAGTGTCGCGTCGAAATCGATCAGGTGACTTTGGGCAACGGTTCCAATGACATCCTCGAACTGGTCGCGCGCGCCTATCTGGCCCCGGGCCTGAATGCGGTGTTCAGCGAGCACGCGTTCGCCGTCTATCCGATTGCCACCCAGGCGGTCGGCGCCCAGGCCAAGGTCGTTCCCGCCAAGGAATGGGGGCATGACCTGCCGGCCATGCTGGCGGCCATCGACGCCAACACCCGCGTAGTTTTCATTGCCAACCCGAACAACCCGACCGGGACCTGGTTCGACGCCCAGGCACTGGACGACTTCCTGCAAGACGTACCCGAGCACGTGCTGGTCGTGCTGGACGAGGCGTACATCGAGTACGCCGAAGGCAGTGATGACATGCCGGACGGCCTGGATTTCCTCGCCGCCTATCCGAACCTGCTGGTTTCCCGGACCTTCTCCAAGGCTTACGGCCTGGCGTCGTTGCGGGTCGGTTACGGCCTGTCCACTCCGGTGGTCGCCGACGTCCTGAACCGTGTACGCCAACCTTTCAACGTCAACAGCCTCGCCCTGGCCGCTGCTTGCGCGGCAGTGAAGGACGACGAGTACCTGGCTGAAAGCCGCCGCCTGAACGAAGCCGGCATGCAGCAACTGGAAGCGGGTTTCCGTGAGCTGGGCCTGAGCTGGATTCCGTCCCGCGGAAACTTCATCTGTGTCGATATTGGTCGCGAAGCCGCGCCTATCTTCCAGGGTCTGCTGCGCGAAGGCGTGATCGTGCGTCCGGTGGCCAACTACGGCATGCCGAACCATTTGCGCATCACCATCGGCTTGCCGGCGGAAAACAGCCGCTTCCTCGAGGCGCTGACCAAGGTTCTGGCCCGTGGTTGATGTCACTGCACTGCAATCTGCTGAGCCCATGATCGGTCGCCTGGTGGTGGTCGGTCTGGGATTGATCGGCGGTTCGTTTGCCAAGGGCTTGCGTGAGAGCGGCCTGTGCCGCGAAGTGGTGGGTGTCGATCTCGACCCGCAGTCGCGCAAGCTGGCGGTTGAGTTGGGTGTGGTGGATCGCTGCGAAGACGATCTGGTTGCCGCTTGTCAGGGCGCCGACGTCATTCAACTGGCTGTGCCGATCCTCGCCATGGAAAAAGTGCTCGCTCGACTGGCGAGCATGGATCTGGGCGGAGCGATTCTCACCGACGTCGGCAGCGCCAAAGGCAATGTCGTGCGCGCCGCCACCGAAGCGTTTGGCGGCATGCCGTCGCGTTTCGTGCCGGGTCACCCGATTGCCGGCTCCGAGCAGAGCGGGGTAGAAGCCTCCAACGCCGAGCTGTTCCGTCGTCACAAAGTGATTCTGACGCCGCTGGATCAGACCGATCCGGCAGCACTGGCGGTCGTAGATCGCCTGTGGCGCGAATTGGGCGCCGATGTCGAGCACATGCAGGTCGAGCGCCACGACGAAGTGCTGGCGGCGACCAGTCATCTGCCGCACCTGCTGGCGTTCGGTTTGGTCGACTCGTTGGCCAAGCGCAATGAAAACCTTGAGATCTTCCGTTACGCTGCGGGCGGTTTCCGCGATTTCACGAGAATCGCCGGAAGCGACCCGGTCATGTGGCACGACATCTTCCTCGCCAACCGCGAAGCTGTCCTGCGCACACTCGATACATTTCGCAGCGACCTCGACGCCTTGCGCGACGCGGTCGATGCAGGGGATGGGCACCAATTGTTGGGCGTTTTCACTCGCGCCCGGGTTGCCCGCGAGCATTTCAGTAAAATCCTGGCCCGCAGGGCCTATGTGGACGCTATGAATTCCAACGATCTGATTTTCCTGGCTCAACCTGGTGGCCGCCTGTCCGGTCGGATTCGCGTACCAGGTGACAAATCGATTTCCCACCGTTCGATCATGCTCGGTTCCCTCGCTGAAGGCGTCACCGAAGTCGAGGGTTTCCTCGAGGGCGAAGATGCCCTGGCCACCCTGCAGGCTTTCCGCGACATGGGTGTCGTGATCGAAGGCCCGCACCACGGTCGCGTGACCATTCACGGCGTCGGCCTGCACGGCCTGAAGCCGGCTCCTGGTCCGATCTACCTGGGCAACTCCGGCACGTCGATGCGTCTGCTGTCCGGCCTGCTGGCCGCGCAGAGCTTCGACAGCACCCTGACCGGTGACGCTTCGCTGTCCAAGCGCCCGATGAACCGCGTGGCCAATCCGCTGCGTGAAATGGGTGCCGTGATCGAAACCGCCGCTGAAGGTCGTCCACCGATGACCATTCGTGGTGGCAACAAGCTCAAGGGCTTGACCTACACCATGCCGATGGCCAGTGCCCAGGTGAAGTCCTGCCTGCTGCTGGCAGGTCTGTACGCCGATGGCAAGACCACCGTGACCGAGCCTGCGCCGACCCGTGACCATACCGAGCGCATGCTGCGTGGCTTCGGCTACCCGGTGACCGTCAACGGCGCGACCGCTTCCGTCGAATCCGGCAACAAACTGACCGCTACCCACATTGAAGTGCCGGGCGATATCTCGTCTTCGGCGTTCTTCCTGGTGGCTGCATCGATCGCCGAAGGTTCGGAACTGGTGCTGGAACACGTCGGCATCAACCCGACTCGTACCGGCGTCATCGACATCCTGCGTCTGATGGGCGCTGACATCACTCTGGAGAACCAGCGTGAAGTGGGCGGCGAGCCAGTAGCGGATCTGCGCGTACGCGCAGCTAAACTCAAAGGTATCGAGATTCCCGAAGAGCTGGTTCCGCTGGCGATCGACGAGTTCCCGGTGCTGTTCGTCGCGGCTGCCTGCGCTGAGGGTCGTACCATTCTGCGCGGCGCCGAAGAGCTGCGTGTCAAGGAATCGGACCGTATCCAGGTGATGGCCGACGGCCTGCTGGCGTTGGGCGTCAAGTGCGAGCCGACTCCGGACGGGATCATCATCGACGGCGGCCAGATTGGTGGCGGCGAAGTTCACGGTCACGGCGATCACCGGATCTCCATGGCGTTCAGCGTTGCCTCGCTGCGTGCTTCGGCGCCGATCCGCATCCATGACTGCGCCAACGTCGCGACCTCGTTCCCCAACTTCCTCGCGCTGTGCGCGCAGGTTGGCATCCGCGTTGCCCAAGAGGCTCAGTCGTGAAAAACATTGCACCGGTCATCACCATCGATGGGCCAAGCGGCTCCGGCAAGGGCACGGTAGCCGGGATTCTGGCCAAGCGTCTGGGCTGGAACCTGCTGGATTCCGGTGCGCTTTACCGCTTGCTGGCGTTCGCCGCGCAAAACCATGGCGTCGACCTGACCAACGAAGAGCTGCTGAAGAAACTTGCCGCTCATCTGGATGTGCAATTCATCGCGGCGACGGAAGGTCAGTTGCAGCGCATCATTCTGGAAGGTGACGAAGTCAGCGATGTGATCCGTACCGAGAGCATCGGTGCCGGTGCTTCCCAGGTGGCTGCATTGCCCGCCGTACGCGAGGCGCTGCTGCAGCGCCAGCGTGCATTCCAGGAGACTCCTGGTCTGGTGGCTGACGGTCGGGACATGGGAACGGTGGTTTTTCCTGACGCTCCGCTGAAGATTTTCCTCACCGCGAGTGCCGAGGAGCGGGCGCGCCGCCGATATTTGCAGTTGAAGGGCAAAGTCGAGGGTGTTAGTCTGTCGAGTCTGCTAGATGAGATACGTGCACGCGACGAGCGTGACACCCAGCGAGCGGTAGCCCCGCTCAAGCCGGCGGCTGACGCCATACAGCTGGATTCCACGGAATTATCCATCGATCAGGTGCTGGAACGCATCATGAGCGAGATCGCCATTCGCGATATCGCCGGGTGACCAAGAAGGCCGCAGGGGACCAGTCATAGTCCTGCAGCGCTTCTTTTAAATGAAACCAACCCACATCGTCTGGGATGTGGAGATGGGCGTATTTCTCGCCCTCATCAACAGGAATTAAAATGAGCGAAAGCTTTGCGGAACTCTTTGAAGAAAGCCTGAAAACCCTGAACCTTCAGGCAGGCTCCATCATCACCGGCGTCATCGTCGATATCGATTACCAGGCTCGCTGGGTAACCGTTCACGCTGGCCTGAAGTCTGAAGCACTCATCCCTCTTGAGCAGTTCTACACCGACGCTGGTGAGCTGAACATCAACGTTGGCGATGAAGTACACGTTGCTCTGGACTCGGTAGAAGATGGCTTCGGTGAGACCAAGCTGTCCCGTGAAAAAGCCAAGCGTGCTGAATGCTGGATCGTTCTGGAAGCAGCCTTCGCAGCCGAAGAAGTGGTCAAGGGCGTTATCAACGGTAAGGTTAAAGGCGGCTTCACTGTCGACGTTAACGGCATCCGTGCGTTCCTGCCAGGTTCTCTGGTTGACGTCCGTCCAGTGCGCGACACCACGCACCTGGAAGGCAAAGAGCTGGAATTCAAGGTCATCAAACTGGACCAGAAGCGCAACAACGTTGTCGTTTCCCGTCGCAGCGTCCTGGAAGCCGAGAACTCCGCCGAGCGTGAAGCTCTGCTGGAATCCCTGCAGGAAGGCCAGCAAGTCAAAGGTATCGTCAAGAACCTCACCGATTACGGCGCATTCGTTGATCTGGGTGGCGTCGATGGCCTGCTGCACATCACCGACATGGCCTGGAAGCGCATCAAGCATCCTTCCGAAATCGTCAACGTTGGCGACGAGATCGATGTCAAGGTTCTGAAGTACGATCGCGAGCGCAATCGTGTTTCCCTGGGCCTGAAGCAACTGGGCGAAGATCCATGGGTTGCTATCAAAGCCCGTTACCCAGAAAGCACTCGCGTAACCGCTCGTGTAACCAACCTGACCGACTACGGCTGCTTCGCTGAGCTGGAAGAAGGCGTTGAAGGTCTGGTTCACGTTTCCGAAATGGACTGGACCAACAAGAACATCCACCCTTCGAAAGTCGTACAAGTCGGCGACGAAGTGGAAGTCATGGTTCTGGACATCGACGAAGAGCGTCGTCGTATCTCCCTGGGCATCAAGCAGTGCAAGTCGAACCCATGGGAAGACTTCTCTGGCCAGTTCAACAAGGGCGACAAGATCTCCGGCACCATCAAGTCGATCACCGATTTCGGTATCTTCATTGGTCTGGACGGCGGCATCGACGGTCTGGTTCACCTGTCCGACATCTCCTGGAACGAAGTGGGCGAAGAAGCCGTACGTCGCTTCAAGAAGGGCGACGAGCTGGACACCGTCATCCTGTCGGTTGACCCAGAGCGCGAGCGCATCTCCCTGGGCATCAAGCAACTGGAAAGCGATCCGTTCTCCGAGTACGTTCAAGAGAACGACAAAGGCGCCATCGTTAAAGGCATCGTGAAGGAAGTTGACGCTAAAGGCGCCATCATCACTCTGGCCGACGATATCGAAGCAACTCTGAAAGCCTCCGAAATCAGCCGTGACCGCGTTGAAGACGCTCGTAACGTTCTGAAAGAAGGCGAAGAAGTAGAAGCCAAGATCATCAGCGTTGACCGCAAGAGCCGCGTAATCCAGCTGTCGATCAAGTCGAAAGACGTTGAAGACGAAAAAGAAGCCATCCAGAGCCTGCGCGACAAGCCAGTAGCTTCGGATGCTCCAGTAGCCACCACCCTGGGTGACCTGCTGCGTGCTGCACAAGCGGAAAAGCAGAACTAAGTTCTGACTTTCTGTAAAAAAGGGCGACTTCGGTCGCCCTTTTTTGTGCCCAAAATTCAACCTCACTCCAACCCCCCTGTAGGAACTGCCGAATCCTGCGATCTTTTGCCTTTGCTTTTATCAATCCCGTTCCCCGAACCATCCCCACTCCAACGCTGTCTTTTTCTTTAGAAGGATCAATTGCTTATTTGCAGCTAAGCTAACTCCCAAGCGAACGACGCTCGGCCAGCGCAGCCGGCATAAGGAAGTGAATGAACAAACTCATCGGCGCACTAGCAGTCGTGGTGGCTCTAGCAGGCTGTACCACGAACGCCAAGACGCACGCAGTGCGTGGTGTGAGCGGTATCGAAGTCGATTGCTCTGGAATGGGTTCCAGTTGGGAGAAGTGCAAGAAGCGGGCGGCGAAGGAGTGCAAAGGGGCAGGCTACAAAACCATCGTCAGATCCGACGACGCCAAGGAAGAAGACTATTTCCCGTTCGGCTTCAACCCGGCCGGCTATTTTACTCGCACCATGCTGGTCATTTGCCGATAGGAGTGCAGGCAGCTAACAGGCGATGGATGATTGAAGAGCCGCGCATTACGCGGTTTGCAGGGGGGGGTCAAAACTCATACTGTTCAAATCCATCCGGGCATGCTAAAACCGTCGGAGCGATTTTCCTAGCTGCTTGAAAAAGAAGGGAAAAATATGACGAAGTCGGAGTTGATCGAACGAATTGTCACCCATCAAGGGCTGCTCTCATCAAAGGATGTGGAGCTGGCCATCAAGACCATGCTTGAGCAAATGTCCCAATGCCTTGCCACCGGGGATCGGATTGAGATTCGGGGGTTTGGTAGCTTTTCCTTGCACTATCGCGCGCCCCGGGTAGGACGTAATCCTAAGACCGGTCAGTCAGTCAGCCTCGATGGTAAGTTTGTTCCTCATTTCAAGCCTGGAAAGGAGTTACGAGATAGGGTGAATGAGGATGAAGAAAGTGATATCTGAGTTACGTTGAGGGCATTCTGATGAATAAGCTACGGCGCTGGTTTTTTCTATTAATACTGTTGCTGGCGAGTGCAGCGCTTATTGTTTTTGTGCTTGAGAATCAACAATCTGTCAAAATCAGTTTCTTCGGGTTCTCTAGTGGTGAGGCTCCCGCATCTTTATGCTTGGTCATAGCGCTTTTGGTCGGAATGGCGATAGGTCCAGTTGTTTCTTTCATGTTGAAATATGCACGTAATCATGATGTAAAAATCTAAATGCCTAGTTGGTTTGTGGCGCATTAATCTTTTGAGAATGGATTATCGTAAACATATGCAAGATATTAGCACTAGTAGCCAAGGCTTAAATGAATTGGATTTATATGATTTTATAAAAGGGATTTGGGCGCAGCGCTGGTTGATCTGTCTGGTTGCTGGTTTAGTAGTGGCTGTGGCAAGTCTTTATGCGTTTTTGAGCCCTCCAGTTTATGAAGCGCGAGCTTACGTTTCACCTCCAAATCAAAGTGATATTGAGAATCTGAACTTAGGGCGTACGAAAAAATCAGAGTTAAAGCCTTATTTGGTAAAAGATGTATATGATGTCTTTATTAAGAATCTTCAGTCGGAAACTTTAAAGCGTGATTTTTTTAAGAGTGTTTATCTGCCCTCGCTGAAAGAATCTGATCGAGAGAAATCACGGGACGTTTTGTATCGCCAATTCCTGAAGGATTTAACGATCATTCAGCCCGTTAAAGAGTTTCCGAATCGATTCTCAATATTGGCATTAAGCGGTGATTCTGCGGTTTCAGTAGACTGGTTGAATAAATATATAAATAGCGCTGGCGAAATGTCAAAAAATGAACTTATAAATAATTATGATAAAGAAGTGGAGATGCGAGCGCGGAGTGTTGGTGCACTAATTCAGACTTCAAGAGAAAATGCTGCAAATAAACGAAAAGATACACTCGTACAATTACGTGAAGCTGAGCAAGTCGCCGATGCTATTGGTCTGGAGAAGCAGTTGACTGTACTGGGGAGTGCGCCCAGAGATATATCTGGCGAGGATGATCCTCGATTGATTTATTTGCGGGGAACAAAGGCTTTGGCTGCGGAGGCAAAGGTTCTCGAAACGAGAGGTTCAGATGATCCCTATATTGTAGATTTGCGGAAACTTCAAGGCGAATACGATTTTTATAAAAGCTTGAGAGTAAAATCTGAAGATATTGCTGTGTATCAACTTGATGGCGCGATTCAACCTCCCGATGCGCCAGTCAAGCCAAGAAAAGCATTGATTCTCGTTCTAGGTGCCGTCTTGGGATTGGGCCTGGGCGTAATTGCGGGGCTTATTCGTCAGTTTTGGATGCGAAATGCACTCCGCCATGCTTAAGTTGTTGCCTAAGGCAACAGAAAATATGGTATCTGTGTAGTTGTGTTTGTAGGTAAATTGCTCGCTAGTACCATTAGCGGGCAATTTCCGTTTCTGCGGTTTAGGGTGCTCGTATAAGAGTCTGGAACGCAGATTTTGACCTTTTTGCTCCGAGCAAGCTTAAGGGGAGTTTCGTAGCTATAAGGGTGAGTATTCGGATAGAGAGCAGCCCTTGAGTGCTCATCTTGGATTGTGTGTAGCGAACACGAAATCCACGATCAATAATGCTTATTGAACAAGGATCTGCACTAACTGATTTGCTCCAGTGGTCGTATAATCCACGGTTTGAGCGCCCAGATCTCGCTTCAGCATGCATAATACAGCTGTGCCAGTAGTGGGCTTAGCCGCCAGCCCTGAGGGGGTTGTGAAGCCTAAATCTGCGGGCTACAGCCTGGAACGACCGCACCTTAGTGATTGAATCAAACTCCGGTTCGATGAGTCTTAGGGCGTTAGGTAGGCATCAAAGATGGAATATGGATATGAACATTCGCAGTGCCAAAAATCACTCCAATTCTCCTTCGCTGGGGAATGGCATCTCGGTACCGGGCAATTCTAGGAGGGATACCGCGCTGTGGAGAATCTGATTCGACAAAATATTGTCTCCGCTCGCTCAGTTTGTCAGTGGGGCCGTGGTATGCGCGGTCGCTACGATCTTACGCAAGAGTCGCTGCGCATCGGCTGTCGAGTCGTTTTTTTCCATGCTAATGGAGTTTGGTCGTCGTTGTGCTCTTTCCCTTGCGTAGCCCGTCGTAAGGAGGGGCGTGTCAAGCCATTGTCTATATTTCCAAGCATCGTCGCGCAATTTCAAGATAGCGGGTCAGCATTTCCCTGTGCGCCTCCCTGAGCATTCGGAGGTAGAGTAAAATTCTTTAATGAGGAATTTACATAGCTGAGCGCCGTTTTTTTGACTAGACGACGAGAGGTGAAGAACCGCTCATCTGATTGTTTAAACTGTCATTAGCAGACGGGCCTGCCATTGGGGAGGTTTTGAGCGCTCTGAGCCCTAGGTGGGAGACGCTCTTGACATCGCTGAACTGTTTTGATTTTCAACGGAAAATCTTGGAGTGCTAGCGTGCCTTTAACACTGATATTTCACTTGGCTTGAATGTGAGTCCATTAGAAATATCAAATTTTTATCGCTCATCAGCCTGAGCCGGAGCAAGATTGATGTCCCAGCAAATAAAGAACAGTATCTCCAAATTTAAGAGCAAGGAAGCCTTGATCGGTATCGTCGGTCTGGGATATGTCGGGTTGCCGTTGATGCTGCGGTACAATGCCATTGGTTTTCGTGTATTAGGGATCGATATCGATGAACAAAAAGTTGAGAAGTTGAATGCCGGTGAAAGTTATATTGAACACATCCCTGGAGTAAAAATTCAGCAAGCACGAACCTCGGGTTTCGAAGCAACCACAGATTTTAGCCGTGCGTTGGAATGTGATGCTCTGATCTTGTGCGTGCCGACACCGCTGAATAAGTATCGCGAACCCGATATGAGCTTTGTGATTAATACGACCGATGCGCTCAAGCCGTACTTGAGAGCAGGACAAGTCGTCTCTTTAGAAAGCACCACATATCCGGGTACCACAGAAGAAGAACTGTTACCCCGTGTACAAGAAGGTGGCTTGATCGTAGGTGAAGATATTTTTCTCGTGTATTCACCCGAGCGCGAAGACCCAGGTAATCCAAGTTTCGAAACACGCACCATTCCCAAGATCATCGGTGGTGACACTGCAGCCTGCCTCGAGGTAGGCATAGCGCTTTATGAGCAAGCTATTGATCAAGTTGTTCCAGTAAGCTCGACTAAGGCAGCTGAAATGACCAAGCTGCTCGAAAACATTCACCGCGCCGTAAATATTGGTTTGGTCAACGAAATGAAAATTGTCGCGGATCGTATGGGCATCGATATTTTCGAAGTAGTTGACGCCGCAGCGACTAAACCTTTCGGATTTACCGCTTACTACCCAGGTCCAGGACTCGGCGGGCACTGCATTCCAATCGATCCATTCTATCTCACATGGAAAGCGCGCGAGTATGGGCTTCACACCAGATTTATCGAACTATCAGGTGAAGTAAACCAAGCGATGCCTGATTATGTCTTAAGCAAGTTGATTGACGGCTTGAATGATGCCGGTAAAGCGTTGAAGGGTAGTAAAGTATTGGTCCTCGGCATCGCGTATAAGAAAAACGTAGACGATATGCGTGAGTCGCCTTCAGTAGAAATCATGGAGTTGATTGAAAGCAAAGGCGGCACGGTGGCCTACAGTGATCCCCATGTACTGGTGTTTCCAAAAATGCGGGAACATCATTTTAATTTGAATAGTGAACCGCTGACGGTAGAAACACTGGCAGAATTTGACGCTGTGGTGTTAGCAACTGACCACGATAAGTTTGACTATGATCTCATCAAGCAGCACTCTAAGTTGATCATTGATAGTCGTGGCAAATACAGAGTCCCGGCGAAAAATATCATTAAAGCTTGAATGTTATAGGTTAGCGTTTAATCGGATAATGGCTTAGGCCATAGAAGAGGTAAAATGAAAAACTTTGCTCTAATCGGTGCTGCTGGTTACATTGCTCCCCGGCACATGCGTGCAATTAAAGACACCGGTAACGTTTTAGTTTCTGCCTACGATATAAATGATTCCGTTGGTATCATAGACAGCATTTCCCCGCAAAGTGAATTTTTTACTCAGTTTGAGCGATTTATTGAGCATGCCCATCAGCTTAAACGGGATCCCGGTACTGAACTTGACTACGTAGCGGTGTGTTCACCTAACTATCTTCACCACTCGCACATTGCTGCTGGATTGCGACTCGGCTGCGATGTCATTTGTGAAAAACCTCTTGTCCCTACGCCTGAAATCCTGGATGAACTCGCATTAGTTGAAAAGGAAACAGGAAAGCGCGTATACAATATTTTGCAGTTGCGTCACCATAAAGCGATTCTGGATCTCAAAGCCAAAGTTGCAAATGAAAATGCAAACGAAAAGTACGATGTTGAGCTCACCTATATTACCTCACGCGGTAATTGGTACATGGAGAGTTGGAAAGGCGACCCGCGCAAGTCCTTTGGGTTAGCAACAAATATCGGTGTGCATTTTTACGATATGCTGCATTTTATATTTGGCAAACTGCAGCGTAATGTCGTTCATTTTGCATCCGAACACCGCGCTGCTGGATATCTTGAGTATGAAAAAGCCCGTGTGCGTTGGTTTCTGTCGATCGACGCGAATGATCTCCCAGAGTCCGTAAAAGGCAAGAAGCCGACCTACCGCTCTATCACTGTCAACGGTGAGGAAATTGAATTTTCGGAAGGTTTCACGGACTTGCATACCGTTAGTTACCAAGAAATATTGAATGGGCGCGGGTACGGCATTGAAGATGCGCGCCATTGCGTTGAAACCGTGAATACCATCCGTTCGAGCAAGGTCGTAGTACCCTCTGCCGGGGAAGGTCATCCATTTCTGCAAAGCCTCTAATGCGAAACTGGCCCATCTTATCGGTGGGCCTTCGCCGAAAATTAATATTTATAATGGCAGATACAGGAGTGTGAAGTGAATTACTCGGCTCATAGCAGCGCGATAATCGATGATGGAGCGGTCATCGGTGAAGGCTCTCGTGTCTGGCATTTTGTTCACGTATGTAGCGGCGCACGTATCGGCAGTGGTGTGTCTCTGGGCCAAAACGTGTTCGTGGGCAATAAAGTTGTAATTGGTGATTTTTGTAAAATACAAAATAACGTATCTGTATACGACAACGTGACACTCGAAGACGGCGTGTTTTGCGGCCCAAGTATGGTGTTCACGAATGTCTATAATCCGCGCTCGCTAATAGAGCGTAAAGACCAGTACCGAAATACTTTGGTCAAAAAAGGCGCTACGTTAGGCGCAAATTGCACAATCGTCTGTGGTGTCGTAATCGGAAAATTTGCGTTTATTGGGGCCGGAGCTGTCATCAATCGTGACGTGCCAGCATATGCATTGATGGTTGGGGTGCCTGCCCGACAAATTGGCTGGATGAGCGAATTTGGCGAGCAGTTGAAACTTCCTGTCATAGGTTCAGGAAAAGTAAAGTGTGAGCACAGTGGCGCATATTATGTGCTTAACGAAAATGTTATCACCAAAATTGATGCGTGAATCCAATGCTCGAATTTATTGATCTAAAGTACCAACAAGCTAGAATTAAAACCCAACTGGACGCTGCCATTCAGAAGGTATTGATGCACGGTCAGTATATCTTGGGGCCAGAAGTTTCTGAGTTGGAAGAGAAACTTGCAGATAGAGTCGGTGCGAAATTTTGCATTACTTGTGCTAATGGAACAGATGCTCTTCAGATTGCCTTAATGGCGTTGAATATTGGGCCAGGTGACGAAGTGATCACCCCCGGCTTTAGCTACATTGCGACAGCTGAAGCAGCCGCCCTGCTAGGGGCGAAAGTCGTCTATGTCGATGTAGATCCATTTACCTATAACCTTGATCCAAAGAACCTTGAGTCTGCAATAACGCCGAATACAAAAGCGATTATTCCAGTTTCGTTGTACGGTCAATGTGCTGACTTTGATGAAATTAATGCAATTGCAGAGAAGCACGGAATCCCGGTCATTGAAGATGCGGCGCAAAGTTTTGGTGCTACGTATAAAAATAGAAAGTCCTGCGGGTTAACCACAATTGCATGCTCAAGCTTTTTCCCAAGTAAACCGCTAGGTTGCTATGGTGATGGCGGTGTGATGTTTACCGACAATGAAAGTATCGCTGTCGTGTTACGTCAAATCGCGCGTCATGGTCAAGATCGCCGCTATCATCACGTCAGGGTCGGGGTGAACAGCCGCATAGATACACTGCAAGCCGCAATTTTGCTCGAGAAGTTAACCATATTTGATGAGGAAGTAGAACTGCGGCAGTCGGTTGCCAAACGCTATGATGCCCTTTTGTCCGAAGCGGGTGTTAAATCTATACCCTTCATTCATCCTGATAATAAGAGTGTTTTTGCCCAATATACAATTCGCGTGGAGCAGCGTGATAGTTTGCAGAAAACACTCTCAAATTTTGGTGTTCCTACCGTTGTGCATTACCCCATTCCATTGAATAAGCAGCCGGCAGTAGCCGATCATTCTGTTTCGTTGCCTATCGGAGATGAAGTGGCGCGTACGGTGTTGAGTTTGCCGATGCATCCGTATCTTCGCGAAGCTGATCAGTCAAAAATTGTTCAATTTCTAAAACAAGCACTTATTGCTTAAACTTATTGGCAATAGTTGATCAGTGCATGGCGATTTTTTTTGAGTATTGAGTGTGGTGATGCGATTCTGGAAAAAGATGGAGAGGTATAAAGCGAGTGATTTTGTCAGGGCCGTAAGCGTGCTGATTGGCGGTACAGCTGTGGCCCAGATAATAATGCTTTGTGTACTTCCGTTACTGACTAGGCTTTACACACCAGAAGATTTCAGCGTCTTATCGGTGTACTTGGCATTGCTAAGCGTCATTTCTGTTGCGGCAACACTAAGATTTGAATTGGCCATTCCGATCCCTGAGGATGATGTTGACGCGATAAATGTACTTTTTTTAGCCATAGTATCGTCGGCACTTAGTGGTACGCTCATTGCGTTAGTGGTGTATTTTTTTTCCGAGTATCTCTCACTATTGTTTGGCCGGCCAAATCTTCAATACTATCTGTGGGTCTTGCCTGTCGGAATTTTTTTTTCCGGTAGCTACAGCGCATTGCAATTTTGGACTGGCCGAAAGAAAAGGTTTTCAGATATAGCAAAAACTAAAGTGCAACAAGCCTTCGGCGCAGCGTCAGTTCAAATTCTATATGGTTTTTTTGCAAGCACCCCGTTGGGTCTCATTCTTGGGCAAACGATAAATAATGGGGCTGGTGCGGTCGGGTTAGCAAAAAAGAGCTATTTTTTGGATAAAAGCTCATTAAGTGGCGTTGAGCTCCACAAAATGAGGAGGCTCTTCAAGAAGTACGATCGATTTCCAAAGTACTCTATGCTCGAAGGGCTTGCGAATAACGCCGCAATTCAAGTCCCCGTAATTCTTATCGCGAGCCTGGCTGCGGGCCCGGAGGCTGGATACCTTCTTTTGGCCATGCAACTCATGCAGGCTCCAATAGGCCTTGTTGGAGGAGCAGTCTCCCAAGTTTATCTATCTAAAGCTCCAGAGATGCAACGAGCAGGTCAGCTTTCCAACTTTACATTAGATACACTTTTAGGCTTAGTCAAAGTGGGTATTATTCCACTGGTTGCAGCAGGTGCAATGGCACCATTCGTATTCCCGATTATCTTTGGAGAGCAATGGCAGCGGGCGGGGGTAATTATCTTGTACATGGTTCCCTGGATTGCTATGCAATTGCTGGCTTCTCCAATCTCCATGGCTCTCCATATCACCAATAATCAACCGATCGCGATGTATTTGCAATTTTGTGGTCTATTGCTACGAGTTGGAACTGTCGCGATTACCGCATTGTGGATTCCAAGCAAGCTAACTGAGGTTTACGCGGTCACGGGTTTTGTTTTCTACACTGTTTACTTGATAATTGTAATGAATGTGACGCAAGTGAGAATTTGGGATTTTCTTTGTAGAGTAAAATACATTATTGGCGTTGCAGTTGCGTTGTTTTTAGCAGCTATTATGTATGTCGCGCGTCTGCGCTTTATTTGATGTCCAGAGGTGTTCATGTTTTTTTATAATTTAACAAGCACCCGAATAGCTGTGTTTTTGTTTGTGCTTGCGGTGTCGTTGGTGTACATGTGGCTCCCCCTTTTTGTTAATTTCGCTTTGTTGCCAAGTGAGTACTTTCTGAAGTTGGCGTTCATGACATTCTTCGCCATCGTCAGTGTTCTGGTAGGTTACAGTGTTCCTCTATTTGACTCGCGCTTCAGGCCTCATGCGATAAGAATCAGAATCCCACCAAATACTGTGCACTTTTTTGTTTGGTTCGTTTTTATCTTCTTTCTTTTCATTACCTTATATACAGCCCCAGCCATTCCCATTCTTTCGGCAATATCAGGGGCTGACACTGATGAACTGAGCGTTCAGCGAGGGGCCTTTTTGAAAGGCAGGGAAGGCGCAGAGGTCGCGCTGATATATGTCAGCACGATATTTGTCAGCGCATTTCTACCCTATAGTCTCGCAAGAATGTTTATCGATAAACATAAGTATCGCTATGTGTTTCTGCTGATTTTCTTTGGCTACTCGGTCAGTTTCTTACAAAAAGCACTTTTTTTGAATGCGCTTTTGCCATTGTTTTATATCGCGTCGCAACGCAAAAAAATCAGTTTTGCTACCGCAGTAATCCTCGTTGTCGCGTGCGCCGGGGTTTTATACCTTGTGACGTTGCTGGCCATGGGCGGTACCGCTGATTCTACCGCTGTCACACAAAGTGGTGGAGTTTCTGCCCCGGAGTTCTATAGCTCAAAGTATTTACCTTCGGGAGCAATTGATCACCTCGTATGGCGCATTGTTGCGGTTCCGATGTTCACTGCCGCAGATACTTTGGTGGTCTTGAAGCAACAGTTTGATGATCTTCCATTGCTGGGAGCTACAAGTACTTTCTTTTCTGCATTGTTTTCCCTAGATCGTGTCTACTTGGAAAAACTGGTTTTTGAATACGAATGGGGATGGAATGACACGGCAAATTCGAACGCCGTCTTCTTTACCGAGGGGTTTGCAAATTTTGGATGGCTTGGTGTCTGGCTTTATTCATTTTTTGTCGGCCAAACGTTTCGCTGGTTCAGAAAGTCAGAGGATGATGCATTCAAGGCTTTATGGCTGATCTATTTTCTGGGTTTGTTTACAGGTGGCTTGATTGGAACACTATTGAGTAACGGATATTTGCTCATGTTTTTTGCAAACTTCTTTTTAAGTGTTCGGGCTAAAACCACAGGCGAAAATAAACTCAATAGTGCGTATTGAAATATTCGATAATAGGAGCTCACATGAGTGACCTTAATGTTAGTGTAGTCGTTGCAGTTAAAAATGAAGAAAAATACGTCCAGTCTGCGATGCTCAGTATACTCAGGCAACAAGGTTTAAGTTTTGAGTTGATTGTGGTGGATGACGGCTCCACCGATGAAACTTATAATATTCTTCAAACGTTGGCTGCTGAGTATACAAATCTACGATTGTTGAAAAATCCTAAGTCAGGTAAGTGTTCTGCGTTTAATTTTGGCGTGCAACACGCGACGGGCAGATTTACTTGCATCTATGCAGGTGACGATCTCATGCCCGAGGGGAGTCTGGCCGCGCGCTTCTCCATGGTAGCCGGCTGCAGCGAGCACGAAGCAGTTGTCGGGCTTTGCAAGCTGATCACTCTTTCTGAAAATAAAAAATTTGATGGTCATCTTGTGCCCAAGCGCGCGGGCCAAGGCGGCTTGACGGGTGTCTCTTACATGATGAGCCGGCAGGTCGTTTCAAAGATCTTCCCAGTACCTGAGTCACTGCCGAATGAAGATACGTGGATGGAGTTGGCGGTCACTCATTTTGTCGATTGGACCGTGGTTCACTCGGACATTGTTGGTTGCATGTGGCGGGTTCATAGCGGGAACAGCATTAATATGCTAGTAGACTTCCCCACCTATAACAGGAAATTAACCCCAAGGATGGCTGCAATCGGTTTGTTTTACGACAGACACGCTTCAGAACTTTCAAACGCATCCAGGGACGAGCTATACCAAAAAGTCAGATGCGAATCGAGCCGTTCGAAGGGCGATATGCTAGGCATTCTGCTTTCGAACACCAGTTTGGTCAACAGACTGAGAGCACTATCGGCTTGCAACAGCTTCTTCTATAATCTTCGTAAAAAACTGTACGGTCTTCTCTCTGGCTGGTGAGAGCGGAATTCGTGGATGCTTAAGGTGCTTTATGAGTCTGAAGAAATACAACATTTGCCGCACATGCATTATGGATACCAGTGATCCTAACCTGACTTTTTCGCAAGATGGTCAATGCGAATATTGCTTGAATTTTGAGAATAATATCCGTCCGAATTGGGACACTGGATCAATCGGCGAAGCCGAGTTGATGAAAATTGCAGATAAAATTAGAAAAGAAGGTGAGGGTAAGGAGTTTGACTGCATCATCGGTCTAAGTGGTGGGCTTGACAGCTCTTATCTTGTATATGTCGCAAAAGAAAAAATGGGTCTCAGACCTCTGCTTTTTCACGTGGATGCTGGCTGGAATACTGATCAGGCCGTCGGGAATATCGAAAAGCTTGTTGATGGTCTGGGTTTGGACCTTTATACCGAAGTAATCAACTGGGAAGAGATGAAGAGTTTGCAGGTTGCGTTCTTGAAGTCTCAAGTTCCGGATCAGGACATTCCTCAAGACACGGCATTCTTTTCTGGCCTGTATAAGTTTGCTAAGGCTCATAAGATCAAGTATGTATTGACAGGGGGGAACTATTCAACCGAGTGCTGTCGTGAGCCCGAAGAGTGGGGCGCTTATCCAGGTATTGATAAGATACTTATTAATGACATACATAATAAATTCGGCTCGCGGAAACTGAAAAGTTTTCCGATTGTCGATGTGTTGTCCTACAAAATTTACTATCGCTACGTCTTGGGTATGCAAGTGGTTCGTCCTTTGAATTTGCTGCCTTATATAAAAAGTGAGGCTGAGGAGACCCTAGAACGGTTGTTCGGCTGGAAGCGCTTCCAACACAAACACCACGAATCGAGGTTCACCCGTTTTTACGAAGATTATTGGATGCCTCGAAAATTCGGATACGAAAAGCGTCGGGCGCATTTTTCGAGCCTCATCATGACCGGTCAATTAACACGTGACGCCGCGTTGGAACGTATTGCCAAGCCTGAACTGGATGAGAAATTTCTGCAATCCGAATTTGAATATGTGGCTCATAAATTAGACTTGACTGTCCCAGAGCTTCAGAGCATTTTTGAAGGTCATAACAAGACGTGTCTTGACTACAAAAACAAGCGCTTCCTCATCGGGATCGGCTCTCGGGTGCTAAGCGCACTTGGTTTGGAAAGAAGACTCTTCAGATGATCACAATCGTAGATTATGGTTTGGGAAATATTCAGGCGTTCGTCAATGTTTACCGGCGATTACATATTCCTGTGGCTGTAGCGAAATGTGCAGCCGAACTCGAAGCTGCCTCTAAGATAATCTTGCCCGGAGTCGGGGCATTTGACCATGCGATCGAACGTCTTGACGCGTCAGGCATGCGGCCAGTGTTGGATAACCTCGTAGTGGAATCGAAGATTCCTGTGCTGGGAATATGCGTCGGTATGCAGATTCTCTCCGACAGCAGTGAGGAAGGATCGCTGCCTGGTTTGGGTTGGGTCCCTGGGAAGGTTCGGTCGTTCAAAGCTGTTCCGGAGTTATCGGATTTGCCATTGCCTCATATGGGGTGGAATGATGTTTCGCCTTCATTGAATAATTCCCTTTTCAAGGGCTTCGAAGAAGAAGCTCGTTTCTACTTCCTTCACTCTTACTTTTTCGAATGCTTGAATTCTGAACACATCGCTGCATCTTCTAACTATGGATTGGATTTTAGCTGTGCTGTCCGTGCGGATAACGTGTATGGCGTCCAGTTTCATCCCGAAAAGAGCCACCACTTCGGGGTGGGCCTACTGAAAAATTTCGCGGAACTATGAAATGCTAAGACCACGAATTATTCCATGTCTTTTGATTCAAGATGGCGGGCTAGTTAAGACAGTGAAGTTTAAGGATCCCAAATATGTTGGTGATCCAATTAACGCCGTGAAAATCTTCAATGAGAAAGAAGCTGACGAACTGATTGTTATTGATATTGATGCTACGGTTAATAATGCTGAGCCTAATTACAAGCAAATAGCAAATCTGGCCGCTGAATGCCGAATGCCTCTTTGCTACGGTGGTGGTATACGTACGGCGAAACAGGCGAAAGAAATTATTGCGTTGGGCGTCGAAAAGGTCGCTATCAGTTCGGCTGCCCTGGATAACCCCGCGCTGATCACCCAAATCGCCGAAGAAATTGGGAGTCAAAGTGTTGTCGTCGTGCTCGATTATAAGTCTCGGATGCTGAGCAAGGCCTGCGATGTCTGGACGCATAATGGAACTCGTAATACCAAGCGGAACGTTCTTGATGTTGCCCTGGAAGTAGAGAAACTTGGCGCCGGTGAAATAGTTATAAATTCCATTGAAAACGACGGTCGAATGAAGGGCTATGATATCGATCTAGCCCAGAAGCTTCGTCAGACGGTCCACATACCCATTACGATTCTGGGCGGAGGTGGATCGCTTGGCGACATGCGCAATGTGGTCGATGCGTGTGGTGTAGTGGGGATTGCAGCCGGTAGTTTTTTCGTTTTCAAGGGGGCGTACCGTGCCGTTCTGATTAGCTACCCAAGTGCACAGCAAAAAGACGAGCTAATTTATTCAGCATTACGAACTAAGTAACATTGCCTGGTTCGCGGCAAGGGTAGGTCATTATGTTTAGTGGAAAAAAACTTCTTATCTCTGGTGGTACAGGTTCGTTCGGTAACGCAGTCTTGAAGCGTTTCCTCGACACCGATATTGCCGAAATTCGCATTTTCAGCCGTGACGAAAAGAAACAAGATGACATGCGCAAGCGGTACAGCAACCCGAAGCTGAAATTCTATATTGGTGATGTGCGCGATTACCAAAGCGTTTTGAATGCTACCCGCGGTGTTGACTATATTTTTCACGCTGCAGCGCTCAAGCAGGTTCCGTCCTGTGAGTTTCATCCGATGGAAGCCGTCAAGACTAATGTTATTGGGACCGATAACGTTCTTGAAGCCGCGATCCAGAACGAAGTCAAACGCGTTGTTTGTCTGAGTACCGATAAGGCTGTATATCCCATCAACGCCATGGGCATCTCCAAAGCCATGATGGAAAAAGTGATGGTAGCCAAGTCCCGCAATGTGGACGAGTCTAAGACCGTCATCTGTGGCACTCGCTACGGGAATGTCATGGCATCTCGTGGGTCTGTGATCCCTCTGTTCATTGAGCAGATTCGCGCAGGTAAATCCCTGTCAATTACTGATCCCAACATGACACGCTTCATGATGACGCTGGCGGATGCCGTTGATCTGGTTTTGTACGCTTTTGAGAATGGTAACAATGGTGACCTCTTTGTCCAGAAAGCCCCTGCTGCCACAGTAGAGACACTCGCCCGGGCGTTGACGGCGATGCTCGGACAACCCGAGCATCCCATCCAAATCATCGGAACACGTCACGGCGAAAAACTTTACGAGGCTTTACTAAGTCGTGAAGAGATGGCTTGTGCTGAAGACATGGGGGCCTACTTCCGTGTTCCTCCAGATTTGCGTGATTTGAATTACAGTAAATTTGTTGAGCAAGGTGAGGAAAAGATTTCCACTATGGAAGATTACAACTCCCACAATACCGAACGGCTTGACGTTGAGGGAATGCAAAATTTATTACTGAAATTAGATTTCATGCGCGCGATTCAGCGCGGTGAATTTGCGACACCCGAGGAATAAGGCATGAAAGTATTGATCACCGGTGCCAACGGATTCGTCGGTAAAAATCTACTCGCTCATCTAAATGAACGAAATGATGTTGAGGTGCGGAAGTTTTGTCGAGAAGACGACGTCTCCCAGTTACCGTCATTGGTATCAGAAGTGGATTTTATTTTCCATTTGGCCGGGGTCAATCGTCCTGAAAATGTCGAAGACTTTAAAGTTGGGAATACCGATCTGACGAAGACTTTGTGTTCTGCTGTCGCTAGAACAGGTCGAAACATCCCTTTGCTCTATACATCCTCTATACAAGCAGAATCGAACCATGCATATGGTTCCAGTAAACGAAATGCTGAGGAAGCGTTGTTGAGTCTTTCTGCCAAGAGTAATAGCCAAGTACATTTGTTCAGATTGCCTAATGTCTTTGGGAAATGGGCGCGACCTAATTATAATTCTGCTGTTGCGACATTCTGCCATAACATCGTTAACTGCCTACCTATAAGCATAAATGATGCAAATGCGAATATTCCCCTAGTTTATATTGATGATGTTATTAACTGCTTTATTTCTGTCATGGATGGAAAAGTATCTGGCGATCCCTTTGTTGTTGTCGAGCCACAGTTTTCAATTACAGTCGGCGAATTGGCTACACAGTTGCGTGCATTTAAGGAAAGTCGGCAATCGATGATTGCTGAGCGAGTAGGGACAGGTTTGGTTCGTGCTCTGTACTCCACCTACCTCAGCTATCTGCCTCCTAAGGATTTTACTTACGAGGTTCCAAAGTATGGAGACACACGTGGTGTCTTTGTGGAGATGCTCAAAACTAAAGATTCAGGTCAGTTTTCTTATTTCACTGCCCATCCGGGTATCACCCGCGGTGGCCATTACCATCACACGAAAACAGAGAAGTTTTTGGTAATTAAAGGGAATGCCTGTTTCCGCTTCCGTAACATCGTATCAGGGGAGTTCTACGAGCTTTTTACAAATGGGGATACGCCGGAAATTGTCGAAACTGTACCTGGCTGGACCCACGACATCACGAACATTGGCGAGAGTGAAATGATCGTGATGTTATGGGCGAACGAAATTTTCGATCGTGAGCTTCCAGATACTTACACGATGCCTGTGGGCACCCAAGCCTGATTGAATTAGGAATGAATATTGCAATGAAAAAGCTGAAAGTTGTAACTGTAGTAGGAACGCGCCCCGAGATTATTCGGTTGTCGCGCGTTATTACCACGCTGGATAAGTACTGCGATCATGTACTAGTCCATACAGGTCAAAATTATGACTATGAACTGAATGAAATTTTCTTTCAGGACCTTGGCATTCGTAAGCCTGATCATTTCCTGAGTGCGGCGGGTGGTAACGGCGCAGAAACGATCGGAAACGTCATTATTTCAGTGGACCGCGTGCTTGCCTCAGTGCAACCTGAAGCCCTACTTGTCCTAGGTGATACCAATAGCTGTATGGCGGTTATTCCTGCAAAACGTCGGAAGATCCCGACTTTCCACATGGAAGCAGGCAATCGTTGTTTTGATATGCGGGTCCCTGAGGAAATCAATCGTCGGATTGTAGATCACACGGCTGATATCAATCTTACCTACAGCACAATTGCGCGTGATTATTTACTCAATGAAGGTCTGCCTCCAGATAGGGTGATCAAAACGGGTAGCCCTATGTTTGAGGTCTTAAACCATTACCGCAATGGTATCGAAACATCTGACGTAGTACAGCGTCTGGGGCTTGAATCCGGGAAATTCTTTGTCGTTAGTGCGCACCGTGAAGAGAATATCGACTCTGATAAAAATTTTCTTAAATTGGTTGATGTTCTGAATACGGTAGCAACCACATTTGGTCATCCGGTCATTGTTTCTACTCACCCGCGCACACAGAAGCGAGTTGATGCTTTGGGTATTGTATTTCATGAAAATGTTAGGCTTTTAAAGCCTTTAGGATTCAAGGACTACAATAAACTTCAGCTTGAATCCAAGGCTGTGCTGTCTGATAGTGGAACTATAAATGAAGAATCTTCTATCCTTAATTTCCCAGCGTTGAACATCCGTGAAGCTCATGAACGGCCGGAGGGCATGGAAGAGGCTGCCGTGATGATGGTCGGGCTTGAAGTCGAGCGGGTTCTGCAAGGATTAATGATTTTGGAAACTCAAGCTTCAGGAACGGTGCGTTCGTTGCAACTTGTATCCGACTACAGCATGCCGAATGTATCTGAGAAAGTCGCGAGGATCGTACATAGTTATACTGACTACGTTAATCGTGTGGTCTGGAAGCGCTACTAATCTGAGTTGTGTTCATGTCTGAGAGTAAATTGAGGATTTTGGTAGTTACGCAATATTTTTGGCCTGAAAATATGCGTATCAACGATTTGGTTCGTGACTTTACCGAGAAAGGACATTCGGTCACTGTGTTGACTGGACTACCAAATTACCCTGAGGGTGAGGTATATAAGGAATACCTATCTGCGCCTGAGCGCTTTAGTGAGTATTCAGGCGCTGAAATCTTCAGGGTGCCTATGGCTGCGCGTGGGAAACGCAGTATTAGTTTAATGTTGAATTATCTAAGTTTTTTCACCAGTGCCTCCTCTATTGGGGCATATAAACTGCGCGGCAAGCAATTTGATGCGATATTTGTCTATGCTGTGTCCCCAATTATGGCTGCGATTCCAGCGCTGGTCATTGGACGGTTAAAGAAAGCCCCCGTGTTTGTTTGGGTGCTGGATTTATGGCCTGAGACACTTCGAGCTGTCGGCGTTATCAAACATCCAGCCTTGCTATCGATGGTCGGGAAAATGGTTTCCTGGATCTACAATCGTACAGACTACTTACTTTTGCAGTCGAACGGATTCTTCGATAATGTAAAAAGATACTGTACGCGAAACATTTCTCCTGAACGGTTGGTGTACTTTCCAAGCTGGGCTGAAGATGACTTTTCATCCCCATCATCGCAAGATTCTCGTTTACTCGAACGGGACGGTTCCGTATTCACCGTAGTATTTGCGGGCAACCTTGGCGAAGCTCAAGATCTCCCGGCTATACTGGATGCCGCCGAAAAATTGCAAGGCAAGGTGGCAGTCCGCTGGGTAATTGTCGGTGACGGTCGAATGAGTGAGTGGGTTGCTCAACAAGTTCAATCCAGGAGACTAAGTAACGTATTGTTATTGGGAAGGCACCCATTAGAAGAGATGCCAGCTTTGTTCGCGAATGCAGATGCTTTGCTCGTATCTCTGAAAACCAATGACGTTTTTGAAAAGACCATCCCCGGCAAAGTGCAAGCATATTTGGCTTCGGGTAGACCACTTCTGGGAATGATCAATGGCGAGGCTGCCAGAGTGATTACAGAGTCAGGCGCCGGTTTTACTTGTGCGTCCGGCGACGCCAGCGGCTTGGCTGATATCACGATGGCGCTAGCAAACACAGACGCGATGGGTCTGAAAGCAATGGGACAAGCGGGGCATCAGTACTACTTAAACTATTATTCTAAACCTATACTTTTGTCCCGGCTTGAACGTTTATTCCGTAACGCTACTCTACGCAAGGCTACCTGATAATGCAGCCGACAATACTACTTACTGGTGCAACAGGTTTCGTCGGTGGCGCCATTCTTAAACGTTTAAATTACGAGAATAAGTTTTCTGTCGTAGTTGCTGTTCGAGACGAGTCACGCGTGTGTGTTCCGAATGTTCCTAAAGTCCGCATCGAAACGTTCGATGGCATGACTAAGTGGGATGCACACTTGGCGGACTGCGGTGTTGTTATACATTCCGCAGCTCGAGTACATGTCATGCAAGACGTCGAAGTCGATCCGTTGGCTGCTTTTCGTAAAGTGAACGTTGACGGTACATTGAATCTTGCTAGGCAAGCGGCCGCTGCTGGTGTGCGAAGGTTCATATTTATCAGTTCCATCAAGGTCAACGGCGAAGGGACTGACGAAGGCTCCATGTTTAGTGCTGAAGACGTTCCGGCTCCTGTAGATCCCTATGGGGTATCGAAGATGGAAGCTGAGGAAGGGCTTCGCCAACTGGCCAAAGCAACAACTATGGAGATCGTCATTATTCGGCCGGTTCTGGTCTATGGACCAGGTGTTAAAGCTAATTTTCTGAGCATGATGCGTTGGCTGGATCGGGGCATTCCTCTTCCTTTCGGAGCGATTCATAACAGTCGCAGTCTCGTGGCACTGGGCAACCTTGTCGACCTGATCCTTACCTGTATCGATCATCCCGCTGCGGCTAACCAGACATTTTTAGTAAGTGATGGAGAGGATTTGTCCACTACCGTATTGTTGAGCAAGATGGCTAAAGCACTCAACAAGCCGGCTAGGCTTGTTCCAGTCCCTGCCTGGGTGCTTCGGAGTGGTGCAGCACTTTTAGGTAAAAAGGCGCTTTCCCAGCGCCTTTGCGGTTCATTGCGAGTCGATATCAGCAAAACACGAGACCTTCTAGGCTGGGCGCCCCCACTCAGTGTGGATGAGGCGCTGGCGATCACTGCAATGCATTTTCGGGAACATCAATAACAATGGTTTATTTGTGGCTGGTACCGGTAGTTACCGTTATTTCTTTTTTGTTAACTGCTGCTCTGCGACGATATGCATTGGCTCGAAGTATTATCGATATTCCCAATGCGCGAAGCTCCCATACTATTCCAACTCCGCGAGGGGGAGGGGTGGCAATTGTGCTGACTTTTTTGGCCTCGATTCCAGTTTTTGGTAGTTTTGAGATGGTTCCCTGGCAGCAGCTGATCGCCGTAGGCGGTGCTGGCGCTGCGGTAGCCGTAATTGGGTTTATGGATGATCATGGTCACATTGCTGCCCGCTGGCGTCTGTTGGGGCATTTTGGGGCCGGAGTTTGGGCTCTCGCTTGGTTGGGCGGGCTTCCCCCCATCACGTTGTTTGGTACTCACCTGAATCTATACTGGGTTGGTCACTTCCTGGCTGCTGTTTACTTAGTTTGGTTGCTGAATCTATACAATTTTATGGATGGAATTGATGGCATCGCTAGTGTTGAAGCGCTAAGCGCTTGCCTTGGTGCTTGCTTGCTTTACTGGCTCATTGACGCACAAGAACTCATTTGGGGGCCGGCAATGCTGGCTGCGGCGGTTGTCGGTTTCCTGTGCTGGAATTTTCCCCCTGCGCGAATATTTATGGGGGATGCGGGAAGCGGTTTTCTAGGAATAACCTTAGGTGTAATGTCTCTACAGGCGGCTTGGATCTCCCCTAAATTGATGTGGGCGTGGGTAATTCTGCTGGGTGTGTTCATTGTCGATGCGACATTTACCTTGATACGCAGGCTTCTACGCGGCGATAAAGTGTATGAAGCTCATCGTAGCCATGCCTATCAGTTTGCATCCCGTCGGTTCGGCAAGCATCTACCCGTAACGCTGGCTGTAGGTGCAATCAACCTATTTTGGTTGTTGCCTGTTGCCTTCGCAGTGACCCGACTCGGGCTCGATGGGGCCTGGGGTGTGCTTATCTCGTACGTTCCGCTGATCATTCTTGCCTTCAAATTCCATGCTGGAAAACTCGAAACTCCCTAGGATTTCTGACCTGGGTAGGCGTCGTATTTAGACAGTGCCGGTTTCGAGCGAATATGTACAATGATCGAGTGATATCAGTTTAGGAGCGGTAAAGGTGTTTGAAGCGTTTATGGATCGACTACGCGCGGTGTTGTTGGGGCTCCCGCGTCGTCACAAACGGCTGATTCAGGTGCTAGCTGATGTAGGTCTGGTTTGGATGGCGTTGTGGTTGGCATTTGTTGTGCGTCTCGGGATCGATGAAATGATCAATCCCTTCACCACTCACGTCTGGCTTTTCGTCAGCGCGCCTCTCGTAGCGATTCCGCTCTTCATTCGATTTGGCATGTATCGCGCAGTCATGCGCTATTTCGGCAATGACGCACTAATTGCCATCATCAAGGCAGTGAGTCTGTCTTCATTGATCCTTGGTTTTATTGTCTATTGGTATAGCAATCATCAAAATGTAGTGCCGCGGTCCATCATATTCAATTACTGGTGGTTAAGCATGGTGATGATCGGGGGGCTTCGCCTTGCGATGCGTCAGTACTTCCTCGGTGATTGGTTTTCCGCCGCTCAACATGTTCCATTCGCTAACCGTGACGATGGGTTACCTAGAGTTGCGGTCTACGGCGCTGGTGCAGCGGGTAATCAACTAGTAGCTGCGCTGAGAATGGGGCGCGCCATGCGCCCAGTCGCCTTCATTGATGATGATGACAGTATTTCTAACAGGGTTATCTCAGGCCTTCAGGTTTATAAGCCACGTCATATCGAGCAAATGATTCACGCTACAGGTGCTCAGGAGATACTGCTCGCCATTCCTTCGACCTCTCGGGGACGACGCCGCGAAATTCTCGGTTTCCTTGAAAACTATCCATTACATGTACGCAGCGTGCCGGGATTCATGGATCTGGCGAGTGGCAGAGTGAAGGTGGATGATATTCAGGAGGTAGACATTGCCGATCTCCTAGGACGCGATGCTGTGCCCGCACAAGATGATTTGTTGGAGCACTGCATTCTGGAGAAAGCCGTTCTTGTAACTGGCGCGGGTGGCTCAATCGGTTCGGAGCTGTGCAGACAGATCCTTACACAGTCACCCACCACACTGATTCTATTCGATCATAGTGAGTTTAATCTTTACTGCATCCTGGCAGAGCTCGAACAACGTATAAATCGTGAGTCATTATCGGTGAAACTCCTACCTATATTGGGATCTGTGCGTAATCAAGCCCAGTTGGTGGAGGTGATGAAAACTTGGAAAGTTGATACTGTCTACCACGCAGCCGCTTATAAGCACGTGCCTATGGTTGAGCATAATATTGCCGAAGGTGTGTTGAATAACGTGATGGGTACTCTTAATACTGCGCAAGCCGCTTTACAGGTAGGGGTTTCTAATTTTGTACTAATCTCAACCGATAAAGCAGTGCGGCCTACAAATGTTATGGGTAGTACCAAGCGTCTTGCAGAACTGACTCTTCAGGCACTGAGTCGTGAAATAGCACCCGTTTTGCTTGGTGATTACTCTAAGATATCTCGTGTTAATAAAACGCGCTTTACAATGGTCAGGTTTGGGAATGTTTTGGGTTCGTCTGGATCGGTAATTCCACTTTTTCACAAGCAAATAAAATCAGGCGGGCCGTTAACGGTTACCCATCCTAAAATTACGCGTTATTTCATGACTATTCCAGAAGCAGCTCAGTTAGTGATACAAGCCGGTTCGATGGGGCTGGGGGGTGATGTCTTTGTTTTGGATATGGGTGAACCTGTAAAAATTGTCGAACTTGCAGAAAAAATGATTCACCTCTCGGGATTAAGTGTTCGCTCAGATAAAAATCCGAACGGCGATATTGCCATAGAGTTTACGGGCCTGCGCCCAGGTGAAAAGCTCTACGAAGAGCTTCTTATAGGTGATAACGTAGCCGCGACTAAACATCCCATGATTATGAGCGCGAATGAGGACTACTTGTCTTGGGACGTATTGAAAGAGAAGCTTACCGAGTTGCTGCTTGCGGTAGAACATGATGATTATTCGCGGGTGCGGCAACTTTTGCGTGATACCGTTAGTGGCTACACGCCAGATGGTGAAATTGTAGACTGGATATATCAACAGCAAAGGCTTGAACCTTGACTGCTGATCTATAATTTGTATGGAAAGACGTCCGCAACCGCGCGGACGTTTTTATTATGAAATTCTTGTGGTTTTTGCGTTAAGTGCCGGTAATCGTTTATATAGCATAAAATATGACGGCTCTTGTTAAGCGATTGCTGTAGTAATGTCGAAGTAAAAAGTTAAGGGCTAAGGTTGTAATGAGCATTCAAAGCGATACCTCTGATTTGACTAAGGATAATTCTCTGAAGGTTAGGTTTTCGCATGCGGCTGAATGGTGCCTAGCTCTACTCTCTGCTATTGGATCTATAGCGGTACTTGTTTGGTTGCTATTCTACAGTTCTTATGGCTTTGAATTTACTGACGAGGGTTTTTACTTAAATTGGGTGGCATCCCCAAAATTGTATGATTCGTCTCTGACGCAGTTTGGCTATATCTACTATCCGTTGAATCTGCTTGTAGGAGGGGATGTTGCATGGCTGAGAAGAGCGAATGTGCTGCTTACATTTTCCCTAAGTTGGTTTCTGGTCGACACCATCATTAGAGGTTTGTTCCCTTCGGACATTAAATCGAAAGTAAATCGACATATAGTGTCTTTTGGTTTTGCAAGTGGAGGTGTCAGCTTTTTTAGCTTTTGGCTTCTGTCACCGAGCTACAATAGCTTAAATTTTCAAGCGCTCCTAATCATCGCTGCCGGATTGTGTTTGACTGAGCTAAAAAAAGAGCGTTCATTCGGTTGGGTCTTAATTGCTGTTGGTGGCTGGTTGGCTTTCATGGCAAAGCCTAGTAGTGCTGCTTTAGTTGGAGCCTGTGTTTTCTTTTGTTTGCTGATTACGAGGAAAGTTAATATTCGTATGATGCTGCTTTCGGCAATGTTGGTGGTTTTTTTATTGATTTTTAGTTCGATAATAATTGACGGGTCAATATCGGGGTTTGTACTAAGGCTGCAAACAGCGATGACTTTCGCCGAATCTCTAGGTGGCGGTCATACACTAGTGCAGTTGTTGCGATTTGATGATTTTTTATTAGGTTCAGATGAGGTGGAAAATTTTCGAGTCGTGCTCATTGTATGTCTCGTTGTTCCGATTTTTTTATATATTAATAATCTTTTAACCCGTACGTTAGGGCTTTTACTTTCAGGTGCTTTGCTGCTTGTTGTTATTTTATTCATTACGGGTAAATGCCACTTAAATCTTAAGCCTAGCAGTTTTCAAGGACTTTTAATCCTGGTGGTCCCAACTGCAATGCTATTGCTTAGCTGCTTTTTTTACAGTCGTCGTTTTATCTCGAAATTTTCTCTATCGCATATCTTTATGGCGTTATCGTTTGCAGTATTTCCACATATTTACGCCTTTGGCAGTAATAATAACTATTGGGCAGTAGGGAGTTTGGTTGGTTTTTTTTGGTTGGTGGCTGGATTGGTACTTTTTGTCCCATCGCTACGTGGTGAGAGGTCATCCTTCATTCTATTTCCACTGGTGTTGATCACCCAGGTGGTCGTAGTAATATTGGTTCACTCGGGTATGACATTGCCTTATAGGCAGCCGCAACCATTAGTATTAAACGTTCAGCCGGTGGAATTAGGCCGGAGTGGTTCTCGGCTCTGGCTTTCTGAGGGGTATGCTAACTACTTGACAGATGCCATAACGAAAGCGCGAAAAGCTGGCTTTCATTCAGGCACACCGATCATAGATTTAAGCGGCCAGTCCCCAGGGCTGCTTTACGCGCTCGGCGCCAACAGTATCGGCCGGGCGTGGATGATTGGAGGTTATCCGGGCAGTTTCAAGTTGGCTACTGAAGTGTTGAAGAGGGTTCCATGCGAACAACTGATTTCAGCATGGCTTTTAGTCGAGCCAGGAGGTCCTAGGAGTATTTCTGATAGCCTCATTGGTACATTCGGAGCGGATCTCAAGGATTATGATGTGGTTGCATCCTGGAATACCCCTAAAGGAGCAGGCGGGTTTGAAGAGCGGCCTATCCAACAGCTACTAAAACCGAATTATTCTGTTGATCTGCCTGCAGATAAATGTATCCAAACAAGAGCTCACTAGCAGCGACACTGCTTTTGCGTGTGTGGGAATAATCTGATATCAACAGCTAGCGAGGAGTAGAATTAGTTCACACTCCGTAACGCATGTATTTTTGACACTTCCCAGATATCGCCTAAATTCGAGAGGCAGCTTCGGAAAAGCTGCTTTCTCAATCGATGTCATGGAGTTCCACTATGCGTAAAGGCTATCTCTCTTCCC
>NZ_JAIQWX010000047.1 GCF_020164475.1 Pseudomonas sp. REP124 | reverse complement strand
CCTCTCGATGTGTGCGGCTTCGCCGCACGGCGCTGCGCGCCTGCCCCCCGGATAAACGCCTCCACTCAGCCTGCCGATGGGGCGGGTGGATCAAAATCAACAGCCAAAGCAAAAGCAGCCGAGGCGAGCTGACACTCGACCTGAAGGTTGGTTATCCGCATTCCCCTAAGCGAACACGTACCTGTAGGAGCGAGGCTTGCCCGCGAAGGCGGCCTGGTAGCCGACCTCAATCTTGCGGATCTACACCGACCCAATGTGGGAGCGGGCTTGCTCGCGAAGAGGGCCTCGCAGCCAACCCGATTTTTGCGGATGTACCCATACCCATTGTGGGAGCGAGCCTGCTCGCGATGAGCACCCAGCCACCGCGGGCATTCAGACAGCCAGCGTCAACGTCCACCACCATCGCGAGCATGCTCGCTCCTACAGTGGTGCGGAGGCGCCCACAGATTTTGCGTCCACCACAAAATCTGTGGGAGCTGGCTTGCCAGCGATGACGGCCTCATACACGACCTGATTTCACGGATGTACACCGACCCACTGTGGGAGCGGGCTTGCCCGCGAAGGCGGCCTCACAGACAACCCGACTTTGCGAATGTACCCAGACCAAAATTGTGGGAGCGAGCCTACTCGCGATGGCGGATGCCCAATCCCGTGTAAGTGCTGCCGAAGACTGTGATCTTTTGATCTTGAAAGATCGCAGCCTCGTTTCACTCGACAGCTCCTACACAGTCCCTGCAGGAAGCACGCGGTTATTCCCCCGACCCACTATCCACTTTCCCCCCTTCATACTGATCAAAGAACTCCGGAATCTCGTGCTGGTAGCTCTTCAACCAACGCTGCATCGCCAGTTCGCGTTCTGTCGCGGTGGCGCTCTGGAGTTTGGGGGAGGCGGCGGTGTTGTTGCGTTGCAGTTGCAGCCAGCCCTCGGTTTCCTGCTGTTGGGGCGAGGAGGGGCCGGAGTCGATGGCGTGGCTGAACACAGGAAAGGCCAGCAGGGTGAGGCAGCAGAGGGTGGTGGGTTTCATCGGTTTGCTCCCTACGGAAGTGCCGGGGTGGCGACGGCGGCAACTTGTGCGGCGGCGGTCGGAGAAACTTTCGCCGGGGATTTGAGTTTTTCCGCGCGGGCCTGGGCTTCGGTGACCTGGGTTGGGCTCAGGCCGGCGCGGCTGACCAGTTCGGCGGCACGGCTCCAGTCGTCCTGGTAGATCAGCAAGGTGACCATGTTCAGCGCGGCCAGCGTGTCGCTCTGCTTGAGCTCCATGGCGGTGAGGAATTCGAAGCGGGCATCTTCCAGGCGCAGTTGGTTGAGGTACACCACGCCCAGGTCGTTGCGGATTTTTTCGTCGGTGGGCGTCAGGCGAGCAGCGCGCTGCAAATGTGCTTGAGCCTGACCGTTGTCGCCGCGAGCGGCGGCGAGCTGGCCCAGGCCGTGTTCGGCTTCGGCGGCCATGCAGCCGCCGAGCAGGCTGCGGTACAAGGGTTCGGCTTCGCTGCGGCCCAGCAGACGATACACCTTGGCCTTGCGCAGACGGACGTCGGCCATGTTGCCCGGCAGGTTTTCCAGATTGGCCAGGCTCGCGTGCAGCTTGCCGTCCTTGGCCATGTCGTCGGCGAGGTTCATCGCCAGTTGCTGTTCGGAGCTCAATTTGCCGCAGCTGGCCGAATCGGTCAGGGCGCTCCAGGGTGTCTGGCCGGTGCTCGCGCAGCCGCCCAGCATCAGCAGACTCAAACCGGCTATCAATGCTTTCATCACATTCCCTCTAGGAAGCAAAGGCTCGCGTCAGGGCAGTGAAGCCCGGGCCGGCCAGTACGATCAACAGCGCCGGGAAGAGAAACAACATCATCACGACGGACATTTTCGCGGACATTTTGGAGATGTATTCCTGCAGGCGCGTCATGCGCCGGTCATCGAGCAGTTGCTTGAGCGACAGCAGCGATTTCATGGCGCCGCCGCCCTGATGCAGCAACTGCTGAAGGATCACGCAGGTGTCGGTGAATTCATCCACCGCCATCAGGCGGCTGGCCTTGTGCAGCTCTTCGCCCAGCTCCAGGCCGGAATCGACCCGCGCCAGCACCAGGCGCAATTCATGGGTCAGGATCGGCAGCAGTTGTTTGCCGTCGTTGCTCAACACGCGCAGGGATTGCTCCACGGCCATGCCCGATTCGAACAGGATGCGCAGCAGCGGAATGAAGGTGGAAACCTCGATCGCCAGTTGCTTCTGCCGATTGTGTGCGGCGGCCGCCAGCAGGCGCTTGGGCAGCAGATAACCGATGCCGACCGCGAAGGTCGGAGCGATCCAGTGATTGCTCGCTTGAGGAAAAAACAGCGCCTGGATCAACAGGCTCATGAACAGCGCTGCGAGCGGAACGCCGACCTGCAGAGCGGCGAAATAGGTGCGTTTGCGCGCGGTGCGCCAGCCCAGGCAGTTGAGCAGGGTCTGGGTTTCGTTATCCAGGCTGGCCGTGCGCTGACCGAGCCGGCTGGCGCCCAATGCATGCAGCCACTGACTGAAACGCGGTTCGCTCGGCGCTTTGCCGTCCAGGCGCTGCACCACCTGACGCGCCCGACGCCGCAATTCCAATACCACGCTGACCAGCAACAGGGACGCGGTCAGAAACAGCAGCGAGCTGAGCAGCATCGATGGGTTCATAGGCTTCGCAACATCCGCCACAGCGCCAGACAGCCGAACACCTGCAAGCCGATGGCGCTGACCAGCATCATCTGCCCCGAGCCATCGTTCCACATGCTCATCAGGTATTTGGGATTGGTGATCAGAAAGTAACCAGCGACCGATACCGGCAGCAGCGCCAGCACCACCGCCGTGACCCGGGTTTCGCCGGTCATGGCGCGCAACTGGCGAGAGGCCTGCTCGCGTTCGCGGATCATCCTCATCAGGTTTTCCAGCAGCTCACTGGCATTGCCGCCGTAGCGATGATTGACCTTCAAGCCCAGGGCAAACAGACGCAGTTCGTCCTTGTCGTACAGCTCGGCAAAGTCCGTCGCGGCATCCGGCAGGCTGACGCCCAACTGCACGCTGCGCTGTACCCGGCCCATGGCATCCCGGAGCGGATCTTCAGAGGCATTGATGGCGCCGAGCACCGCATCGGCCAGGGTGCGACCGGACTTCAGGCTGCGCACGGTGTGATCGAGTAGCGGCGGCAGTTGCTCGACCATGCGCCTGAGCCTGCGCTGATAACGCCATTGCACATACATCCGCACCAGCAGCGGCGGCAGTACAGCGAGCAGGAGCAACCCAAGCCAGCCGCCGAGCATCAAACCGAGCAGCGCACCCAACCCCCAAAGCGTGAGCCACAACCCCAGGCGCTCCGTGGGGCGGCCCAAACCCGCCCGCAGAAAGGCGCGCTCCAGACCGGCCCACGAGGTTTTCTGCGTCACCGGTTCCGGTTGCCCGCGGGTCAGGCGTTCCAGTGCACGCTCGGTGCCGGGCTGGCGCAGGCCGCGCTGGAACAGGCGCACCGAAAGTCCGAGCAAGGCCAGGCAAACCAGGATCAGCAGCAAGGGTTTGAGCATGCCGTGACCTCAGTACGTCGAGGGGGAAAAGTGCGAGTCGCGGCGCAACTTGTCGCCCGCCGGATTCACCGCTTCGCGCAGGAAACCGAAACCGCTGCGCCGGTCCAGACGGAACAGGGTATTGGTGACATACACGTCCTCGCGCACGCCAATCACCTCCACCACTTCGCTGACGCAACGGCGGCCATCGGGCATGCGCGTCAGTTGGATCACTACATCCAGCGCCGCGCAGATCATCTGACGCAGGGTGCGTTCGGCGATGCTGCGCCCGGTCAGGCCGACCAGGGTTTCCAGGCGCAATAGCGCATCCTGAGCATTGTTGGCGTGCACGGTGCTCATGGAACCGTCGTGGCCGGTGTTCATCGCGGTCATCACATCGACCACTTCGACGCCGCGGATCTCGCCGAGGATGATCCGGTCCGGACGCATCCGCAGCGCGTTGCGAATCAGGTCGCTGGCCTTGACCTCGCCATGGCCCTCGGCATTCGGCGGCCGCGTTTCCAGGCGCACGACATGAGGGTGACCGAGCTGCAATTCGGCGACGTCTTCGATAGTGACGAGGCGTTCGTGAGGGTTGATCAACTGGCTGAGGATGTTCAGCAGAGTGGTCTTGCCGGTGCCGGTGCCGCCGCTGATCAGGATGTTGCAGCGCTTGCCCACGGCGTCCTGAAGGAATTCATAGATCGCCTGATCGATGGTCTGCATGGCCATCAGGTCGGTACTTTTGAGCATGTCCTGGCGGAACTTTCGAATCGACAGACATGGGCCATCCAGGGCAATCGGCGGAATGATCGCGTTGACCCGGCTACCGTCGGGCAGACGCGCATCGACCATGGGCGAGGACTCGTCGAGCCGGCGCCCCAGCGGCGCGAGAATGCGCTGGATCACCCGTTCGACGTGATGGGCATCGATAAAACGCAGATCGCTCTGATGCAGCAAACCGTCGCGCTCGATGAACACCCGGTGCGGGCCGTTGACCAGAATCTCGGTCACCGCCGGGTCGCGCAGCAGAACCTCCAGCGGCCCGAAACCGGTGAGTTCGTCGACGATCTCTTCAGCCAGCCGCTCCATCTCATAGCGGGAAATCGCCAGGTGCAGACGGGCGATGTACTCGGCGACCTTGTCGATGACGAACTGCGACAGCACCTGCCGCGAGCCCTCCAGCAGGTTTTTGCCGGACTCTTCGATGGCGTCAATGATGTAGCGGTGCAGCACCAACTTCAGGCCTTCATGGTCGGTGTTGCCGGCGACCCCGCGCTGGGGACCGCCGAAGAGTTTTTCAGCGCTCATTGGGTACCTCGCAAGCGACTGAACCAGGACTTGGGTTTGGCCAGGCTTTCGGAACGTTTGGCCAGGCGTTCGCCGAGGGTTTTAAGGCTCTGGGTGAGCACTTCCCGGGGTGCCAGTTCGAACAGGGTGACGCCCTGGTTCTTGGCGTTCAGGCGCACCTCGGGGCTGTAGGCGAGAGTGGCGATGATTTCCATGCCGAAGCTTTTGCCCAGGGCGTCGGAGTCCGGCGCGACGCTGCGCAGATAGCGATCGACCAGCAGCTTGGCGTGATCGAGTTTCATGCCTTTTTCCCGCCAAAGATTGAGCACCGCGAGATTGCGGCGGCAATCGATCACGTTCTGGTCGGTGTACCACAGCAGCTTGTCGCAATGACTGACGAAGGTGCGCAGGGCTTCGCTGTCCGGTTGCCCGGTGAGGTTCACCACGATGTGCTGGAAGTGCTGGCGCAGGGCGCTGAGCAACATGTACAGCTCGGCGGCGCTGGTGTGCTCCAGCGGCTCATCATTGTTGGCGTAGGCGAGGATGCGCAGGCCGACTTCGCAGCGGGTGAAGGCGCTGTCGATCAGCGTTGCGTCGAGGCGGCGCACGTGGCGCAACGCATCGCCGAAATAGAACGAACTCTCAAGGCCCAGCAATGCCAGGCTGTCGCCCCGGGGCAGACCCAGATCCAGCAGCAGGGTTTGCTGGCCGCTCTTCTGCACCACCTGCGCCATGTGGTTGGCGAGCAACGCGCCATCGGCATTGCTCTGCACCCCGTACAGCACTGTCAGGCCACCCAACTGGGTGTTCGGCGCCACCGGCGGCAGGCGTTTGCCCAATCGGCGAACCAGCCCGGCGACCTCACTGGAACGCGAGCCGTAGGCAACGAAATCCCGAGCACCGGCACGCATCGCATTGAGCACCAACTGGTTGTCCATGCCGTCGCCCAACGCGACGATGGCCAGCATCGGTTTGGCTTCCAGCGCACCTTCGATGAGCGCGCACTGGGCCACCAGATGCTCGCGATCAAGACCGACGAACACCAGGCTGGCGAAGGTCACGTCCACCAGCGCCAGCAGTTCGTCGAGGCTGTCGCCCGGGACGCTGACCACCTGGCCCATCGGCGCGAGGGCGCCCTGCAACCATTCAAGATCGGTGTTGCTACGCGTGATCGCGAGGAAGGTCTGGCTCAGGTTCTGGCTCATTGCGATAGCCCGCTGCGTTTATCGAAATCACCGTTTTCGAGGAAGTACAGGCGATACCAGTTAGGGTCGTAGTTGCGCAGGTTTTCACCCGGTAACGAAGGCAGCTTCGCGTTGACCGCCAGCGGTTGGACCAGATGCGGAGTGACGATCATCAGCAGCTCGCGCTCTTCGCGGTTGATCGAGGAACTGCGGAAAAACGCGCCGAGAATCGGAATATCGCCAAGGCCCGGAAATTTGTTCACCTGCGAGGTGTTTTGCGTGCTGATCAAACCGCTGATGACGAAGCTTTCGCCATCGGCCAGGGAGATGCTGGTGTCGGTGCGGCGAATGGTGAAGGCCGGCACGGTGGTGCCGCCGATGGTCACGGCGTTGTTGTAATCCAGCTCGCTGACCTCGGGCGCGACTTTGATCGCGATATGGTCGTTGCTGACCACCGTTGGCGTCAGCGTCAGGCGGATACCGAATTCCTTGTATTCGATGGAATAGCTGTTGCTGTTGGCGCTGGGGATCGGGATCGGGATTTCACCGCCGGCCAGGAAGCTGGCGCTCTGTCCGCTCAGGGCCACCAGGCTTGGCCGCGCCAGGGTGTAGGCGAAGCCGCTGCCTTCCATGGCATTGATGATCGCCAGGAAATTACCGCCGCCGGCGACGATGTTGTACATGTCGTTGGCCAGCGGAATGCTCGGCACGGCGATGCGCGGATCGAGATCGCGCAGCGGCAGCACCCGTGGCGTCACGCCGGTGTTGGGCACGGTGCCGGGCGAGCCGAACAAGAAGTTGGAGGTCTTGCCGTAGATTGAGGTGCTGGCTTCCTTGAGTTTGGTGCGGCTGACTTCGACGAAGCGGATGTCGGTCTGCACCTGCGAGGGCAGTGCCGGTTCATCGGAGGGCAGGCGGGTGGCGGTGGTCATGGCGGCGGTGGCGCGACCTTTCACAAACACCATGCTCTGGCGCGGGGTGCTGGCGCAGGGTGTCCAGACCATCAAGCTGGTGGCGCCAGCGGCCATGCCGGTGAGCAAGAAGGCGTCGTTGCCGTTGACCCGCACATCCGCGATTTTCGGGTCGCCCACGGCGATGCGGGTTATCGCGACCGGCGACTGGACTTCCTGCTGCATTCCTTCGCCAACTTCCATCGTGGCCGGCATCGGGCCCAGCGCGGAACAATTGCCGCTTGCGGCCAGGGCTGCCGTCACGGGCACGCCGCTGATCAAGGTGGCCCAGATCAAACCGTTGAACAACGGCACAAAACGTCTGCGCATCAAAGGGCATCCTTGCTCGATTCAGGGGGTCTTTTGCGTGGTTTCATTGCCGCGAATGACTTCCACGGCCGCTTTGCGCGCGGGTGTGGAGGCGCCGATGGCCATGACATTCTTCGGCGGCGGGGTCATGGCCAGCTCGTTGAACTGAATCAGTTCGCGGTCGGCATTGGCCAGGTTGGCCGCCGAATCGCTTTCACCGGCCCAGTACCGGGCCAGGCGGTTTTCCTCGGCGCTGCGCACGGCCAGGCGCAAAACTCCGGCCTGCGCAGCGAGCATCAGGCGACTGATCAGTGGTTCGGGCACGGCCAGCAGCACGGTGCGAGCGCTGGCGCGCTGTTGTTCCTGACGCAGTTTGTCGTCGTTGCCATGGGCAGGGTTGGCGGGTTGGCCGTCGTTGGTCAGACCCATCTGCTCGCCCACTCCGAGTACGCGCAGGGCCGGGATCACCAGTTGGGACGAGGCCTGCGGGTTGGTGGTGTCCATGCGCAGAAACAGCAGCACATCAACATAGTCTCCCGGCGCGAGTTGCCCGCCGGCGTTGACTACTTCGTCCACGGCTACGGCCAGCGCGCGTTCGTCAGGGCGAATCATTCGCGCCAGGCTGCCGCCGGCGTCGAAGCTTTCGTCGTTGAGCCAGCTGCCGGCCTTGAGGGCGCGCCACGGGGTGCGGCCGATGGCTTGATCGAGGCTGGTCAGGCTGCCGGCGGGGACGGTGCGCAGTTTTTCCAGGGCGACGTCGTCGGCGGTGATTTGTGCGAAGGGGGCCACGTCGCGTTGCAAGACCACCACCGGTTTGCGGGTGGTGTCTTCTGTCTGTTGCGCGGGTGACTGAAGCGGGGAGGTTGGTGGAGTGTCGCTCAATTGCGCAACGAGCGCGGGTGCCGGTTGTTGGGTCAACGTCAGGCCCCAATACCCTGCAAATACAGCGCCCACCAGTGACAGTCCGGCAAGGCCCAGAATGATACGGCTGTTCATGACGGCTCTCCCTTTCCTGCTGCGCAAAGACCCCGTTTCATCCGACGAGACAACTTCGCAATCAGGCAGCTATGAACATGGAACTATTTCGCTATTGGACGGTAGCGCAGCTAGAGCGAAATGCCATTACGAAGCTGAAAAAATTCAATAAAAGTAAATGATTACGACGAAATGTCGGTTTTTCTGGCGTCAACGAAGCGACTAATACTTTGTGATTAGTCCGTTGTTACAGTTGTTGGGTTGGAAAATGCCGACAATGCTGATGCTGGCATAGGGAAATCATGTTGCGCTCATGCAACACCCGGGTGCGCCAGGAGATCGGTCATGTCTTTTTCGAAGCTGGTTAGCAAGGTCAAGTCGGAACTCGTTTTGTCTTTCTGCAGGAGATTGGCGAGGGATACCGAGGGCGCGTCAGGTATCGAGTATGCGATTGTGGCGGCGATGGTGGCGGTGGTCATTGCGGGGCTCAGTTCGGGTATTGCGGGCGACATCGGGACGGTATTCGGAAAAATTTCGGGTGCACTCGTTCCTAAGTCGTCCTGATGCGACGGTCATTTGCCATAGCTGAAGGCGGGTCCTAATGTCAGTGCTTACTTTACTACCGGTGTCGCGCATGAGTGCTCCTGCCTCTTCCCGCCAACAACTTCTTCTGGTCGATGACGAAGAAGACGCTTTGCTCGAGTTGGCGGAGTTGCTGGAGGGCGAAGGCTTCGATGTCTTTACCGCAACGTCCGTGAAACTGGCTCTGCACCATCTCACCCGTCATCCGGACATTGCGCTGGTCATCACCGACCTGCGCATGCCGGAGGAGAGTGGCATGTCGCTGATCAAGCGCTTGCGCGAGCACACCTCGCGCCAGCATCTGCCGGTGATCGTGATGTCGGGGCATGCGGATATGGAGGATGTCAGTGACATGTTGCGGTTGCATGTGCTGGATTTGTTTCGCAAGCCGATTTATCACGTGCGGTTGTTGGAGACGTTGAACAATCTGTTTCCGTTGCCGGACGTGCGCGCCAGCGGCTCTTGAGCTTTTTTGCGGGAGTGAGCCTGGGCAATGCATTTATCCAGTTTTCCCGCGTCATCGTTGACCTCCATCGCGAGCAAGCTCGCTCCTACAGTGGTCCTGCGTCGTCCTCAATTTTGTGTCCAACACAGGCCCTGTAGGAGCGAGGCTTGCCCGCGAAGGCGTCCTGCCGGCCAACCCCTCCCTACAACTGATAACTGAAACTGATGCTATACCGCGCCCGCCGATTGAACGTATCCAGCGCCTTCTCCGACATCGGCTTGGCCGCTTCCAATGCGATGTTGTAGTACTTGGCATCGCCAAATCTCAAACCCACCGCCGCCGATGACATGTCGTTGCCCTGGACCGGCAATTTGTTGAACCAGGTCTTGGCGCGGTCCAGCACCACATAAGGTTGCAGCACCCGAACCCAACTGCCCTCGCGATTGAAGCTGTAGTTCACCTCATACGCCGCACCCCAGCCCTTGTCGCCGGAAGTCTGGTCGTCGGGGTAGCCGCGGCCGAAGTTCTGGCCGCCGAAGACGGCGCGTTCGCTGTCGGGCAGGCTGTCGTCGCTCCAGTAGAAGGCGGCGGAGAGGACGCCTTGCCAGTTGTCGAAGAACTTGTCGCTCTGCACTCCCGACAGACGCAACCGGAAGAAATCCAGGTCGATGGCGCTGTTGTCGGTATTGGCACCCATGCCGTCGATACCCTGATACAACCCGCCGCTGAGGATGCGCAGTTGGCGAGCGTCGGCCTTGCGCCAGTCGCTTTCGAACGCCAGGGCGCGGATGTCGGTGCGTTGTTCGACGCTCAAGGGGAAGCCCACCACCTTGTAGCGGGTCTTGTCGTCCACGGCGTACAGGCGCGCGCCGGCGCTCAGGATTTCGTTGGGCGAGGCGATCAGCGGGTGAGTGAAGCCGATGGAATAACGATCGTTCTCCCGATGGGGTTCCAGTTCGAGGCCGTTGTCCAGACGCACATTGCTGCCCAGATCGGCGCGGTAGCGCGAAGCGGACAGGGCCAGTTGCGTGCCCTCTGCATTGAGGAACTGGTTGTAGTCCAGGCGGTAGTAATGCTCTTTATCGTCACCCGGCGGAAACAGGCCGCTGAGGGTCAGCTGTTCGCCCATCGCCGTCTGGGAGTTACTGCTCACACCCAGCAGGGCCTGAGTGCCGTTGCGGTTGTCTTCGGTGGTGCTCAGGGTACTGGTGAAGGGTTTGCGGCTGGCCTGAGCGATCAGGGTTGACGCGCCGTCGGTGGTGCCCGGTGGCGGCACCTGGGCTTGCAAGGTCACGCCGGGGATGCGGCTCATGAGCGTGGTGTAGCGCTCGAACGTCTTGCGGGTCAGCGGGCGTTCGGCCTGCAGTTTGGCCACCAGTTCATCCAGCAGGCCTTTGACCCGGCCGACGTCGCCCTGCAACTGGTAATCCTTGATATAGCCCTCCACCAACACCACGCGCGCGGTGCCGTTGTCGAAATTCTGCTGGGGCAGGAAGGCGTAGGACAGCAAGTAGCCATCCTGTTGATAACGACGGGTGATGCTGCGGGTCGCTTCAATCAGGTCGGCGAGGCTGCTTTCACGGCCGAGCAAAGGTTGATAAAGCGCCGCCAGTTCCTCCAGCGGGTAGATCGTGCCGCCCTGGATCTGCACGTTCTTGAGCTGCACTTTGGTGTCCATCATCAACGGTTCCTGACGCGCGCCGGGCTCGGGGACCTGCGGCGGCGTGGCAGTCGGGCGGTAGGCGTCGGCGGGCAGATTCGGCACCGGCAGGTTACGGATGGTTTCGTTGCTGTTGAGGAAGCTGGGCAGGGTGTCGGCGAGGAGGGTGGAGCAGAGGGGAAACAACAACAAAAAAGCCGTGGCGCGCATAGGACACTCCCTGTTCGATCGCTGTAGCACCTGGATCTTCGTGACCCAAAGAAAAGGCGGAAGACTGAGCAACATCTTCCGCCCTCAACCAAGTGTAGGCGCTGTAGGTAAGGCCGCCTGCCGACGGCCAGGTGCAAGCTAGCGTCTGTTGCCGCCCAGGGCGCCGGTGAGTCCGCCGATGACACCGCCCAGCCCGCCGGGTGTGCCGGTCGCGCCAGTGCCTGCAGTGCCGGCATTGACCAGGCCGCCAGCGGCAGCGACGGTGCCCCCCACGGTGGTCACGGTATTACCAAGGGCCGTGACCACCGGGTTGGCATTGCTGCCCGCTATCGCAGTGCCGAGATTGGCGACTGCACCACCCGCCTGGTTGGTGAGACCCGCGACAGGAGCGCCGAGTCCGGTGCTGGCGCCGACGTTTTGAGTCAGCCCCGATACCGCCGTGGTGACCGGGTTGATCGCCGCACCGACGTTCGTCCCAAGCGTACCCAGCGCTGCAGTCGGGGCGGTGTTGGCCACGCCGCTGCCACCCAGTGCACCGCCGACGCTGGCGACCAGATTACCGCCGGCTACACCGGTAATGCCTGCCGCGCTCACCGTTCCATTGCTGTTGCCGATGTTCAGACCATTGCCGACGTTGACCACCGCGCCGCCGACGGTTTCAAGCAGGCCGCCTGCGCCCGGTGTGCTGCCGCCCGAGCCTGTGCCATTGGATACCAGGCCACCGGCTTTGCCGACCGTGGTGCCGACGTTACTCACCGCACCGCCCACGGTATTGGTCAGCGCATTGCCGTTGCCGGCATCGGTGACTTTGGTGCCCACGCCATTGACGGTATCGCCGACCTGTTTCACCACACCCTTGAGCGGATCGCCCAACCCGGTGGCGCTGCCGACTTTGTCGGTGGTGCTCTCGACCATGGCGATCACCGGCACCAGTTTGCTGCCTACTTCCTGGGTGACGTTGCCCAGAGGGCCAGTGGTTGTGGCGGTGCTCAGGGTGTCGCCGAGCATGGTGACGCGTTCGCCGACGCCATCGAGCACCGGAGCGACCCGGGTCACTACGCCGCCAACGACTGGAACGCTGCTGGTGGCCGTGGCCAGTTTGCCGCTGACATCGGAAACGCCGTTGCCAAGATCCTGTACCACTCCGCCTACTGCCGATGCCGTGACGCCGAGGCCATTGGGATCGGTGCCGAGTTTGCCTACGCCATTGGCTACGCCATCGCCCAGGGTGCTGACCACATTGCCGGTGGTATTGGCCACGCTTTGCACGACGCCGCCTGCCACCGGTACGGAACTCAATGAATCGCCGATCTGCCCGACGCCTGAGCCCACGCCGCTGACGGTGTTGCCGACGTCCTGCACCAGGGTGGTGGTGACCAGTGGCGTTGCGCCCGGGTTGGTCGGATTTGTGGGATCGGTCGGATTGGTTGGGTTCGTCGGATCGGTAGGGTTTGTCGGGTTGGTTGGATCAGTCGGATTGGTGGTGCCACCGCCGCCGGTGCCAGCGGTGCCGTCAGAACCGCCTGCGCCACCGCTACCGCCACCCGCTCCACCGGTGCCCGCCGTGCCGCCATCCGAGGAGGAGCTGTCCGGGCTGCTGTGATGACCGCCACCGCCGCTGCTGCAGCCGGTGAGTCCGAGGGAAAGCGCGAGCGCCAATGCGATTGCCGATTTGTGCCACACCTGATTGTTCATGGTTGAGAGTCCCTGCACCTGTAGCAACGTCGTTGTCATCGAGGGCTGACCGATTCTGTTGCCGGCCATTCCTTCGTCCGTTGTTTACATGACAGTCGCAAGGGCGGTGGCGCGCCATTATTGAATTGGTATTAATGCGAGGCGGTGATGAGGAAAAATTGCCGTGAAATCAATGAGTCAGGAAGGCGCCGCGGAGAATGGATACTTAAGTGATATACACAATTCAATCGTCCCCGCCCCCTGTAGGAGCGAGCACGCTCGCGATGAACGCCGGAACACCGCTGGGTGTCAGGCGCCCAGCGTTATCGTTGACGACCATCGCGAGCGTGCTCGCTCCTACAGTGGATTGGGGACAGTCAGGCCAATGGCTGCCAATTGCCTACCATGTGCTCAAGATCACCACTGCCGATCAACTGCAACTCCCCACTCGACCCCGCCGCACTGGCCAGCAGCGCCACCTCACTGGGCAGCCGCACCGGCTTCTTGAACTGCACCGCGATCTCGTAATCCGCCGTCGGCAAATGCTCTTCCAGCGCCGCGAGTGTGCGGGCCTTGTTCCACAGTCCGTGGGCGATGGCTGAGGGGAAACCGAACAACTTCGCGCTGGCCGCACTCAGGTGAATCGGGTTGTAGTCGCCGGAGACTTTGGCGTAGCGCCGGCCGATATCCGCGGGGGCTTTCCATTGGGCGATCTGGGTGAGGGGCAAAGTTGAGGCGAATACCTCTTCCACCGGTTCACCCTCGAGCTTCACCCCGCGACAGAGCATCGTGCTCTGCGCCTCCCACAGCGTCCCGAGCTGATCTTCCAAAGTCGTCAGCAAATCGAAAGTCGCGCCCTTGGCATGGGGTTGCAGGTTCTGCACGCGCACACTGACTTGCGCCCGATGCAGACCGCCCATGGGGCGCAACACGCGGATTCGGTTGCTCAAGTGGATCAGCCCGAGCAGGGGAAACGGAAACTCGTGGCTGGTGAGCAGCTGCATTTGCAAGGCGAAAGCGAGGATGTGTGGATAAGTCGGCGGCAGCAGGCTGCTGTCGGCGAAACCGCAGACCTTGCGATAGGCCTCCAGGCGTTGGGGATCGATATCCACCCAGCAGCGCAAACCGGTGTCGGGCAGGGTGGTGCCAGTAATTTTTCGCCGCGTCGCAGCCTTCGCATAAAGCGCCGGCAGGCCGGGTTCGCGATCGAGTTGGTGCCAGTCAGTGGTCATGTCTAGGCCCCCAGAACGCTTTGCCCGCACACGCGCAAGGCTTGCCCGGTGAAGGCACCGGTGCCCGGTTGCGCCAGCCACGCCACCGCTTCGGCCACGTCCTGCGGCAGGCCGCCTTGGCCGAGGGAACTCATGCGTCGCCCGGCTTCGCGCAGGCCGAACGGCACTTTCGCTGTCATCTGCGTTTCGATGAAACCGGGAGCCACGGCGTTGATGCTGATGCCCCGCTCCAGCAGCGCAGGCGCCCACGCCTGCGCCAGACCGATCAACCCAGCCTTGCTCGCTGCGTAGTTGGTCTGGCCGCGATTGCCGGCGATGCCGCTGATCGAGGCCAGCAGAATCACCCGCGCATTGTCACGCAGCGTGCCGCTGTCGAGCAGTGCCTGAGTCAGTACCTGCGGCGCATTGAGGTTGACCGCGAGCACCGCGTCCCAGAAGTCCGGGGTCATGTTGGCCAGGGTTTTATCCCGGGTGATCCCGGCGTTGTGCACCACGATGTCAACGCCGTCGGGCAGGTGCTCGATCAGTTGCGTGGCGGCATCTTCGGCGCAGATATCCAGGGTGATGCTCTTGCCGCCCAAGCGTGCGGCGAGGGCGTCGAGATCGTTCTTCGCCGGCGGCACATCGAGCAGGATGACGTCGGCACCATCCCGAGCCAGGGTTTCGGCGATGGAGGCGCCGATGCCCCGGGCCGCGCCGGTGACCAGCGCCTTGCGTCCGGCCAGCGGTCGAGTCCAGTCGCTCACTTGGGTGTCGCAGGCGTTGAGGCGAATCACTTGTCCCGAGATGAACGCGCTTTTCGGCGAGAGGAAAAACCGCAGCGGACCTTCGAGCTGATCTTCGGCCCCTTCGCCGACGTAGATCAGTTGCAGGGTGCTGCCGCTGCGCAGCTCCTTGGCCAGCGAGCGGCTGAAACCTTCAAGGGCGCGTTGGGCGCTGGCGGCGAGCGGGTCATTCAGGGTCTGCGGATCACGCCCGAGAATCACCAGATGCGCGCAATGCTCGAGGTTTTTCATCAGTGGCTGGAAGAACTCGCGCAACTGTTTGAGCTGCCCGGTTTGCAGCAGATCGCTGGCATCGAACACCACGGCCTTGAGTTTCGGGCCGTGGCCGGGAATCCACTCGGTGGCCGTCGAGGGTTCTGTGCCGTAGCTGTAAATCGCGTCGGTCAGGCGGTTGGCAAAGGCGTTGACGTGCTGCGCCAGTGGCCCGCCGCCGATCAGCAGCGCACCCTCGACCGGCCGCAGCCGACCGGCCTGCCAGCGCTCCAGGCGCACCGGCGTCGGCAGACCCAGGGCCCCGACCAGGCGATGGCCGATGGAGGAATTGGCGAATTCGATATAGCGGTCAGACATGGAACGCACTCCGCAAGCTGGGGTTCAAAGTGTGGACCATGATTGGCAATCAGTCGTTCGGTCCGCGAGATAAGGCCTACGCTTGTGCGTTATGACACGCAACCCCAACGCAATCCTGTGGGAGCGAAGCTTGCTTGCGAAGGCGTTGTTTCAGTGAGCATCGATGTGGCTGAAACCCCGCCTTCGCGAGCAAGCTTCGCTCCTACGGAGGCTGGGAAGGGTTTGGTATCTGAATATTTCATCAGGAGCTTTTCATGACTCAATTGCGCCGCGTCGCGATCATCGGCGGAAACCGGATTCCCTTCGCCCGCTCCAACGGGCCGTTCGCCACGGCCAGCAATCAGGACATGCTGACCGCCGCGCTCGAAGGCCTGATCGAGCGCTATAACCTGCATGGCCTGCGTATCGGCGAAGTGGTGGCGGGCGCGGTGCTCAAGCATTCGCGGGACATGAACCTGACCCGCGAGTGCGTGCTCGGTTCGCGGCTCTCGCCCACGACCCCGGCCTACGATATTCAACAGGCCTGCGGCACCGGGCTGGAGGCGGCGTTGCTGGTGGCCAACAAGATCGCCCTGGGGCAGATCGATTGCGGCATTGCCGGCGGCGTCGATACCACCTCCGACGCTCCGATCAGCGTCGGCGAGGGCCTGCGCAAGATCCTGCTGCAAGCCAACCGCGCCAAGACCACCGGCGACAAGCTCAAGACCTTCCTGCAATTGCGCCCCCGGCACCTGATTCCGGAGTTCCCGCGCAACGGCGAGCCACGCACCGGTTTGTCCATGGGCCAGCACTGCGAGCTGATGGCGCAGACCTGGGGCATTTCCCGTGAGGCGCAGGATCAGTTGGCGCTGGAAAGCCACCACAAGCTGGCCGCGTCTTACGCAGAAGGTTGGCACAACGACCTGATGACGCCCTTCCTGGGCCTGACCCGCGACAACAACCTGCGCCCGGACCTGACCCTGGAAAAACTCGCGACCCTGAAAACCGCTTTTGAAAAAAGCGCCAAGGGCACGCTCACCGCCGGCAACTCGACACCGCTCACCGATGGCGCGTCGCTGGTGTTGCTGGGCAGCGAGGAGTGGGCGAAGGAACGCGGTTTGCCGATCCTCGCTTACCTGCGCGACGGCGAAGCGGCGGCGGTGGATTTCGTCAACGGCGCCGAGGGCCTGTTGATGGCGCCGGTATATGCCGTACCGCGCCTGCTGGCGCGCAATGGCCTGACCCTGCAGGACTTCGATTACTACGAAATCCACGAAGCCTTCGCCGCGCAAGTGCTCTGCACGCTGAAGGCCTGGGAGGATGCGGAGTACTGCAAGACCCGGCTTGGGCTGGATGCGCCATTGGGCTCGATTGACCGTAGCCGGCTGAATGTCAAAGGCAGCTCGTTGGCGGCGGGGCATCCGTTTGCGGCTACAGGAGGGAGGATTGTGGCGAACCTGGCGAAGTTGCTGGATGCGGCGGGGAAGGGGCGGGGGTTGGTGTCGATTTGTGCGGCGGGTGGGCAGGGTGTGACCGCCATCATTGAACGCTGACAATTTGATCAATTGAAATGAGGGACCTGTGGGAGCGGGCTTGCTCGCGAAGAGGCCGTGTCAGTCACCATCAACGTCGACTGACACACCGCATTCGCGAGCAAGCCCGCTCCCACATGGGTCGGCGGTGTTGAATAGATGTGGGACATGGCCTAACGTCGCCCCATCAGCCGTCCAGCAACACAAGGCCCACCAATGCCGACCAACGGACAAGTGTCCCTCGAACGCCGCATCCCGCCCATCACCACACTCCCGCGCCCGCTATACGCTCGGGTCGAGAGCCTGAACGCCGGCTCCTGGACCCCGGCCCACAGCCACGACTGGGTGCAATTCTCCTACGCCATCAGCGGTGTTCTCGGCGTGCACACCGCCGAAGGCAGTTTCTTTGCGCCGCCGCAGTGGGGGATCTGGATTCCGGCGGATCTCGAGCATCAGGTCGTGACCTCGATGCGTGCCGAGATGCGCAGCCTGTATGTGCGTCGCGAGGATTGCCAATGGGCGGCCGGGCGTTGTCGTGTGCTGGAAGTGACGCCGCTGGCCCGGGAGTTGATCAAGAGTTTCTGCCAAATGCCGGTGGAATATCCACAGGGCGACAGTCAGGAGGCGCGGCTGGTGAGCGTGCTCCTGGATCAGCTGGCGAACCTGCCAGAAGTCGGCTTCTCCCTGCCGTTACCCCGCCATGAGCGGTTGCTGGGGTTGTGCAACGAGCTGATCGAAAACCCCGAGCACACCGTGACCCTGCAGGAATGGGCCGAACGCCTGGGCATGTCGGAGAAGACCCTGATGCGCCTGTTCCAGCGCGAAACCGGGTTGAGCTTTCGCGGGTGGCGCCAGCGGATGCGGCTGTTGTCGTCGCTGAGCCTGCTGGAAGAAGGTGACAGCGTGACCAACACGGCGCTGGCTTGCGGGTATGACTCGACGTCGGCGTTTATTGCGGCATTCAAATCACTGTTCGGGTTTACCCCGGGGGAATTGTTTCGGCAGACCTAAATGTGGGAGCGGGCTTGCTCGCGAAAGCGGAGTGTCAGTCGACGTATTTGGTGACTGACACGGCCTCTTCGCGAGCAAGCCCGCTCCCACACTGGATCTGCGGTGCTGATGGATCAGGTACGGAACCGCCGCACCAACCCATCCAGCTCATTGGACAACCCGGCCAGGCTCTGGGAATCCAGACGCGCCGAGTTCGCCAGTTCCGCCACCAACTGCGCATCACCATGGATCTGGCTGATGTGGCGGTTGATGTCTTCAGCCACCTGATGCTGCTGTTCCGCCGCGGTGGCGATCTGAGTGTTCATGTCGCGGATCACGTCCACCGATTCGCGGATCTGCCCGAAGCTGTTGCGGGCTTCGCCGATGCGCGTCACCGACTGCTGCGAAACTTCCAGACTGGCGTGCATCTGTTGCGTGACCTGGCTGGTGCGTTTGGCCAGGTTGCCCAGCAAACCGTCGATTTCCGCCGTGGAATCGGCGGTGCGCTTGGCCAGGGCCCGCACTTCGTCCGCCACCACCGCAAAACCGCGACCCTGCTCACCGGCACGTGCCGCTTCGATGGCCGCGTTCAGGGCCAGCAAGTTGGTCTGTTCGGCGATCGAACGGATGGTGCCGAGGATCGACTGAATGTCGTTGCTGTCGCGTTCCAGCTGCTGCATCGACTCGGCGGACTGTTCGATCTCCTGGCTCAGGCGATCCACGCTGCTCACCGCCGCGTCAATCTGCTGCTGGCCTTCACGGGCCTGACGCTGACCACTGTCGGCGGACTCGGCCGCCTGACTGCAGGAGCGAGCGACTTCGTTCGCGGTGGCGACCATTTCGTGGAAGGCCGTGGACACCATGTCCACCGCTTCACGCTGACGCCCGGCCGCTTCCGCCATGTCGCTGGAGACCTGGGTCGAGCTCTTGGACGTGGCGAGGATCTTGGTCGCGGCGCCGCCGATGTTCTGGATCAGGTTGCGGATTGCCGCCAGGAACTGGTTGAACCAGTTGGCCAGTTGCGCGGTTTCGTCGCGGCCACGGATTTCCAGGCTCTTGGTCAGATCACCTTCACCCTGTGCGATGCCTTCCAGGCCATCGGCCACACCACGGATCGGCCGCACGATAACGCTGGCGAAACTGGCGCCGACCACAGCGAAGATCACGGCCAGCACGGCGGCGATGATCGCGATCAACCAGGTCAGCTGGGTCGCGGTGCTCATCACGTCGTTCTTCTTGATCAGGCCGATGAAGGTCCAGCCCAATTGCTCCGACGGCCAGACGTTGGCCATGTAGAGCTCGCCGTCGAGTTCGACTTCAAGCACGCCTTTGCCTGCCTTGGCCAGTTGCGCGTAGCCGTCGCCGAGGCTGCCCAGCGCCTTGAAATTGTGCTCGGGCTTCTTCGGATCGACCAGCACGGTGCCGGTATTTTCCAGCAGCATCAGGTAGCCGGTTTCACCCAGCTTGATCTGCTTGACCAGCTCGGTGAGCTGCTTGAGCGATACGTCGATACTGACCACGCCACCGTTGGTGCCCAGCTTGTTGTCGATGGTGCGCACGGTGCTGACGTAGGTGGTGTCGTTCTGCGCCCAGTAGTAGGCCTCGGTGCGGAACGGCTTGCCCGGCTTGGCCTGGGCCGCCTTGTACCAGGGGCGCTGGCGCGGATCGTAATTGGTGAGCTTTTCATCGTCCGGCCACGACACGTAGCCGCCGGCGGCGGTGCCGAGGATGGCGTAGGCGTAGGACGGATGAGCGTTGCCCAGGTCCTGCAGGAAGGTGAAGACCTTTTTGTCCATATCGCCCTTTGGCACGCTGTCGGCGTTGGCGCTCATGTAGGTCTTGATGCTGTCGTCGGAATTCTTGATCAGCGGCTGGTTGGCCAGATACTCGACGTTCTGGCTGATGCCGTCGAAGAACAGTTGCATGGCATTGCTGACCTGACGGATTTCCCGACCGCTGCTGTCGACGAATCCATCCAGGGCATCACTTCGCAAGTTCAGCACAACGAGGGTGGCGACCAGCACCACGGGCAAGCAGGCGATGATTGCAAACGCCCAGGTCAATTTCTGTTTGATGTTCATCCGCGCTCCAGATTTTCTTGTAAGCCCACGCAGTGCAGATGACTCGCGGTTTATTGGCAGCCGTATTTTTTTATGGCCCGGGTCCGTGGCGGCGACGTCCTTCTTCTGTAGGAAAGGATTGTCGGACAAATCAATTTGTCACTCAGGGCTTCGGCTGTTGTCGGAGGAAATTGAGGGCCGTTTGGAAAAATCCTGTAACAGTGGCGATTCGATGTCGGTTTCTGTCACAAATGCCCCTGTGACTCCCGGCTATCAAGTGCATCGGGCTCGGCTATGATCCGCCGCGGCCGCGGATGGTCCGCGGATTTTCGTGATAAAACCGGCACATTGTGTGCATCGGCATTGTTCACAGGTCGGCACCCCCTCCCCGCAAACGGAGGATTGCCGTATAACGAATGACTTTCGCGTGTTTGGTAATAAAGGACCCAGAATAAAAGCTGATGAAGACTCCAAAACGCATTGAACCCCTGATCGAAGACGGTCTGGTCGACGAAGTGCTGCGACCGCTCATGAGCGGGAAGGAAGCAGCTGTTTATGTGGTGCGCTGCGGCAATCAGTTGCGGTGCGCGAAAGTCTACAAGGAGGCGAACAAACGCAGTTTTCGCCAGGCGGCCGAGTATCAGGAAGGTCGCAAGGTGCGCAACAGCCGTCAGGCCCGGGCCATGGCCAAGGGTTCCAAGTTCGGCCGCAAGGAGGCCGAAGACGCGTGGCAGAACGCGGAAGTGGCAGCGCTGTTCCGGCTGGCCAATGCCGGTGTGCGGGTGCCCAAGCCGTATGACTTCCTCGAAGGCGTACTGCTGATGGAGTTGGTGGCCGACGAATACGGCGACGCCGCGCCGCGTTTGAACGACGTGGTGCTTGAGCCGGAACAGGCGCGCGAGTACCACGCCTTTCTGATATCGCAGATCGTGCTGATGCTGTGTACCGGTCTGGTGCACGGTGACCTCTCGGAGTTCAACGTGCTGTTGACCCCGACCGGCCCTGTGATCATCGACTTGCCGCAGGCGGTGGACGCGGCGGGCAATAACCACGCCTTCAGCATGCTGGAGCGGGATGTGGGCAACATGGCGGGTTACTTCGGACGGTTCGCGCCGGAACTGAAGCAGACCCGTTATGCCAAGGAGATGTGGGCCTTGTACGAGGCTGGCACCTTGCACCCGGGCAGCGTCCTGACCGGCGAATTCGCCGATACGGAAGAACTGGCCGATGTCGGCGGTGTGATGCGCGAGATCGAAGCCGCACGCCGCGACGAGGAGCGCAAGCAGGCAGCTCGTGCGGCGGATGATGCACCGCCAAACAAAACCGAAGAACCGCCACCACCTTGGTTGCAGTGATCGGTTAAAACAGAAAACCGGCTTCGGCCGGTTTTTTTGTGGGCGGGCTGCAGATTCAGGATTGATGTTGCCTGACAGTCAGCCTTCGCGGGCAAGCCTCGCTCCTACAGTTTCTCAGGTTGTTCACAAAAATGGCGGCCACCCCAACCCCTTGTAGGAGCGAGGCTTGCCCGCGAAGACGATGTGTCAGGCAATCGAGATGTTGAAGCTGCCTGCCTCTTCGCGAGCAAGCTCGCTCCCACAGGGATTGGCGGTGTGCGCAGATTTCATGAACACCCACGACCACTGTGGGAGCGGGCTTGCCCGCGAAGAGGCCGGTACATTCAGCATCAATGCCTCAGGCCTGAACCGGAGCCGCACAACACCCCGACTCAAGATTCTTGAGAATCGGACAATCGGGCCGGTGGTCGCCCTGACAATGCTCCACCAGATCCTGCAAGGTGTCGCGCAACTGCCCCAACTCGCGGATTTTCTGGTTCAGCTCATCGATGTGCTGTCGCGCCAAGGCTTTCACATCGGCACTGGCGCGCTGGCGGTCCTGCCAGAGGGTCAGCAGCTTGCCGACTTCCTCCAGAGAAAACCCCAGGTCCCGGGAACGCTTGATGAACGCCAGGGTGTGCAGGTCGTCCTCGCCATACAACCGATAGCCGCTGTCAGTGCGATGGGCCGCCTTGAGCAGTCCGATGGACTCGTAATAACGGATCATCTTCGCGCTCAGGCCGCTGTGGCGGGCTGCTTGGCCGATGTTCATCGATTGTCCTCCAGATCCTCGGGTTTCCAGGTTTTCAACAGTAGCGCATTGCTCACCACGCTCACACTCGACAAGGCCATTGCGGCACCAGCGAGCACCGGATTGAGGAAACCGAACGCTGCCAGAGGAATGCCGATCAGGTTATAGACGAACGCCCAGAACAGGTTTTGCCGGATCTTCGCGTAGGTCTTGCGGCTGATCTCCAATGCCGCCGGCACCAATCGCGGATCGCCGCGCATCAGGGTGATCCCGGCAGCGTGCATGGCCACATCGGTACCACCGCCCATGGCGATGCCGATGTCTGCCGCCGCCAGCGCCGGTGCATCGTTAATGCCGTCGCCGACCATCGCCACCACACCGGATTTCTTCAATGCCGCAACTTCGGCCGCCTTGTCCGCCGGCAGCACCTCAGCGTGCACATGGCGGATGCCCAGCGCCTCGGCCACCACTTTGGCGCTGCCACGGTTGTCGCCTGTCAGCAGGTGGCTGGCGATCTGACGGGCGCCGAGTTGTTGCACGGCCTGCAGAGCGCCGGGTTTCAGAGTGTCGCCGAAAGCGAACAGGCCTAATACCTGCGGCGCAGGGCCTTGTTCGATCAACCAGGACAGGGTCCGGCCTTCGGCTTCCCACTCACTGGCGAGATCAGCCAGAGGCGCGGCGTTCAAACCGCTTTCCTCGAGCAAACGTCGATTACCCAATGCCAGGCGCCGACCCTCGAGGCTGCCGGCAATGCCGCGCCCGGTCAGCGACTGGCTGTCGCTGACATCCGCCACGTCCAGACCCCGTTGCGCACATTCATCCAGCACAGCCTTGGCCAGCGGATGTTCGCTGCCGCGTTGCAGGGCACCGGCCAGTTGCAGCAATTTGGCGTCGTCACCATCAAGGGCCTTCAAGTGCGCGATGCGCGGGGTGCCCGACGTCAGGGTGCCGGTCTTGTCGAACACCACGGCGTTGACCTCGTGGGCGCGTTCCAAAGCTTCAGCGTCCTTGATCAGAATCCCGTAGCGCGCCGCCACTCCGGTGCCGGCCATGATCGCGGTTGGCGTCGCCAGGCCCAGAGCGCAAGGGCAGGCGATCACCAGCACGGCGACGGCATTGATCAGCGCGGTTTCCAGCGGTGCGCCGTACAGCCACCAGCCGATCAGGGTCGCCAGGGCCAGCAGCAGAACCACCGGGACGAAGATCTGGCTGACTTTATCCACAAGTTTCTGGATCGGCGCCTTGGCGGCCTGGGCGTCCTCCACCAGCCGAATGATCCGCGCCAGCACCGTTTCGGCACCGAGCGCCTGGGTCCGCACCAGCAACCGGCCCTCACCATTGATCGCGCCGCCGGTGACCTTGTCTCCAGGCTGTTTGGGGACCGGCAGGCTTTCGCCGCTGATCAGCGCTTCGTCGGCATGGCTCTGGCCGTCGACCACTTCACCGTCCACCGGGAAGCGTTCGCCGGGTTTGACCAGCACCAGATCATGGATGCGAAGGGCGCTGATCGCGACCTCCTGTTCGCGGCCGTCGATCACCTGAATCGCCCGTTCCGGGCGCAGCGCTTCCAGGGCGCGGATGGCGCTGGCGGTCTGGCGCTTGGCGCGGCTCTCCAGGTATTTGCCCAGCAACACCAGGGCGATCACCACCGCCGACGCTTCGAAATACAGGTGCGGCATGCGCCCGGCGGCGGTGGCCCATTCGTAGACGCTCAAGCCATAACCGGCGCTGGTGCCGAGGGCGACCAGCAAGTCCATGTTGCCGGCACCGGCACGCACGGCTTTCCACGCGGCCACATAAAACCGAGCGCCGAAGATGAATTGCACCGGCGTGGCCAGCGCGAACTGCGCCCAGGCCGGGAGCATCCAGTGCACGCCGAAGGGTTGCAGCAACATCGGCAAGACCAGCGGCAAGGCGAGGGCGATGGCCGCGATCAACGCCCAGCGTTCGCGGTGCAGGCGGTTTTGTTGAGTGTCCGTTTGCGGATGGTCGGCTTGCCAGACGCTGGCGCTGTAACCGGCCTTGGTCACAGCGTCGATCAGGGATTGCGCATCGATCTGCCCGAGCAATTCCAGATGAGCACGTTCGTTGGCCAGGTTGACGCTGACGGCTTTGACCCCCGGCACCTTGTTCAACGCGCGTTCGATGCGACCGACGCAGGAAGCGCAGGTCATGCCGTCGATGCTCAATTCAAGACTTTGCTGCGGGACGCTGTAACCGGCCTTGTGCACGGCGTCCATCAGCGCCGGAAGGCTATCGGCCGGCGCCTGGACCCGCGCCTGCTCGGTGGCCAGATTCACGCTGACGGCACTGGCGCCGATGACTTTGCTCAACGCCCGCTCGACACGCCCGGCGCAACTGGCGCAGGTCATGCCGGCAATCGGCAGATCGAAAGTGGTGGTGTCGGACATGGGGCACGCTCCCTGTAGAAGATGTCTACAGGATCAACCTTGCCATGCTGGCAAGGTCAAGTGCCTTGTTGAAGATCAAAAGATCGCAGCTTTCGGGGAGGTGGAGATGTACACAAAACACTGTGGGAGCGGGCTTGCTCGCGAAGGCGGAGTGTCAGGCGCCACCTGTGATGGGTCTGCCGGCCTCTTCGCGAGCAAGCCCGCTCCCACATGGAATTGTGAACATCACAGTATTTGTGACAGGCGACTCAGTATCCCAGACCCGTGCGCTTCAGATACATCCCTTCCTGCGTCATCGCAATCCGGTACTTCTGCACGTCACCCGCGCGCAGCGTGATGTCCTGCGAACCCGGTGCCAGCATGCCCGGGTTGCAGCCCGGCACCTGGCCCGGCAGCAACTTGAGGCGCAGGGAAATATTGCCCGGCGGCAGGTTGAACGAGGTGCTTTGCTCCTGGAACAGGCGCGCGGAGAGCTGGTCATGGATGTACACGCCAATTTCGCAACTGGTCGCGACTTCCAGTCGCTCGCGGGAAATGATCAGCACGCCGTAGTCTTCCCCGGCGGCATGGGCCGAAGGCATGGCGGCGAAAAGGCCGAGCAGGCCAAACAGGCTGAAAGCTGACCAGCGCATGGCTGAATCTCCTGAGATCGAAACATGAATGGACGCAGCTTGGCCGAGCGCGGCGTCAATTGCCAGCCCGGCAGATCACTTCAGAACTTGACCTTGCCATGGTGGCAAGCTCGACACTGCCGGCAACCTCACTCAAATGCGTCATGAAAGGAGTCGTCCCATGCAAGTATTCAATGTCGAAGGCATGTCCTGCGGTCACTGCGTCAGGGCCATCACCCAAGCGGTCCAGGCCAAGGATCCGGCGGCCAGCGTGCGCGTCGATCTGGCGGCGAAGGAAGTAGGCGTCGAGTCGTCGCTGTCGGCTGAGCAGGTGATCGCGGTGATCAGCGAAGAAGGCTACGGCGTCAAGCTGGCCTGATCTTTTTAATAGTTAGCGAGCTATCGGAATGTTCAAGGCGTCCATGCGCGGCTAGACTGTCGGGCCTGCCGACTTCTGCCCAACTGGATGCCTGATGAATTTCCGCACAATCCTTATTCTCGGCGCCTTGAGCGCTTTCGGTCCGTTGGCGATCGATTTTTACCTGCCGGCCTTCCCGGCAATGGCGCAAGCCTTCGGCACTGACGAAAATCACGTTCAACTGACCCTGGCGGCGTATTTTCTCGGTTTGTCCATCGGGCAATTGGGTTACGGGCCAGTGGCAGACCGCTTCGGGCGGCGCATTCCATTGTTGGCCGGTGTCGGGCTGTTTACCCTGGCGTCCCTGGCGTGTGCCTATGCACCGAGCCTGGAATGGCTGATCGGCGCGCGATTCGTCCAGGCCTTGGGCGGCTGCGCCGGCATGGTGATTGCCCGGGCGGTGGTCAGCGATAAATGTGATGCGGTGGGGGCGGCCAAGGTCTTTTCGCAGTTGATGCTGGTAATGGGCCTGGCGCCGATTCTGGCGCCGATGCTCGGCGGGTTGCTGGTCAATAGCTCCGGCTGGCAGTCGATCTTCCTCGCATTGACCGGTTTCAGCGCATTGGCCGGTCTGGCCGTCGCCATCGGCCTTCCGGAAAGCCTGCCGGCCAATATCCCGCGCCAGCCGCTGTCCGGGGCGCTGCGCCAATACGGTCGTCTGCTGAAGGATCAGGTGTACCTGGGCCATGCCCTGACCGGCGGTATCGCCATCGCCGGCATGTTCTCTTACATCGCCGGCTCACCGTTCGTGTTCATTAAACTCTATGGCGTGCCGGCCGAGCATTTCGGTTGGCTGTTCGGCGCCAACGCCGCTGGCTTCATTCTGGTAGCCCAGGTCAATGCGCGGCTGTTGTCCAGACGCGGGCCGGCGTTCCTCCTTGCTCGCGCGGTATGGGTTTACCTTGGCGCAGGTTTGACTCTGCTGGCGGTCAGTGCCTTGCACACCGAAAAATTGTGGCCGTTGTTGATACCACTGTTTATCTGCATTTCCAGCCTTGGTTGCATTCTTCCCAACGCCTCTGCCTGTGCGATGAACGGTCAGGGTGCGAGGGCGGGCAGTGCTTCGGCATTGCTTGGCTGCCTGCAATTCAGCGTGGCAGCGGGCGCCGCCGCGCTGGTGGGAGTTTTGCACGACGGCAGCGCCATGCCGATGGCGCTGGTCATCAGCCTGTGCGGAGCGTTGGTGGCAGGCGCGGCCCTGCTCACCCGGCGTCTGCAGAATGCCCGGGCGTTGGCGCAAGCCCAGGTCTGAGGAGGGGACTCAGCCGACAGCACGTTGCTGGCGTTGAGGGAGGTAATGAGGCGCGTGCAGGCGCGCTTCGAGAGTGCTGGTGAAGGCGCGCGCTTCAGCTTCGCTGCGGAATGTCACGGCGTGTTGGTCCAGGCGGACCTGCCACTGGGATTTCGCCAATTCTTTTATCAGGATCTTCATTGCTGACCTCCTCAAGTAAAAGATTGCCTCGCAGAGGATTCGATTGTAGACCCGAATTTCGCTGCGTTTGTGACAAGGATCAACCTTCGGACTGACGGCAAAAGGATCGCAGCTTGCGGCAACTTCTGGACATGATTTTGTCCGCTGCGCGCTCTGCGATCCTTTGATTGTGGCCTTTTAGAACCCTTCCAACACGATCTTGCCCTTGGCCTTGCCGCTTTCCAGCAGCGCATGGGCACGGCGCAAGTTGGCCGCATTGATGGTGCCAAAATGCTCGCCAACCGTGGTCTTGAGCGTACCTTCATCGACCAGTTGGGCCACACGATCGAGCAGCTTGTGCTGTTCGATCATGTCCGCAGTTTCGAACAGCGAACGGGTGTACATGAACTCCCAGTGCAGCGACAGACTCTTGCGCTTGAGCTTGGTCACGTCCAGGGTTTTGGGGTCATCGATCAGCGCCAGTTTGCCTTGCGGCGCCAGGGCTTCGATCAGTTGATCGAGGTGATGATCGGTCTGGGTCAGGCTGGCCACGTGCGTCACTTGAGCGATGCCGGCTTTTTTCAGCGCTTCACTGAGCGGCTGGCTGTGATCGATCACCTGATCGGCGCCCAATTCCTTCACCCAGCTCTGGGTCTGTGGACGCGACGCGGTGCCGATGACGTTCAGACCAGTCAGTTGCTTCGCCAGTTGGGTGAGGATCGAACCGACACCGCCGGCGGCTCCGACGATCAGCAGGCTCTGGCCTTCATCGGTTTTGCCTTCGCGAATTTGCAGGCGTTCGAACAGCAGTTCCCAGGCGGTGATCGCGGTCAGGGGCAGGGCGGCGGCTTCGGCGAAACCGAGGGTTTTAGGCATGTGGCCGACGATTCGCTCATCCACCACATGCAGCTCGCTGTTGCCGCCTGCGCGGGCGATGGAGCCGGCATAGAACACCTTGTCCCCGGCCTTGAACAGGGTCACTTCACTGCCGACGGACTTGACCACACCGGCCACGTCCCAGCCCAGCACCTTGGCTACGCCGCCCTCGGGCTGCACGTTCTGGCGGACCTTGGTGTCCACCGGGTTGACCGAGATGGCTTTGACTTCCACCAGCAGGTCGCGCGGGCCGGCGACCGGCTCCGGCAGCTCGATGTCCTGCAGGGATTTTTCGTCGCTGATCGGCAGGGACGCGTAATAGGCAATGGCTTTCATCGGTGGCTCCTCAAATGTATGGAAAATTGATCACGCGACGCTGCGCAGACGCTTGAGCTCGAAGTGTTCGAGGAAATCGGCGGCTTTGGCCCGGAAGTTTTGAATGTGGGCACTTGCGTCATGGGCCTGGAGCGCTTCGTCACTGCTCCAGTGTTCGATCATGTAGAAGGCCAGCGGATTGGCCAGGTCCTGGTGCAAGTCATATTGACCGCAGCCGGCTTCGGCGCGGGTGGGTTCGACCAGCGCCCTCAGATGTTGCTCAAGCGCGTCCTGCTGGCCGGGTTTGGCGATGAGAGTGGCAATGGCGGTGAAGGGCTGGGACATGGACGGTCTCCGGGTGGCTGATGGCGATGAGTGGATGATTAGCTATTTCTTCCCGAGAAAAAACTCGCTAAAAGAGCAGGCTCTTTCAATATTTTTTTGATAATGGATTTGGAATGCTGCGTTTCGATGATTTGCAGTTGTTCGTTCGGGCGGCGGATCTGGGCAGCCTGTCGGCGGCCGCGCGGGGCATGGACATGTCGGCGGCGGTGGCCAGTGCGGCGTTGAAGCGCATCGAGCAGCAGCTCGGCGCCCGTTTGCTCGCCCGCTCGACCCGCAGCCTGCGCCTGACCGCCGAGGGCGAGGGCTTCCTGGAATATGCCCGGGCGGCCCTGAGTAATCTCGATGAGGGGCGGCGGTTATTGGCCAGCGGCCAGGATCAGGTCAGCGGCGTGTTGCAGTTATCGGCGCCGTCGGACTTTGGCCGCAACCTGCTGCTGCCGTGGCTGGACGAGTTTCAGCGCGAGCATCCCAAGCTCACGGTGCGCCTGTTGCTGGGGGACCGCATCGCCGATCTTTTCCGCCAGCCGGTAGACATCGCCCTGCGCTATGGCGAACCGGAAGATTCCAGCCTGGTCGCGCTGCCCATCGCACCGCAGAACCGCCGCGTGCTCTGCGCCGCGCCGAGCTACCTGGCGCGGCATGGCGAGCCGCGTCAGCTCGAGCAATTGGCCCAGCACAATTGCCTGCTCTACATGCTCGGCAGCCGGGTCCACGACCATTGGAGTTTTCACGACGGCAAACGCGAGGTCGGCCTGACAGTCAGCGGAGATCGCTTCAGTGACGATGCCGATGTAGTGCGACTGTGGGCCTTGGCGGGCGCCGGGATCGCCTACAAATCCTGGCTCGATGTAGGCGCCGATGTGCTGGCGGGGCGATTGAAGGTGCTGATGCCGGAACTGCTTTGCGAGCGCGCTCCGCTGAATTTGTTGTGCGCCCATCGCGCACAATTGAGTAAGCCTGTGAACCTTCTTCGGGAAATGCTTGCCAGCCGATGCGCTTCGTTGAGCAGTCATTTTCCGGGGTTCACCGGAATCGGTCATTAGTCGCGGGAAAAAAGCGAAATTTCCCGCAGCAACTATCAGCATCGTGGATTTGCAGAGGGCAAAAACCCGCGATTGGCCCGCCTATACTAGCGCCTCTCACGCAAGCACCTTCAGTTGCCACGGCGAAGTCCATCCGCCAACACGAGGCCGCTTTGAGCCAGTCCGCAGATGGCCAGGGTGAGCGAAGACTTTGCGCGGTTCATGGCGGTAACCACGCATTGGCCGACGGTGCAATTGTGGTCAAGATGTCTCCTTGCGGCAGACGAACAGAGCAACAGACGAACGATTCAACAGGGAGTGAATTCATGGAACATGCACCTTGTATCAGCCAGATAGCCACCTTGCTGGCTGACCCCAAGCGCAGCGCAATGATGTGGGCCTTGATGGACGGCACGGCGCGACAGGCCGAGGAACTGGCCTTGCTGGCCGGTCTGTCGCCGTCTTCGGCCAGCGCCCATCTGGGGCGCCTGTCCACCGGGGGGCTGTTGAAGGTCGAAACCCGGGGGCGAAAGCGTTTCTTCCGCCTGTCGGCTCCCGAAGTCGGCGCCGCGATCGAAGCGCTGGCCAGTGCGACGCTGGCCAGCACCCCGCAGAACATTCCGGACATTTTCAGACACAGCACACCTCTGGCCAGCCCGCCACCCAAGCGCTCGTCGTTGTTGCGCGCGCGACTGTGCGACGACCATCTGGGCGGCACTCTGGCTGCGGATCTGTATCAGCGATTGCTGGAGGCGGGCTGGATCGAACAGTTCGAGCAGCGAGTGACGATCACGCTCAAGGGCTCGACGGAACTGGCCGCGCGTGGGGTGTTCATCCAGGCGCTGGCTCACCGTAACGGCAAGTCGGCGTGCGCCTGTCCGGACTGGAGCGAAAGGCGCCCGCACATGGGCGGGTCGCTGGGAGCAGCGTTGTTGCAGTTGTTCATGCAGTCCGGCTGGCTGACGTTGCCGGCGGATTCACGAGCGTTGCAGCTCACGGCTGCGGGGCAGCGGGAAATCCATCGTTTCGCCAAGGAAACCGAGCTGGAAATGGCACTGTAGATATTCGGTCCAACACAAAACCCTGTGGGAGCCGAGCTTGCTCGCGAATGCGGTGTGTCAGTCAATGATGACGTCGACTGACACACCGCTTTCGCGAGCAAGCTCGGCTCCTACAGGTTTACTTACGGCTTCACCAACCGCGCATCCAGGCTGTTCTGCGCCAGTCGCCTGGCCTGATCCTGAGTCATCCCCAGATGCGTATGCAGAGCATGGAAGTTCTCCGTGACATAACCACCGAAGTACGCCGGATCATCGGAGTTCACCGTCACTTTCACGCCACGCTCGAGCATGTCGAGAATGTTGTGCTGCGACATGTGGTCGAACACGCACAGCTTGGTGTTGGACAGCGGGCACACGGTCAGCGGGATCTGCTCGTCGATGATCCGCTGCATCAGGCGCTCGTCCTCGATGGCGCGCACGCCATGGTCGATACGCTGGATCTTCAGCAGATCAAGGGCTTCCCAGATGTACTCGGGCGGACCTTCTTCACCGGCGTGGGCGACGGTCAGGAAGCCTTCGTCGCGGGCACGGTCGAACACGCGCTTGAACTTGCTCGGCGGATGCCCCATCTCGGAGCTGTCCAGGCCGACCGCCACAAAGGCTTCACGGAACGGCAACGCCTGGTCGAGTGTTTTCTGCGCCTCTTCTTCGCTCAGGTGACGCAGGAAGCTCAGGATCAGGCCGCTGGTGACGCCCAGTTGCTGCTCGCCATCTTTCAGGGCGGCGGCGATGCCGTTGAGCACCACTTCGAAGGGGATGCCACGATCGGTGTGGGTCTGCGGATCGAAGAACGGTTCGGTGTGAATCACGTTCTGTTCCTTGCAGCGCAGCAGGTAGGCCCAGGTCAGGTCGTAGAAATCCTGGGACGTTTGCAGCACGCCGGCGCCCTGGTAGTACAGGTCGAGGAACTCTTGCAGGTTGTTGAAGGCGTAAGCCTTGCGCAGGGTTTCGACATCGCTCCACGGCAGGACGATCTTGTTGCGCTCGGCCAGGGCGAACAGCAGCTCGGGCTCCAGCGAACCTTCAAGGTGCAGGTGCAGTTCTGCCTTGGGCAGGGCGTTCAGCCAGTCGTACATATTCTTTTCTCATCAGGTGCAGATGGGCGGGCATTCTACAGGTGCTTGCACAAACATTCGGTAAAACCTGACCGAAAGGTTCATAGCCCTGGCTTGAGCAATCGATACGCTAAGGTCTAACGAAACATTAGCACCGCGTCGCAGTCAGTCGCTTAACAGCTCTATCACTGCAAAAGGCCCGCCATGCTCACGATCCTTAAACAGGAAAGCTTTCTGCTGTTGGCGGTGCTCGCCGCCGTGGTTGCGTTCCCGCTCGAGCATTGGTTGCTGCACAGCGGGCAGGGGGTGGCGCTGAGCGCCGGGCTGGTGCTGATCGCCTTCATCATCGCGGCCTCCATGCGCGTGGCCCATCAGGCCGAACTGCTCGCGGAAAAAGTCGGTGACCCCTACGGCACCATGATCCTCACCCTGGCAGCAGTGCTGGTGGAAGTGGTGATCCTGGCGATCATGATGAGCAACGAAGCGTCGCCGACTCTGGTGCGAGACACTATTTACTCGGCGGTGATGCTAGACATCAACGGGATCCTCGGGCTTGCGGCGTTGATGGGCGGCCTCAAACATGGCGAACAGTCCTACAACGATGACTCGGCGCGCAGTTACAGCGTGATGATCCTCACCGCCATGGGCGTGTCGATGGTGGTCCCGGAGTTCATTCCCGAGGAGCGTTGGAAGTTGTATTCGGCGTTCACCATCGGCGCGATGGTGGTGCTTTATGCGCTGTTCCTGCGCATGCAGGTCGGGCCGCACAGTTACTTTTTCAGCTACAGCTATCCGGATAAACGCCGTCGCAAGGAGCCCGTCGAGCAGGAACCGAAGCCCGTCAGCCTGGCGCTGTCCATCGGCATTCTGGTGTTCGGCGTGGTGGTGATCGGCGCGTTGGCGGAGGTGATGTCCAAGACCCTCGATCTTGGGCTGGAAGGGACGGGGGCACCGCCGGTGGTCACGGCGATTCTGGTGGCGGCGATTTCGGCAGCGCCGGAGATCCTGACCGCGTTGCGCGCGGCACTGGCCAACCGCATGCAGTCGGTGGTCAATATCGCGTTGGGGGCGTCGTTGTCGACGGTGATCCTGACGGTACCGGTGATGGAGGCGATGGCGCTCTACACCGGCCAGCCATTCCAGATGGCCATGACCCCGGTGCAGACGGTGATGATCTTCATCACGCTGATTGTCAGCGCGATCAATTTGAATGACGGTGAAACCAATGCCATCGAGGGGATGACGCATTTTGTGCTGTTCGCGACCTTCATCATGTTGTCGCTGCTGGGCCTCTGAACCCGGCACAAACCAACCCCTGTAGGAGCCGAGCTTGCTCGCGATAGCGGGGTGTCAGCCAAAATCAATGTGTCTGACATACCGCTATCGCGAGCAAGCTCGGCTCCTACAGGGGTGGTGTTTTATCAGGAACCAGCGATCAGTTGCCGCGCCGCCTGGCTGTGATCGGCAATCAAGCCCTTCAGATCCAGCCCCTCGACCTGCCCATCAATCACTCGCCACTTGCCACCCACCATTACCCGATCCGCACGATCCGCGCCGCACAGCAGCAACGCCGACACCGGATCATGGCTACCGGAGAACCGCAGTTCATCGAGCTTGAACAGCGCCAGGTCAGCCTGTTTGCCCACCGCCAGTTCACCAATGTCGCTACGCCCAAGCAATTGCGCCGAACCCTTGGTCGCCCAACCCAGCACGCGTTCCGGCGTGATCTTCTCGGCGCCATAGCGCAGGCGCTGGATGTACAGCGCCTGTCGCGCTTCGAGAATCATGTTCGACGCATCGTTGGAGGCCGAGCCGTCCACGCCCAGACCCAGCGGCGCTCCGGCTTCGGTCAGCTCGATGCTCGGGCAGATACCGGACGCCAGGCGCATGTTCGAGCTCGGGCAATGGCAGATGCCGGTGCCGGCGGCACCCAGGCGGGCGATTTCATCCGGGTTGAAGTGGATGCCGTGGGCCAGCCAGGTACGTGGGCCGAGCCAGCCGACGCTGTCCAGATAATCGACGGTACGCAGACCGAAGCGCTGCAGGCAGAAATCCTCTTCGTCGAGGGTTTCCGCCAGGTGCGTGTGCAGGCGTACGTCGAGCTTGTTCGCCAGTTCGGCGCTGGCGGACATGATTTCCTGGGTCACCGAGAAGGGCGAGCAAGGCGCCAGGGCGATCTGGATCTGCGCGCCATCACCGCGCTCGTGGTACTCGGCGATCAGTCGCTGGCTGTCGTCAAGAATCACCTGGCCTTCCTGCACGGTCTGCTGCGGTGGCAGGCCGCCATCTTTTTCACCGAGGCTCATCGATCCACGGGTCAGCATGGCGCGCATGCCCAGTTCGCGAACGCTCCCGACTTGCACGTCGATGGCATTTTCCAGCCCGTCGGGGAACAGGTAGTGATGGTCGGCGGCGGTGGTGCAACCCGACAGCAGCAATTCGGCCAGGGCGACCTTGGTGGCCAGGGCGAGTTTTTCCGGGGTCAGGCGAGCCCAGACCGGGTACAGGGTTTTCAGCCACGGAAACAACGGCTGGTTGACCACCGGCGCCCAGGCACGGGTCAGGGTTTGATAGAAGTGGTGATGGGTGTTGATCAGGCCCGGCAGGATCACGTGCTCGCGGGCATCGAAGACTTGTCCACAGGGTGTGGAAGGCTGCTGGCCAGCGCCGAGCACTTCGACGATCACACCGTCTTGCAGCACCAGACCGCCACGGGCATCGAGACCGTTGGCCGTGAAAATGGCGAGGGGATTTTTTAACCAGGTACGGGTCGCAGGCATGTTGGCCGGCTCCTCTGAAAGTTGGGTTCAGGGTTGCCAGCTCAGTGTTGCCCTGTCTGCTGATCCAGGGTCGCCGGGGAGGCGAGGTGGGCAGTGTCGATCAAAAGCTTGCTGCGGGCAAGCCCGACCCGACGTACATCTACCCTGTAGGAGCCGAGCTTGCTCGCGATGGTCGTCAACGATGACGTTGGCAGCCTGACACCCCGCGGTGCCCGGTCGTCCATCGCGAGCAAGCTCGGCTCCTACAGGTCAGGGATCACCATGGAATGGTCTCACCCCGGTAATTCACAAAATGATGCCCGCCCTTGCCGACGTACGCATTCACCTGATCAACCAGACCACGGGTGCTGGTCTGCACATCGATATCCGCGCCGTCACCACCCATGTCGGTTTTCACCCAACCCGGATGCAACGACAGCACGGTCAGTTTCTGCTCGCCCAGTTGCGTGACGAAGCTGTTAGTCATCGAGTTCAGCGCGGCTTTGCTGGCCTTGTACAGCGCCAGTTCCGGTGCGTCGGGCATGGTCACGCTGCCCAGGACCGAACTCATGAACGCCAGCACGCCGGTGTCCGGACGGATCTGTCCGACAAAGATCTGCGCCAGGTTGATCGGCGCCACGGCATTGGTGAAGAACAGCTGGCCGACTTCGGCCTGCGTCGCACCGCCTGGCGTCTGCACGTCCGGTCCCTTGACGCCGGCATTGACGAACAGCAGGTCGAACACTTCGCCCTTGAGCTGCTGGCTCAAGGCGATCACCGCCTGCCGGTCGTCCATGTCGAGCTTCTCGATCCGCACATTGCCCAGCGCCTTCAGGGCCTCGGCGTTTTGCGGGTTGCGCACGGTGGCGGTGACTTGCCAGCCATCGGCCAGCAGGGTGTTCACCAGGCCGAGGCCCAGCCCTCGGGAGGCGCCGATGATCAGCGCGGTTTTTGCCTTGGACATGAGTGGCTTCCTTGATGAGTAAGAGTCACGGATACCTATGCTGCAACGCCTGATGCGAGGCGTCGAGTTCATTGTGTCCGGTGCGGCATGCATGACAGAGAACTGCTCAAAAAATGATCAGTCATGTGCAAGCCATGTCCGGCATGGGGCGGCGACGGGAATGAACGGGTTATCCACAGATTGCTCCACAGTATTTGTGCGCAAGCTCGAATGTCGGGCATAAGCGGGGGGCGGCTATCTTCCAAAGGTGATAAACCGGTCTAAGTGACTGTTTTTAATTGAATTTGTATTTTGTGATGGCAAATTGGACGAAAAGTGAACAAATCCCGCAAAGCCGCATGACAGAAGGGTTACAGCGGTATGTGCTCAGGTTATCCACAGCCGGGTGCACAGCAGATGTGGGCAAATGTGCGTGGCTGGGGATAAAAGCAAACGTTATAAAAAACGCACCGTTCGGCAGCTCCATGAGGGTTTCAACGCTGCAACAAGATCCGCCCGCGACTTAAATCCGCCAGTTGCCGTTGCAACGTTTCGATATGCGCTTCTCCCACCGCCAACTGCAACTCGACGCCATTAGCTGTGAAATCTTCCTGCACCACCAGCCCGCCGAGTTCCGCCACCCGCAGCTTCACCAGCGCCAACTCGCCGAACGCGCAGGCACAACGCAGCGGCACGCGACTGATCAGCTCGATCTTCGGTGCTGCCTGCAGGCATTTGTTGGCACCGCCGCCGTAGGCTCGGGCGAGTCCGCCGGTGCCTAGCTGAATGCCGCCATACCAGCGAATCACCAGCACCACGACCTGATCACAATCCTGCGCCTCGATCGCCGCCAATATCGGCCGGCCAGCGGTGCCGCCGGGTTCGCCGTCGTCGGTGCTGCGGTATTGATCGCCAAGCTTCCACGCCCAGCAGTTGTGCGTGGCGTCGAGGTCGCTGTGCCGCTCGATGAAGGCTTGCGCCTCGGCAGGGCTGCCGATGGGCGCGGCGAAGGTGATGAAACGGCTTTTGCGGATTTCTTCGCGGTATTCGCAAAAGTCGCTGAGGGTGAATGGCATGGGCGTTTATTTAAGGTCTTGAAGGGTTGGCGGGGCGTCGGACACGTTAACGGGTCGCCGCAAGGCTCTCAAGGAAACTCTCCAGCACCAGATGCGGACGGCGGCCCTTGCGGGTGACCGAGGCGAGGCTCAGGTCATAGAAGCGCGCCTTGGGTTTGAGCGCGCGCAGGCGACCTTGCTGGACCCAGAGACTGGCGTAATGATCCGGCAGATAACCGATGTAGCGCCCGGTCAGAATCAGGAAGGCCATGCCTTCGCGGTCCGAGGCGCTGGCGGTGCAGTTGAGCGCCTGGTAATGGGCCTGGATCTCCGCCGGCAAACGGAAGGTCGGTGCGATGGCGTCCTGTTGATTGAGGCGTCCGTCGTCCAGTTGCTTGTCGTCGACATAAAACAGCGGGTGGCCCACCGCGCAATAGAGCAGCGAACGTTCACTGTAGAGCGGCTGATATTCCAGCCCCGACAACGCGCTGGCCTGCGGCACCACGCCGACGTGCAAGCGGCCGTCGAGTACGCCTTGCTCCACTTCATTGGGCGGGATCATGCGGATCTGGATCTGCACGTCCGGACCGCGCTCCTTCAATTGCGCCAGAGCATGGGTGATGCGCATGTGGGGCAGGGTGACCAGGTTATCGGTCAGGCCAATGGTCAGCTCGCCGCGCAAATGCTGGTGCAGGCCGTTGACCTCGGTGCGAAAACTTTCCAGCGCGCTCAACAGTTGCAGCGCCGATTGATACACCTCGCGGCCTTCTTCGGTAAGGGAAAAACCGGCGCGGCCACGCTGGCACAGGCGCAGACCGAGGCGCTGCTCCAGGTCGCTCATTTGCTGGCTGATGGCCGAGCGACCGATGCCGAGTACGCTTTCAGCGGCAGAGAATCCCCCGGACTCGACCACACTGCGAAAGATCCGCAACAGGCGGATATCAAAGTCGCTGACTTGCGCCAGCGGGTCGGGACGACGGCTGCTCATGGGCTTGCTCGATAGTTTAGTCAGCGTCTGACTGAAGGTTAGAAAAGTTGGATTTCACCGACTTTATCCCCGTGGCAATTTAGCTGCAACAACGCTTTTCATTCCCTGCGCCGCTCATTGCCTTGCGAGGTTCCACCCATGAATTTGCCTGAAAACGCACCGACTTCTCTGGCCAGCCAACTGAAGCTCGATGCTCACTGGATGCCTTACACCGCCAACCGTAACTTCCAGCGCGATCCGCGTCTGATCGTTGGCGCCGAAGGCAGCTGGCTGATCGACGACAAGGGTCGCAAGGTCTATGACTCGCTGTCGGGCCTGTGGACCTGTGGCGCCGGTCACACTCGCAAGGAAATTCAGGAAGCGGTCGCCAAACAACTGGGCACCCTCGACTACTCGCCTGGCTTCCAGTACGGCCACCCGCTGTCGTTCCAGCTGGCGGAAAAAATTACCGATCTGACGCCGGGCAACCTGAACCACGTGTTCTTCACCGACTCGGGCTCTGAATGTGCCGACACTGCGGTGAAGATGGTGCGCGCTTACTGGCGTCTGAAGGGCCAGTCGACCAAGACCAAGATGATCGGTCGTGCACGTGGTTATCACGGCGTGAACATCGCCGGCACCAGCCTGGGCGGCGTCAACGGCAACCGCAAACTCTTCGGTCAGGCGATGATGGACGTCGATCACCTGCCGCACACGCTGCTGGCGAGCAATGCTTACTCCCGTGGCATGCCGGAGCAGGGCGGTATCGCGCTGGCCGATGAGCTGCTGAAACTGATCGAACTGCACGATGCTTCGAACATCGCTGCCGTGTTCGTCGAGCCACTGGCGGGTTCCGCTGGCGTGCTGGTTCCGCCACAGGGTTACCTCAAGCGTCTGCGCGAAATTTGCGACCAGCACAACATCCTGCTGGTGTTCGACGAAGTGATCACCGGTTTCGGCCGTACTGGCACCATGTTCGGCGCCACCACTTTCGGCGTGACCCCGGACCTGATGTGCATCGCCAAGCAAGTCACCAACGGCGCGATCCCGATGGGCGCGGTGATTGCCAGCTCCGAGATCTACCAGACCTTCATGAACCAGCCGACGCCTGAGTACGCGGTCGAGTTCCCGCACGGCTACACCTATTCCGCTCACCCGGTGGCGTGCGCTGCGGGCCTGGCTGCACTCGACCTGCTGCAAAAGGAAAGCCTGGTGCAGAGCGTGGCCGAAGTCGCACCGCATTTCGAAAATGCACTGCACGGCCTGAAAGGCACGAAGAACATCATCGACATCCGTAACTTCGGTCTGGCCGGCGCGATCCAGATCGCACCGCGTGACGGCGACGCCATCGTGCGTCCGTTCGAGGCGGGCATGGCGCTGTGGAAAGCAGGCTTCTACGTGCGCTTCGGCGGCGACACCCTGCAGTTCGGCCCAACTTTCAACAGCAAGCCGCAGGACCTGGATCGCCTGTTCGACGCGGTCGGTGAAGTGCTGAGCAAACTCGACTGATTTGGCTTGGCTACGCATCTATATAGAAGGCACCCTTTATAGGGGCGCCCGTTGACACATTTTCAGGAGCTTCCATGAGCGTTATTCCGCATTTGATCAATGGTGAACTGATCACCGAAACCGGCCGCAGCACCGACGTGTTCAATCCGTCCACCGGTCAGGCGATCCACAAGCTGCCACTGGCCAGCCGCGAAACCATTCAACAGGCCATCGACGCGGCCAAGGCTGCTTTCCCGGCCTGGCGCAACACCCCGGCGGCCAAGCGCGCCCAGGTGATGTTCCGCTTCAAGCAACTGCTGGAGCAGAACGAGGCGCGTATCGCCCAACTGATCAGCGAAGAGCACGGCAAGACCCTGGAAGACGCTGCCGGTGAATTGAAGCGTGGCATCGAGAACGTCGAGTTCGCGTGTGCCGCACCGGAAATCCTCAAGGGCGAATACAGCCGCAACGTCGGCCCGAACATCGATGCCTGGTCCGACTTCCAGCCGCTGGGCGTTGTGGCGGGTATCACCCCGTTCAACTTCCCGGCCATGGTGCCGCTGTGGATGTACCCGTTGGCGATCGTTTGCGGCAACTGTTTCATCCTCAAGCCATCCGAGCGTGATCCGAGCTCGACGCTGCTGATCGCCCAACTGTTGCTGGAAGCCGGCCTGCCGAAGGGCGTGCTGAGCGTGGTTCACGGTGACAAGGCTGCGGTGGATGCGCTGATCGAAGCGCCGGAAGTGAAGGCGCTGAGCTTTGTTGGCTCGACGCCGATTGCTGAATACATCTATTCCGAAGGCACCAAGCGCGGCAAGCGCGTCCAGGCGCTGGGCGGGGCGAAGAACCATGCGGTGCTGATGCCGGATGCGGATCTGGATAACGCCGTCAGCGCGCTGATGGGTGCTGCTTACGGTTCGTGCGGCGAGCGCTGCATGGCGATCTCGGTGGCGGTCTGCGTGGGCGATCAGGTTGCCGATGCACTGGTGGCCAAACTGACGCCGCAGATCAAGGCGCTGAAAATCGGTGCCGGCACTTCGTGCGGTCTGGACATGGGGCCATTGGTGACCGGTCAGGCTCGCGACAAAGTCAGCGGTTATGTCGAAGACGGCGTAGCGGCAGGTGCGACCCTGGTGGTGGACGGTCGTGGCCTGAGCGTAGCCGGTCATGAAAACGGCTTCTTCCTGGGTGGCTGCCTGTTCGACAACGTGACTCCTGAGATGCGTATCTATAAAGAAGAGATCTTCGGGCCGGTACTGTGCGTCGTTCGGGTCAACAGCCTGGAAGAAGCCATGCAGCTGATCAACGATCACGAGTACGGCAACGGCACCTGCATCTTCACCCGTGACGGTGAAGCGGCGCGCTTGTTCTGCGATGAGATCGAAGTGGGCATGGTTGGCGTGAACGTGCCGTTGCCGGTGCCGGTGGCTTACCACAGCTTCGGCGGCTGGAAGCGTTCGCTGTTCGGTGACCTGCATGCTTATGGCCCGGACGGTGTGCGTTTTTACACGCGCCGCAAGGCCATCACCCAGCGCTGGCCGCAGCGTGCGAGCCATGAGGCGTCGCAGTTCGCGTTCCCTA
>NZ_JAIQWX010000046.1 GCF_020164475.1 Pseudomonas sp. REP124 | reverse complement strand
GCGAGGCTTGCCCGCGAAGAGGTCCTAACGGTCGACCTTATGTTTCGCGGCATACAAACACAGCATCTCCATCGCCAGCGTCGCCGCTGCCAATGAGGTGATGTCCGCGTTGTCATAGGCCGGCGCAACCTCCACCACGTCCATCCCCACCAGATTGATGCCGCGCAAACCGCCGAGGATCTCCAGCGCCTGCACCGTGCTCAAGCCGCCACACACCGGCGTTCCGGTGCCCGGGGCGAACGCCGGGTCGAGGCAGTCGATGTCGAAGGTCAGGTACACCGGGTTGTCGCCGACCCGCGCGCGGATCGCCTCGACGATCGCGTCCACCCCGCGCCGATGCACCTGGCGCGCATCGAGCACCTCGAAACCCTGATGATCGTCGTTGGTGGTGCGCAAGCCGATCTGCACCGAGCGCGACGGATCGACCAGCCCTTCCTTCGCCGCATGCCAGAACATGGTGCCGTGGTCGATGCGCTTGCCCTCTTCGTCCGGCCAGGTGTCGCTGTGGGCGTCGAAATGGATCAGCGACAGCGGGCCATGCTTGCGGGCGTGGGCCTTGAGTAGCGGATAGGTGATGAAGTGGTCGCCGCCGAAGGTCAGCATCGCGCTGCCCGCATTGAGGATGTGTTCGGCGTGGGCCTCGATGCATTCCGGAGTCGACTGCGGCGAGCCGTAATCGAAGTCGCAATCGCCGAAGTCCACCACCGCCAGATGATCGAACGGATCGAAGGTCCAGGGCCAGTGGCGCTCCCAGGCAATCCCGGTGGACGCGGCACGAATGCCCCGTGGCCCGAAACGCGCGCCGGGGCGGTTGCTGGTGGCAGTGTCGAACGGCACGCCGCTGACCGCCACGTCGACACCGCGCAGATCGCGGCTGTAACGACGACGCATGAAGCTGGTGATGCCGGCATAGGTGCTTTCTGCGGCCGTTCCGTACAGGCTGTCGCGGGTCATGGCCTGATCGTTTTGCATCGGGACTTCCATCACGGTTCTCCTTCTTATTAGTGGGCAGTTACGGTTGGCGACTGCGGAACGTGGTCCAGACGCGGGTGCGCTGGCGCATGTCCTTGAGATTCATGGTGCGGTCCGCGTACAGCCGGTCACGCACATCGGCGGGCGGATAAATGTCCGGATCGTCGCGCACCGCCTCGTCCACCAACGGCGTGGCGGCCTGGTTGGCGGTGGCGAAAAACAGCGTGTTGGTGAGCGCAGCCACGGATTCGGGACGCAGCATGAATTCAATGAACTTGCGCGCGGCTTCCGGATGCGGCGCGTCCTTGGGGATCGCCAGGTTGTCCTGCCAGACCAGGGTGCCCTCCTTGGGAATCCGATAGGCGATCTCGAACGGCTTGTTGGCCTTGCGCGCCTGGTCGGCGGCCATGCTGGCGTCGCCGTTGTAGGCCAGCGCCAGGCAGACGCTGCCGTTGGCCAGATCATTGATCTGCCGGCCGCTGGCCACGTACAGCACCGAGGGTTGCAGTTGATGCAACAAGGCCTGGGCCGCCTCGAGGTCGCTCTTGTCGGTGCTGTAGGGATCCTTGCCCAGGTAATGCAGGGCCAGGCCGATCACTTCCTGGGGCGAGTCGATGATCGCGATTCCGCAATCCTTGAGCTTGCTGGCGTATTCGGGCTTGAACAGCAGGTCCAGGCTGTTGAGCGGCGCATCCGGCAGGCGTTTGCGCACCGCTTCGACGTTCATCCCAAGGCCCAGGGTGCCCCAAGTGTAAGGTACGCCATATTGATTGCCCGGATCGACCGCCGCGAGCTTCTCCAGCAGGTCCGGGTCGAGGTTGGCGTACCCCTTGAGGCCTTCATGGGGGATGGCTTTCAAGGCCCCAGCCGCCAGCCCGCGGGCCAGCACGCTGGAGGACGGCACCACCACGTCGTAACCGCTGCCGCCGGTGAGCAGCTTGGTTTCCAGCACTTCCGGCGCGTCGAAGGTGTCGTAGCGCACGTGAATGCCGGTTTCCTGCTCGAAGCGTTGCAGGGTTTCGGGGGCGACGTAATCGGCCCAACTGTAGAGGTTGACCACCTGTTCTTCGGCAACAGCCATGGCGGACAGAGTGAGTAGTAACGCAGGAGCACAGAGCTTGAACACGGGAGCCATGACAACCACCTGACCAGAGAAAGTGGTTGCAGCATGCGATGTCCGATACATTGCTGAAATATCAAGTTTATTAACCTGACATTACTCAGGAGTAATGTGAATGCTCGGCCAATTTCACGATCTGGACCTGCAACTGCTGCGCTTGTTCGTCAGCGTGGTGGAGTGCGGCGGTTTCAGTGCGGCGCAGGGTGAACTCGGCTTGAGCCAGTCGAGCATCAGCCAGCAGATGGCCAAACTGGAAACCCGTCTCGGCTATCGGCTGTGCAGCCGTGGCAAGGGCGGCTTCAAGATCACCCCCAAGGGCGAGCAGTTGCTCAGTGCCACCCGAGGGCTGTTCGAGTCCATCGAGGCGTTCCGGCATCAGTCCAACGGTGTGGCCGGACGATTGATCGGCGAGGTGCGACTGGGGCTGTCCGAAGCGCTGGACCAATCGGTACTGCAACGGGTGGCCGAGGCGATCGGACGCTTTCGCCAGCGCGACGAATCGGTGCGCATCGAACTGATGAGCGCCATGCCCGGCGAAATGGAGCGCCTGCTGCTGCAACAGCGGCTGGACTTGGCCATCGGTTACTTCTCCCAGGTGCAAAGCGCGTTCGACTACCGCGAACTGTTCACTGAAACCCAGCACCTGTATTGCGCGGTCGGCCATCCGTTGTTCGATAATCCGGCGCCGGATGACCAGGCCCTGCAAGCCTGTGACCGGGTCGATCACCCCTATCGCTTCCTGCGCAGCGACGAGCCGTTCCAGGGCAAATTGTGCTCGGCACGGGCGGAACAGGTCGAAGGCACCCTCGCCTTCATTCTGTCCGGCAAGCACATCGGTTACCTGCCCGAACACTTTGCCCGGGGCTGGGTGGACAAGGGTTTACTGCGGGGTGTGCGGCGTGAGGGGATGAGTTTTGACGTGGCGTTTCATCTGGCCCGACATCGGGCGCAGGTGCCGGGGGATGCGCAGAAGGCGTTCGAGGAGGATTTGCTGGCGGCGTTTGCCTGAATAGCGGTGAACGCCTTCCTGTGGCGAGGGGGCTTGCCCTACTGCCAGTCAGGTAAGGCAAAACACGGTCCATGTAGCAGCTGGCGAAGCCTGCGTCCGGCTGCGAAGCAGTCGTAAATCCAGGCTCTGCAGTGTGTCAGGCAAACCTTACATTCAGGTTTTGCGACTGCTTCGCAGCCGAACGCAGGCTTCGCCAGCTGCTACATGTCCTGCGGCGGCTTACCTGACTGGCATTAGGGCAAGCCCCCTCACCACAGGTTCAGCGTGCAACTGAGGCTTAAGTAAGGTTTCGGCCACGGAGGCTTTCTGGCATCCTGCGCCTCCATTTTCTGACCCCGGCCCCGCCACCCGGCACGCAATCACATGACCTCCCCTGAAAAAAACCTGCGTCACAACGAACTGATCTACGGTCTCGAAGATCGCCCGCACCTGACCGCCACCGTGTTCGCTGCCCTGCAGCACGTGCTCGCCAGCTTTGTCGGGATCATCACCCCCACCCTGATCATGGGCAGCGCCCTGGGCCTGCAAAGTGAAATTCCGTACCTGATCAGCATGGCGCTGTTCGTGTCCGGCCTGGGCACCTTTGTCCAGGCGCGGCGTTTCGGGCCGGTGGGCTCGGGGCTGTTGTGCCTGCAAGGCACCAGCTTTTCGTTCATCAGCGTCATCCTCAGCGCCGGCTTCATGGTCAAGGCCCGGGGCGGCGGTACCGATGAAATCCTCTCGACCATCTTCGGTGTGTGCTTCTTCGCCGCCTTCATCGAAGTGGTGCTGAGCCAATTCATCGGCAAGCTGCGGATGCTGATCACCCCGGTGGTGACCGGTACCATCATCACTCTCATGGGCCTGTCGCTGATCAAGGTGGCCATGACCGACATCGCCGGCGGCTTCGGCGCCACCGACCTTGGCGCGGCCAGCCACCTGGGCCTGGCCGCGCTGGTACTCGGGACCATTGTCGTGCTGAACCGGGTCGATGTGCCCTTCCTGCGCCTGGGGGCGATCGTCATCGGCCTGACCCTGGGCTACTTCGTCGCCTGGCTGCTGGGCGTAGTCGATTTCGCCAGCATGCCCGAGTTGCCGCTGGTGAGCGTGCCGGTACCGTTCAAGTACGGTTTCTCCTTCGATTGGGTGGCGTTCGTGCCTGTGGCGGTGATTTTCCTGGTGTCGCCATTGGAAGCGGCCGGTGACCTCACCGCCAACTCGATGATTTCCCGCCAGCCGGTCAAAGGCCCGCTGTACATCCGCAGGATCAAGTCCGGCTTGCTGGCCGACGGCCTCAACTCGGCCATGGCGGCGGTATTCAACAGCATGCCGATGGTGACCTTCGCCCAGAACAACGGGGTGATCCAGCTGACCGGCGTGGCCAGCCGTTACGTGGCGTTTTTCATCGCCGGGCTTCTGGTGCTGCTGGGCCTGTTCCCGATGATCGGCGCGGTGCTGCAACTGATGCCCAAGCCGGTACTGGGCGGCGCCGAGCTGGTGATGTTCGGCACCGTGGCCGTGGCCGGCATCAAGATCCTCGCCGAAGCCGGCCTGCATCGGCGCAACATGCTGATCGTGGCGATTTCCATCGGCATGGGCCTGGGCGTGGCGGCGGTGCCGGAAGTGTTGCGCGAACTGCCCAAGGCGCTGCACAACATTTTCGAATCGCCGATCACCGTCGGCGCGCTGTGCGCTATCGTTCTTAATATCTTCCTGCCCGAAGAGTTCATCGAACTGGAAGAAGACGATTTCGATCCGGAAGCCTCGATTCTGCAGGTCATGGAAAATCCGGATGTACCGGCCAAGGGTGAACCCGCCACACCGCCCGGTGTCGCAACAGTGAACCGCTAGACAGTGCTCAAGGGCTGAGCCGCTGGCGGTTCAGCCCTTTTTACTGACGAGAGCCTGTTCATGCGCAGCCTTTACTCGATTGTCCTTTCCATGCTGTTGCTTGCCCTGGGCGCCTGCGCCACCTATCCCAACAACGACCCGCTGAACATCAACGTGGTCGGCATCCAGCCGATGCAAAGCCAAGACATGGAAGTACGGTTTGCCGTGAAGATCCGCGTGCAGAACCCCAACGGCACCAACATCAATTACAACGGCGTGGCGCTGGACCTGGACATCAACGGCCAACCGTTCGCCTCCGGTGTCAGCAACGAATCCGGTTCCGTGGGTCGTTATTCCGAAGCGGTGTTGACTGTGCCGGTGAGTGTGTCGGCGTTCTCGGTGCTGCGCCAGACCTATGGCCTGAGCCAGATGCAGACGTTCCACAACATGCCTTACGTGCTGCGCGGAAAACTGGCGGGCGGCCTGTTCGGCACGCGGCGCTTCGTCGACAGCGGCCAGGTCAGCATCCCCGGCCCGATGACCGGGAACCGCTGAAACGAGAACCCTGTAGGAGCGAGCACGCTCGCGATGGAGATCAACGATAACGCGGGAACCCTGATTCCCCGCGGTGCCCGGACGTCCATCGCGAGCAGGCTCGCTCCCACAATGGATCTTCAGTGAACAGGTACATGTGGGAGCGAGCCTGCTCGCGATAAAAATGCTGGGTTATGCGGTGAATTTCACACCCGGTTTGGCCCGCTCATCCACCGTCAGTTCGAACACATCCGGCCGCGCATAGTGCCCGACCACGTCGTAGTCATAGCGCGCACGCACCAGCTCATCCGTGTCGATCTCGGCACTGATCAACCCGCGCTCTCCCCGCAACGGCCCGGCCAGGACATCGCCCATCGGCCCCACGATCACACTGCCCCCGGCAATCAACGGCCGATCCGCCGGCCAGTTGGCCACTTCCAGCCCCAGATCCCGCGGCGAATCCTGGACCTGACAGGCGCTGACCACAAAACAGCGCCCCTCATGGGCGATGTGGCGCATGCTGACCTGCCACATCTCACGCTCGTCCACCGTTGGCGCGCACCACACTTCCACGCCCTTGGCGTACATCGCGGTGCGCAGCAACGGCATCATGTTTTCCCAGCAGATCACCGCGCCGATGCGCCCGACCTGGCTGTCGATCACCGGCAGCGTCGAGCCATCGCCCTTGCCCCAGATCAGCCGCTCCGTACCGGTGGGCATCAGTTTGCGGTGCTTGCCCACCAGTCCCGCCACGGGATCGAAATACAGCGCGGTGCAGTGCAAGGTGCTGCCCGCCCGCTCGATGACGCCAATCACCAGATTCGCTCCGGTGCGCGCCGACAGCCCCGCCAGCGCATCTGTTTCCGCGCCGGGCACGTCGATGGCATTGGCGAAATAGCGGGCAAACGCCTCGCGCCCTTCCGGCAGGCGATAACCCAGTTGCGTGCCAAACCCCTCGCCTTTTGGATAGCCACCCAGCAGCGCCTCGGGCATCACTACCAGGGCAGCGCGGGATTCGATGATTGCGTTTTCGTAGGACAGGATCTGTTCCAGGGTTTCGGCCTTGCCGCCGGGCAAGGCGCCGATTTGCAGTGCGGCAACGATTGACTTGGCCATCTCGGTAACTCCATTGGCATCAGGTGTTGCTCATTCTCCAGCGCCAGCCGATCATGAATAAAGCCCTGTTCACTGCTGAATGATATGAACCAAATGAATATCGCCGACATCGACCTCAACCTGCTCAAAGTCTTCGAAGCCCTGCACGAGGAGTCCAGTGCCAGCCGTGCTGCTCTGCGTCTGGGCGTCACGCAGTCGGCGGTCAGCGCGGCGTTGCGCCGGTTGCGGGAGGTGTATGGCGACCAGCTGTTCGTGCGCACCGGTCGCGGGTTAGCGCCGACCCTCAAGGCCAATCAGCTCAAGCCCGTGGTCAGCGATGCGCTGAACAAATGCCGCCAGAGCCTGGCCATGGTCGACCCGGATGCCAGCCATTACGAGGGCCGCTCCGTGACCCTGGGCATGTCGGATGATTTCGAGATTGCCTACGGCCGGCGCCTGATCGAGGAAGTCGCCCGGGTAGCACCGAAGCTGCGCCTGATCTTTCGCCAGACTCACAGCCAGATCGTCGGCGATGCCCTGATGGAGCGCAGCATTGACCTGGCGATTGCCGCCGGCGGATTTGCCGAACGCTTGCTCAGCCGTCAGGTCCTGGGTGAAGGGGGTTATGCGTGCCTGGTGGACCCGCGCAGCCTGGCGCCGGGGCAGAACAGCATCGAACTCGCGGAATTCGTCGCCCGGGAACACATCCTGGTGTCGTCGGGGGGCTTTATCGGGATTACCGATGAGGGGTTGGCGGCGCTGGGCCTGAGTCGTCGGGTCTGCGCCTCGACCACGCATTTTGCGGCATTGCCGCACCTGCTCAAGGGCAGTCAGGCGGTGGCGACCATTCCCGCACACGCGGCGCAAAGTATTGCTGCGCTTTGCGATCTGACGCTGCTGCCCTGTCCGCTGGCATTGCCGCGCTACCCGATCGAACTGGGCTGGCGCACCAGCACCCAACTCGATCCGGTGCTGGCCAAGGTACGCGAAGCGATTATTGCGAGTTTTTCGTGAGGCTTACTTGCTGGCCGCCATCAGGCGATTGACTTCACTGCGCACCATGTTCGAGAACTCGGGCGGCGACATGCCGTCCAGTTCGGCGCGAACCCACTCGGCCCACTTGCCCTTGCGCTTGGCACGCTCACCGAACAACCGCGCGGCCTCGCCCTTGGCTTTGCCCAGGTTGGATTGCCAGAGTTCGAACAGACGGGACTTCTCGTCCTCGATCTCCGCGCGCTCGGCGAGGGTTTTTGCGGCCAGATTGAAGCTCATGGAAATTTCCTGCTGGGTAAATAGCCGACATCTTACACTGTAGGACGATTCCTCCTGCCGGGATTTTCTCCACGCAGGACGCCAGCGCGCAAAATCGCTGCAACTTTTTCAAGCACCGCGCACTCCATTGTTCACTGTCACTAACCTGCAAGGAGTACTTCAATGGCCCGCAAAACCGCCATGCAAGCCGCCGAAGATCAAATCAAGGACCAGGCCTTCAGCGAGCTTCAGGCTCTGATCGAAGAGTCGGAAAAACTGCTCAAGAGCAGCGCTTCACTGGTAGGAGAGGAAGCAGAGACCCTACGCGGGCAGATCGCCCAGAAGTTGCAGCAGGCAAAAGACTCGGTGACCAGCGCGCGTGACCGCACACTGCCGGCGGTGCAAGCCACCGAAAGCTACATCGGCGGGCATCCGTGGCAGACCGTGGCCATATCGGCCGGGTTCGGGTTGGTGGTGGGGTTGTTGCTGGGAAGACGTTAATCCCCCCCCTTTCAAACACCGCAACCCTCCTGTAGGAGCTAGCTTGCTCGCGATGGTGGTCAACGATAACGCGGGATGCCTGACACCCCGCGGCGATCTCAGGTTCATCGCGAGCAAGCTAGCTCCTACAGGTACGGTGTAACGCCTTAGTTCTCAGCCAACTCCCGCAAAATCGCCAACGTCTGCCCATCCAGCACAATCCCGCTGACCTGCGACTTCGCCCGCTGGTGATGCCGGCGATCCCCCGGCAACCGCTTCAAACCCACCCCATGCATCTGCCGCACCAGTTCCTGGCTGCGCTCGGCGAAGCTCTGCCCGGCCGCCTTGCTCGGGTCGATGACAATCAGCAACTGACCAGTCCAGGGCGTCTTCGCACCCGGGTGATTCTTCCAGTCGAACTCGAACGAGAAATTCCCGCCGGTCAATGCCGCCGCCAGCAACTCCACCATCATCGATAGCGCCGAGCCCTTGTGCCCGCCGAACGGCAACAGCGCGCCGCCTTCGAGAATCGCTTTCGGGTCCTGGGTCGGCTGGCCGAGGGCGTCCACGCCCATTCCCGCCGGCAGACGCTCACCCTTGCGCGCGGCAATCTGCACGTCGCCGTGGGCAATGGCGCTGGTGGCCAGGTCGAACACAATGGGGTCACCATCGGCGCGAGGCGCGGCGAAGGCGATGGGGTTGGTGCCGAACAGCGGCCGGTCGGCGCCATGGGGCACCACGCAGGTCATGCTGTTGACCACGCTCAGGGCCACCAGCCCTTCATAGGCGAACGGTTCGACATCCGGCCACAGCGCGGCGAAATGGTGGGAGTTGCGGATGGCCAGCACCGCGATGCCGGCGCTGCGTGCCTTTTCCACCAGCAGGTCACGGGCCGCCGCCAATGCAGGCTGGGCAAAGCCGTTGCCGGCATCGACCCGGACAAAACCCGACGCAACGTCCTCGACTACCGGCACAGCCTTGCCGTTCACCCAGCCGCTCTGCAGCGTCGACACATACCCGGGAATCCGGAACACCCCGTGGCTGTGCGCACCGTCACGCTCGGCACCGGCGCAGTTGTGTGCCAGCACCCTGGCGACGTCCGCAGAGGTGCCGTGACGCAGGAATATCTTCTCAAGCAATGCCGTCAACTGGGCCAGTGACAGGCTTTGCGAGACAACAGCAGATTCAGGATGGAGTGGCGCAGACATCTGAAGCTCCAGACTAATTATTTTTTGGGCTCATTATTTTTTGGAAAGCGCTACAGCGTACGTAGAGCGCCGATTAACGACGCGCGGCGAGCCACCTGTCAACCCCTCGCAACCAGCGTCCGTGCGTTATCTATCTAACGCCTGCATGCGCGCACTCGCTCCTAGTCTCGACGCCCCATCCACCGGCGCTGTACACAGCGCCCGCGCGAGACTGACCAATGACTACATCCCCCGCTCCACTGTTTTTCCCCGAGGCCCTGAATTCCTCCGATCGCTGGACCGAACTGGGCAAAACCCACGGGCTGACACACAAGCAATTGCAATGGCTCAGCCACCTGAAGCAGTCCAGCCACAAAAAACGCAGCGAACAAACCCCGCCGATGCACGCCGAGCGCATTCAGGTCAGTGCCGGCAGCCTGTCCGTGCCGCTGGCCGGCTGTTTCGTGCTGAGCGCCACGCCCGACGACAAGGGCGAGATTCTTTACACCCCCCATGCCGGCATCAAGAAGTTCGCCAACCGCACCGCCCTGTCCGACCACCTCCAAAAACAATTGGACAGCGCCGGCGAAGACCATGACCTGTTGGCCTTCATGTCGATATCCGCGCGTAAAATCCTGGCGGCGGCCAGCGATATCAGGCTGACGTTCCAGACCATCGACGGCGACATCTTCGAAGACCAGCGGGCCGTGATTCAAGGCAATCAACGTCAGAACGATCAGGCGATGATCGATGAGCTGCGTCAATTGCCATCACTGAACGCACTGCTCGACTCGCTGCTTGAAGGCTTGCTCAAGGCGGACTTCCCGCAAATGGATCAGCGCCGGACGCAGGTCAGTTTCTACATCGAGTCCGAGCCCGATACCCCCGCATCGCGTCACTTGGCCCGTTCCATGTCCCTGAGCGAAACGCTGCTGTGGTACTACCGTCATCAACGCTGGCCCGCCGGCGAGCACATTGAATTCACCCATCCGCAACGATCCCCACAGGCCGCCGATCAACAACGCTGGGATACCGCGATCCAACGCGCCACCGTCAGCCTGAACGGCCAGTTTTCCGCGCAGATCCAGCGTTTCTGGAACGAGGGGAGCGTCGACGGCGCAACAAGACGGTCATTTTTTGCACGGGCAATCGTGGAAAAGGCCCGCGCCGATCTGTTGCTCCAACGCGAAAACAGCGTCATCACGGCGCAACAGTGGCATGCGTTGCAACGCCTGATCGAGCCCGCCACTGCCTCTTCACTGACCCTGGAAACCGTACGTCTCTGGGAATACCAGCCCAATGCCGTCGAACTCGCCGGTTCCCTGATGATCAGCCAGGACAGTTCCAACGCCTTTCTGTACACCCCTGCCAAAGGCTTGCAGGTGCTCAAGGACTACGCGGACCTCAAGGCCACCCTGCGAAGAAAAACCACGGAAGCTGGCCACGACGATGAACTCTATGACCTGATGAGCCTGGAAGAGCGCAGCCTGTTCATCGGTTTCGATCAGGCGCAAGTCTCGGGGGCGGTGCTCAATGGCTCGGTGTTCACCACGCTGTTCGAAACGATCATCGGCAAACAGCTGCAAAACCTCGAATATGCGTTCCAGGTGTTCCGCAACAGCGACGGCGAGGTGAATATCCAGGCGTATTTCGACAAGGCGCTGGATATTCGCTCCATGATCGGCGAACAGCTGCTGGCACTCGACAGCCAGGGGCGCTGGAGTACCCGTCCCCTTGCGTCCGGCGCGCAGCCATCGCTGGTCTTGCGGGATACGGCGGACGGTTACGTGAAAACCTTTCTCGCCGTCGATCTGCCGGTGCGTGGCGAGATTTCCGCGCAACCGCTGGGTAATCTGGCGCTGCAACGCCAGTACCTGGAGTCCGCAAGGTCGCAGCTGGCCCAGGCCTTTGCCGTTGCCTTGCGCGGGGAAGCGGCGTTGCGCGAGCTCAGCGGTAGCCTGCGCAACGCCGATTGGCACATCGTTGACACGGTTTTCGACCCGGACCGGCCGGACCGCAAAAGTCGCCCTGCCATTCGCGGTTTCTATCCCGATGCTTTTTCGCTGGTCCTTGCGTGCTCCGGTGAGAAAGAGCCGATGGAGCTGGCCAACTGCGTGCTGCTGACCGAACGTGGCGGGCTCGACGCGGAGCATTCCGGGCGGGCGATCCTGTGGACGCCGGGGACCGGACTGGAAGTTTTCAAAACCGTCGCCAGTGCGCGACAACAGCTGAATCAGCGCCTGCTCGATCCTCAGAAACGTCTGGCCCTGCTGGAAAATCTGCGCCCTGCCCAGCGCAAATTCCATCGCCGCTATTCGCTCGATTCGCTGCAGCTGATTCAGGGCAGCGTCCTGCAGCACATCGCCCAGTCGGCCATCGAGCTGTTTCTGGCGCGTAGCGAGCAGATCCGCTCCATGAAATTGCCCAATGCCAAGGAGTACCACGCCCTGCGCGCATTGGCGCAGACCGGCATCGATACCAACGCCAGTCGAGCCACCTGGATCGCCCAGGCCATCAGCCAGCAACAATCGATGCCCGCGTGGCTGGGGCTGGCTCCGGTCGATGAGCAGAAACTGCACGTCGAACTGCTGCAGCAATACCGCAACAACGTCAGCGACGACCAGGATTACCTGCATGGCGTGCAGCCACTGGAAGACTACGTTCGACAGACCTTGAAAACCTTGCTGGCGACACGCTTCCCCAAAACCTCCGTTGACCCCGATTTGATCGAGATCACGCCCCGGCTGGCACTGGCGGGGCCTGCGCAAACCCTGACTCACTTCGCCCTGAATCACGTAAACGTCGCCCAGGGCACTGGCTTTCGGGTCACGGCCAAGGCCCCGCAAAAACTGCCGGAAGGCCTGAATCAGGCTGCCGTCACTCAACTGTTGCTGTCGCTGAATATCCATGGCGATTACGCAAAAAAGGTCACGGACGCCTTGTCCGGTAATGACTCGGCGCCGCGACAATTGCGCTTCGTCAAACAGCTGCCCTGGCAACTGCTGCAACATGCCCACGCCCTGAAGCTGCAACGTCAGCTGTCTTCCAGCGCGTTCGATCTGATCCTGCAAGTGCTGGACATGCCTGACGCCACCGCCCGGGCTGCGGTGACAGGCGCTCGCGCCATCGTCAGGCCCCTGGAACTGATCAAGACCGCCGGCGCCAAGGCCGTGCAGAGTCGCGGGCTGTACGTCATCAACCCTGATACGGCCAAACAGGGGCCGTGCATCCTCTATGCGCCCTACTCCCCGGGCTCGTTGTTCACCGAATTCGACAGCGAAGATGATCTGGTCGCAGCGCTCAATACACCGGGCTCCTTGCAGGACCTGCTGATTCGCCGATTGCCTGACAGTGAGCAGGTGTCCTTTCAGAACCTGCTCAAGTCGAGTCTCGGAGAGACCAGCGAAATCACCCTCGCGTCAACACCGATTGACGGTCATCTGCTCACGCAACTGTTCAAGGACAACACCCACCTGCTGACTCGGATGCTCGCCAGCCAGTCCCAGACCACAGGGCAATCGGACTGGGAGGCGGTCAGGCAACTGTTCAGTTCCGGCATCAAGCGCGCCTCCGGCCTGTTGCCCGGCAAACTCGGCTACATACGGTTCCTGTGGCAAGCCTTCGATGACTTCAGCGACTCGGCCGAAGCCTTGCAGGGTCAACGCTGGACCCGCGCCATCAAGCGTTTCATCGACGGTGCGGCGCAGATGGTGAGCCTGGGTGAGTTGTCACCGGAGGAGGTTTCCGATACCCCGCCTGCGCCAGCCGCTACGCCGGTCAAGACTCCACTGCGCGACCCGCAATGGCCGCGGATCGAATCGACGGCGCCGATACGTACGCTGCTGCAACCTTTCGAGGCCTCGACTCTGGCCTTGAAGGACTTGCACAAGGACACCACCGAAGGCACTTGGCTCGACCCTGCCACGAAGCTGCGATATGCCGCCGTCGCCGGAAAGGTCTATGAGGTCGCCAAGCCGGGTGCCGTCCTGCAAATCAGTCACGCGGCAAAAAAAGGCCCGGCGCTTCTGAAGTCACCCGGCGGACAATGGGTGCTGGCCCCGGACCGCCACACGGTGCACGACGGCAAGGCCTTGTCGAAAATGCTCAACGAATACGTGGCGGACCGAACCGTGCGCCGCACCTTCAACATCGAAGCCCAGGGCATGATGAGCATCCGCTTCAATTACCCGGAAAAGGCCCGCACGATCATTCAGGCCATCGATCTGGCGCGTTTTTATGCCCTCAATAGCCTGCACAATCTGGCCCAGGCCCGGAGCCTGCAACAAGGAACGCGACTGGACGGCTTGCTCAGGGTGTTCTTTGACGTACCCAAGGTCGATATCAGCCTGCTGGACAAAATCGGCAAGGCCGTCATCCCGCTCTGCAAGGCCTTGGTGGACCCCAACGAAGAGTTGCTGAACAGCGAGCGTTTCGTCGTCGGCTCCATGCGCGAAGCGGGCGACAGGACCAGCGCGTTTGTGATCGATGATGATGAGCGCAAACAAGTGCATTTCTCCGACGCCTTCTTCAAGCCCCAATTGGAAATTTATGAAGGGTTTCTCACTGAACCCTTCGACATCGACGGGCATGCCCAGGCCGCCATTCTCATCCACGAGTTTTCGCATATCTTTGCGAAAACCCTGGACATGTCCTATCTGGAAGCGAGACGGCCATTCAGCGATTTGATCGCCGAGCAAACCAGCCTCGGCGCGCAGATGAAGAGCACCCAGGAGAGCTTCCAGCGCAATGCCTTGTCCCAGGCGACACCTAGAGAACAGCTGTTCGCGCGCTGGAACAGCCAACTCAAAGCCTGGATCAGCCTGGATGCGATCGAGGGCATTGAGCACGTGGGCAAGGAAATCCTGAAAATAACCGGCGGAAAGACTATGGAGGAGGCACGAAGCGCATTCCGCAACCCGGTCAATCCGGACGCGCGCATCGCCGTCATCCTGCGCAACGCCGACTCGGTCGCACACCTGATCTGCCAGATGGGCCGCCAGCTGGACCCCGCCGCTTCCACGCTATAGAGATGTAACAGGCGATGAGAGCATTGTGGCGAGGGGGCTTGTCGAAACGTCGCACCGCCCCGTTGTGTTGCGAAGCAACACCAAAAGATGGGACTGCTGCGCAGTCCAACGGGGGCAAGCCCCCTCACCACAGGTATGTGTTCGGCTGGTATTTACGCAAGCCTCGCTCCCACAGGGATTACGGCAGGATTCAACAAAATATCGGTACATTTGATGGGAAAATGCCATGACCGATGTTCTCGCCAGCGGTCCTCACGGTTAGAATGGCCGAAATCAGGATGAGTCAATGACCGACCACTCTCTCTCCCAAGCCGAATACGACGCCATCACCGATGCCGCTGCGCACTGGTGCATGCGTCTGCACGCCGATGACTGCACGCCGCAGGAGCGCCTGGCGTTCGAGCAGTGGCTCGATGCCGATCCGCTGCACGCGTTCGAATACGAAGCCATGCTGGAAATCTGGGAAGTCGCCGGGGATTTGCCGCGGCCGGAACCGGTGGTCGTGCCTATGGTTCAAGTGCCGATTTCCAAAGCCCGGCCTCGTACAGCCTGGCAAACCTACGGCATGGCCGCCGCAGTGTGTGCCATCGCCCTGCCGCTGGCCGCTTTCAGTGGCTGGAATCTGGGTTGGCTGCCTGATTCGTATGAGCACTTCGCCGCCACCGACAATGTGCGTCAGGTCACCTTGAAGGACGGCAGCCAGGTCGAGTTGAACCTGGGCAGCGAGCTGACCTGGAGCAATTACAAGGATCATCGTCAGGTCACCCTGAACAAGGGCGAAGCGTTCTTCAGCGTCAGTCACGACACCCGCCACCCGTTCATCGTCAAGGCAGCCGAAGGCCGGATCCGGGTTACCGGGACCAAATTCAACGTCTGGATGTATGAAGACCAGGTCAAGGTCAACCTGATCGAGGGCTCGGTGCTGGTCAGCAGCAACGACGATCTGCCGGGAGACGGCTTGCGCCTCGGCCCGTCGATGCAGGCCAGCTATCGCCATGGCGACTACATTCCACGGATCAGCCAGACCTACGACAACGACAGCTCGCTGGCCTGGCGCAGTGGCAAGCTGGTGCTGGATAACCTGGCGCTGAACGAAGCCCTGCCGCTGATCAACCGCTATCTGGAAACGCCATTGATGGTGGCCGACAACAGCACCGGCGCCATCCGCATCGGCGGCATCTACAACATCAAGGAACTCAACAGCCTGGTGGCCACGTTGCCCAAAGTGCTGCCGGTGTACCTGACGCGCAACAAGGAAGGCAACCCGGTCATCAACTCCATTCCGCAGCGCACGCCCAAAAGCTGAGGCCTACACCCCTGGACGGTGATTGGTAACCCTGAGCCCCGCGGCTGCCACAAAACCTTGTGGGAGCGTGGCTTGCCCGCGAAGGCGTCAGACCAGTCAGCATCCATGTCGAATGTGCCGGCCTCTTCGCGGGCAAGCCCGGCTCCCACAGGTTTCTCTGTCGATCAAAAAATCTGTGAAACACACAAAACCCTGTGGGAGCGTGGCTTGCCCGCGAAGGCGTCGGCACAGTCAACACCGATGTTGAATGTACCGACCTCTTCGCGAGAACAAGCCCGCTCCCACAGGGACCGCAGTCAGTGCTGGAATTTATTGTTTCGCCACCTTCCCATCCTGCTCACGAATGGTCTGCACCTGGTAATTCGGGTCCGCCATGATCTGCTGTTCGGTAAACGGCAGCACGCTCAACTGCTTCTTCGAAAACGCCAGGGTCTGGTCATTGGCGTATTTCGACGCCGGATCACTGGACAGCGAAAACGCCAACACCCCTTTGGCCTGAGGCCCCTTGTCGTCGAAGGTGACGATTTGCAGATAGCTGGTGCCGCTGACCACTTCGCGCTTGCCGTCGGTGCGAGGCACGCTCTGGATGGCGTTGTACACCCCCAAGGCTCCCGGCCCGCCGTGGATCGGCGTTTCCCGGTCGCCGCGACTGACCACCTGTATATCGCCCCAACGGCTGTCCGGCTTGAGACCCGCTGCTTTGACCTGCTCGACCGAAGCCAGCATCGCCTGGCGCAACGCCTGTGCCACGGCCGGCTTATCCACCGCCAACCCGCGCGGGGTGTGTTGCGGATCCTGCGGATCGAAGGCCACTCGCCAGACATCCTCCGCCTGCTCCAGCCCCTCCATCACATTCTGGAAATGCACGAAGCCCAGGCCGCTTTCCAGATTAGCCCTGCGATCCCAGGTTTTGAGGCTGGCGCACAGCGGCGCCAGGGTTTGCGCATCGGCGCCCAGATCACCCGCGCAGAATTGCAGCAGGTCCGGCATCACCTGTCCGGCCTGGTACACCTCATCGCCCAGCACCATCCGCTGCAGATCCGCCACACCCAGCGTGCCGACCGAAGCCAGGCTGTTCAGGGCAAAGCGCGAACGCAGGCCCAGCGGCTGGCTGTCCTGGCTGATCAGCGGCGAGTAACCGGTCAAAGGTTGCGCCGGGTTGGCCATCCACGCCGAATCGTTGGAGTGCTGCACGAAATCCTTGCGCAGCAGTTGCGGCAACTTGTCCGAGGCATAAATGCCCTTCTGCGCCGCCTGCGGGTCGATGTCCCAGGCACAGGCGCTGTTGGAGCCGTCGAGCACGATCATCTGCAGGCCGATGCGCGGATCGCTGCATTGCGCCAGCTTCTCGGCGCTGACATTCGGCACCACCGACAGGTTCATGTACAGGGTTTGCCCCTTGTCGTCCGCCGCCAGGGTGTTGACCCACGGAATGCCCTGGATTTTGTGCACCGAATCCTGGAATGCCTGGAGGCTGTCGGCCTGGTTCATGGCGTACCACTGCGCAAGGACGCGGTCGTTGTCCAGATTGGCGTCGCGCAGGCTGTAGGCGAACTGCTTGTCCCAGTCCAGCTTGCCCGGCCACTGCACGATCGGTCCGAACTGCGAGCTGTAGACCACATGGGAAATGGACTTGATCGAACCATCTGCCTGCTTCACGTCAACGCTCAGCGTCTGTTTCTGCAGAGGCAGGGATTTGCCGTCGAGCAGGTAGCGCGCCGAATCCTTGGGGTCCAGCTGCAGGCGGTACAGGGTGAAGTGCTTGGACGAGTCCACGGTGTGGGTCCAGGCCAGGTGCTGGTTGAAACCGATGTTGATCATCGGCAGACCTGGCAAGGCGGCGCCCATCACGTCCAGCTTGCCGGGAATGGTCAGGTGCATCTGGTAGAAACGCATGCCGCCAACCCACGGGAAATGCGGATTGGCCAGCAACATGCCGCGACCGTTGAACGAACGCTCACTGCCCACCGCCACCGCATTGCTGCCGCGGTCGAGGGCGAAACGCTGCATGCGTGTGTCGGCCAGCTGGAAGGCCGTCTGTTTGCCGTCATTGCCGGCGACAGCGGCCGGCGGCGTGGCGCCCGCCAGGGCTTCGGCGAATTGCCCGACACCACCTTCCACCAGCAGGCGACGGGTCAGTTTCACCAGATCCTGGGGAGTGATGTCCCGCGCCCACTCGCCCTGGCATTGCTGTGGCAGACCCTGGCCGCGACGCTCGGCCAGCGAAAGGTTGTAGCCGGCCACGTATCCTTCGATCAGTTCGCGCACCTGCGGGGTTTGCGCCCGCCAGAAGCCTTCAACCGCCTGCGGGGTGTTCAGCCAGGTGAAAAACAGGTCACTGACCAGATTCTCGCGTTCCTCGACCGTCAACTGATCCGGGCCGAAATAGCGCGAGCGTTGACCGTTCACCGTGGCGATCTCGTTGGCCAGCAAACAGAGGTTATCCTGAGCGTAGGCATAGCCGATTCCAAACCCGAGCCCCCGTTCGTTTTCAGCCCGAATATGCGGCACGCCAAAACTGGTCCGACGGATATCGGCACTCGCCTGCTCCGGCTGGCTGCGGGCATTCGCCGCAAGACTCAGCCCCAGAAACATGCCTGCCAGGCTCAACCTGGTTAACTGGCTGGAAATAATCACACTCGCTCCTGATCGAAAAACGATGATGACCGTTCTGCGTGTCGATACGCACGGCACATCCATTCAAGGACGAAGCAAACGCAAAAAATTTAGGCGGCAGAACCGCCATTTGGCGGCGCCTTCAGGACGGGTAAAACCATGATGACGAAATTTCTACATTTAAGTCTTCATGATTGGGGTCGCTCATACGTCTTGTCTTGTAAGAGCGCCCATTTTCCTGATCAGGCTCTGAAAAGGAGTTTTTCCATGTACAACTCGCAACTGCCAACGGATGGTGGAAACGCACCAAAGAAGTCTTCCATCGGGGTCGGTGTCTTTGAGCCGCGTGCCGAGCGCCAAGGCAACGAGCGGATCCGTTTTCTGCTCAAGAGTTTTGGCCTGCGAACCAGTCTGATTCGCCTCAAAGTCATCGATGCCCTGCTGACGGCCGCCGAAAGCGACCGTAGCCTGGGAGTTCGTGGCGTGCACACGCATTTGCTGGAACTGGATATTCCGCTGTCGTTCCTGAGCGTGAGAGAAGTGTTGAAACGCCTGAACAGCGAGGGCGTGATCGTACTCAACGCCGACAAGAGCTACAGCCTTGATCCACGGGCTGCGGCGGTGTTGCAGGATCACTGATCAACCACACTCCCACAGACGACATGTTCTCTCTGTGGGAGAGAGCCTGCTCGCGATGGAAGCCCGGACACCGCTGGCATTCAGACAGCCCGCGTACTCATTGACCTCCATCGCGAGCAGGCTCGCTCCCACAAATGATCGCATTCCCACAGGTGGCAAGTGGGATCCCTCGTGCTCAGGGCTTCACCTTGCGCCGCATCACGCCATTGATCACCACCACGACCACCGCCACACCAATGGCGATGTACTGGAACTGCTTTTCATTGATGACACCGGTGTTCTGCAAATACGTCAAACCGAACATGGTCGCCAACACTGCCACGGCGATCAGAATCGAATACTTCAAACGTTGCGACTGAGTCATGGATATTTCCTGAAGATAAATCGAAGCGGCGAGAACCGGCTCGCTGCCGAGTAACGCTGCATGTTACAGCCGATAACGATTTTTGGCTTTATCCCAGGGCATCAGCGGCCAAGCTGACAAATTTGTAATGTCCCCCTCATCTGCCTGACAGCCTTGATCTACCATCATGAGACTGTTCTGCTTTGTAGTATCTCGAAACAAACCTTGAATGCCTGTCCGGGAAAACCGGTCAGAATGCGTTATTTTTCGCCCGCCATCCGAGACACCTGCCGACATGCGAACCTCTCTGCGTCTGGCTGCCTTGAGCGCCCTGTTCATCTCCTCCCTAGCCCAGGCCGCCGACCTGATTCCCATCGAAGTCCACCGCGATGCCAACTGCGGCTGCTGCAAGAAATGGATCAGCCACCTGGAAGCCAACGGTTTCAAGGTCGAAGACCATGTCGAAACCAACATGAGCGAATTCAAGCAGCAGCACGGCGTGCCACCGCGCCTGGCGTCGTGTCACACCGGTTTGATCAACGGCAAATTCGTCGAAGGCCATGTACCGGCCGATCAGGTAGTGGCCTTGAGCAAACGCGATGACTTGCTGGGTGTCGCCGCTCCCGGCATGCCCATGGGCTCGCCGGGCATGGAAATGGACGGCATGAGCGATGCCTATCAGGTGATCGGTCTGAAGAAAGACGGCACGGATGTAGTCGTGGCGGACTACCCCGCCCATTGATTTTCGGCGCCTACTTCGGTCTTTTCGTCGCGGCTTTCGGTGCCGCGACACTGTTGCCACTGCAATCCGAAGCGGTATTGGTCGGTCTGCTGCTGAGCGACAAATACTGGCTGTGGTCGCTGCTGGCGGTAGCGACCCTGGGCAATGTCCTCGGTTCGCTGGTGAACTGGTGGCTGGGGCGAGCCATCGAGCGCTTTCGTGATCGGTGCTGGTTTCCGGTCAGCCCGGCTCATCTGGAAAAGGCCCGGGTTCACTATCAACGCTACGGCCACTGGTCGCTGCTGCTCAGCTGGGTGCCGGTGATCGGCGATCCGCTGACCCTGGTCGCAGGCGTAATGCGCGAACCGCTGGGGCGATTCCTATTGATCGTGACCCTGGCCAAGGGCGCCCGGTATGGCGTATTGGCACTGGCCACCCTGGGCTGGATGGGTTGAACCAACCGCTGTGGCGATTGCCTCTTTAATGTCGCCCTAATCGTGCCGATACAGCATCGGCGGATTTCAACCGGAGTTCATCCATGCCCATGCCCCTCACCCGCTGGCTGCCCGGCCTGCTGCTGACCGCCGCCCTGCCCGCCATCGCTCACGCCGAAGGCCCTGCCTACGGTCCCGAGCTGCAAGGTTTCGAATACCCCTACACCGTCAAGCATTTCGCCTTCGAGTCCCAGGGCCAGTCCCTGCAAATGGGCTATATGGATGTCGCCGCCCACGGCAAGGCCAATGGCCGCAGCGTGGTGCTGATGCACGGCAAGAATTTCTGCGGCGCCACCTGGGAGACCTCGATCAAGGCCTTGAGCGACGCCGGTTACCGGGTCATCGCGCCGGACCAGATCGGTTTCTGCACCTCCAGCAAGCCTGCACACTATCAGTACAGCTTCCAGCAACTGGCCAGCAACACCCAGCAATTGCTCAAGGCCCTGGGCATCCAGAAGGCCACGCTGCTAGGCCATTCCACCGGCGGCATGCTCGCCACCCGCTATGCGCTGCAATATCCCGAGCAGGTCGAACAGCTGGCGATGGTCAATCCCATCGGCCTGGAAGACTGGAAAGCCCTCGGCGTGCCTTATCGCACGGTGGATCAGTGGTACGAGCGTGAGCTGAAGCTCAACGCCGACGGCATCCGCACCTATGAACGCAACACCTATTACGTCGGGCGCTGGAAGCCTGAGTTCGATCGCTGGGTCGACATGCTCGCCGGCCTGAACAAAGGCCCGGGGCATACGCAAGTCGCGTGGAATTCGGCCCTGATCTACGACATGATCTTCACCCAGCCGGTTTACTACGAATTCCAGAACCTGAAGATGCCCACGCTGCTTCTGATCGGGACGTCCGATACCACCGCCATCGGCAGTGATATCGCGTCCCCCGAGGTCAAGGTCAAACTCGGTCATTACGACCAGCTCGGCAAACAGGTGGCAAAACTGATTCCCCAATCGACCCTCGTGGAATTCCCCGGCATGGGCCACGCGCCACAGATGGAAGAACCGGCAGAGTTTCACAAGGCGTTGCTTGGCTGGCTGAACAAAACCAATCCCGTGCGTTGAAGAGGTAAGGCTGATGGCGGTGCAGATTGCAGTGATTGACGATTGGCAGGACGTGGCCCGCGATGTGGTCGACTGGTCGGTGCTCGAACCGATCGGTGAGGTGAGTTTCATCCACGACTACCCTGCCGACAACGCAACGCTGGCAAAACGTCTGGGTGAATTCGAAGTGATTTGCGTGATGCGCGAGCGCACCCGCTTCGACGCGGAACTGCTCAAGAGCCTGCCCAAGCTCAAGCTGCTGGTGACCGGGGGCATGCGCAACTTCGCCCTCGACCTGGAAGCAGCAAAGGCGCTGGGCATTCAGGTGTGCGGCAGCGACAGCTACAAACACGCCGCCCCGGAACTGACCTGGGCGCTGATCATGGCGGCGACCCGCAATCTGGTGAACGAAGCCAATTCGTTGCGTGCCGGCAAGTGGCAGCAAGGCCTGGGCGGCGATCTGCACGGCAAGACCCTGGCGGTGCTGGGCCTTGGCAGCATCGGCCAGCGTGTCGCGCAGTTCGGCCAGGTGTTCGGCATGCGCGTGATCGCCTGGAGCGAAAACCTTACTGCCGAACGCGCCGCACAAGCGGGTGTGACCTATGTCAGCAAGCAGGAATTGTTCGAACAGGCCGATATCCTGTCCGTGCACCTGGTCCTCAGCGACCGCTCCCGCGGCCTGGTAGACGCCGAAGCCCTGAGCTGGATGAAACCCACCGCCCTGCTGGTCAACACCGCACGCGGCCCGATCGTCGACGAATCCGCCCTGATCAAAGCCCTGCAAAAACGCCACCTTGCCGGCGCTGCACTGGATGTGTTCGAAGTTGAACCGCTACCCACCAACCACCCGTTCCGCACCCTGGAAAACGTCTTGGCCTTACCGCATGTCGGGTATGTCAGTCAGCAGAACTATCAGCTGTTCTTCTCGCAGATGATCGAAGACATACAGGCCTGGGCAGCCGGTGCGCCGATCCGACCACTGAACTGAGACCGCCCTACTGTAGGAGCGAGCATGCTCGCGATGGTGGTCAACGATAACGCTGGCTGCCTGAATGCCCGCGGAGTCCTGACGTTCATCGCGAGCAGGCTCGCTCCCACAAAGTCATGCACCGCAATGGTGCAGGCCAAGTGTTCGCCCACGCACACCGATGTGACATTTGTGCTTCATTTCCTGCCAATTTCCCAAAAAAACCTGCACTTCGTCGGCGCGTCCGCACCACTTTCCGGCACGTCCGTACCTCTTTAAACCGATTGTCGAACAATTTTGCCATTCGCGCTTTACCGCTCTAAGTTCTGGTCTAGGCTGAGTTTCGCAAGCCAGAACCGGTCGGTCACAAAGCGGAAAAATATTCGAAACTTTTGCCGTGAACGGCTGGTCGAGTGAAAAGACGGTGCGTTGCGACTGGTGCAATCCTTGCAATGGCTTATCCACCCATTCTGCTTCAGCGCATGGGCAGTGTTTGCTCACCGATGCGGGGCGCTTTTGTGCCCGACCACAGGACGTGGATTCAGGGCCCTGTTTACAAGAACTAGTGTTTGCCAGAGCTAAGAATTAGATCAACGACACGGGAGATTCATATGATCAGTGCGGCATTGGATATACAGGGAGAACGTGCTCACCCGCACGTCGGCGAATCGAGCGTCGTGATTGCTCCCACTGCACAGTCGATCAGCGTTCCCGTCACCCGGACGCTGACACCAGCGGTCAGTGCAAATCCCAACCGGAAGAAAGTGTTGTTCGTCACCTCGGAAATTGCCGACCTGGTGAAAACCGGCGGCCTGGGTGACGTGTCTGCCGCCCTGCCCCGGGCCATGACCCATCTTCACGATGTGCGTGTATTGATCCCCGGTTATCCGCAGGTGATGCACAGTGAAAACCCGATTCATATCATCGGCGAACTGGGCGGACATGCCGCACTGCCACCCTGCAAGATCGGACGCATGGACATGCCCGATGGCCTGGTGATCTACGTGTTGATCTGCCCCGAACTCTACGAGCGCGAAGGCTCGCCTTACGGCGCCAACAACGGTCGCGACTGGCCGGACAACCACATCCGTTTCGCCCGCCTGGGCCTGGCCGCCGCCGACATCGCCGCTAACCTGGCGCAAATCCACTGGTGCCCGGACCTGGTGCACGCCCATGACTGGCCCGCCGGTCTCGCCCCTGCCTATATGCACTGGCGCGGGCAGCGCACGCCGACCCTGTTCACCATCCATAACCTGGCCTACCAGGGCGTGACCAGCCTGGGCTCGTGCCCGGAACTGGGCATCCCGCAGCACGCACTGCAGCAGGAAGGCATGGAGTTCTACGGCAAGATGTCGTTCCTCAAGGCTGGCATGGCCTACTCGAGCCACATCACCACCGTCAGCGCCACCTACGCCCAGGAGATCACTACCCCGGCCTTCGGTTGCGGTCTGGACGGTTTTCTCGCCTCCAAGACCCAGCAAGGCCAGCTCAGTGGCATCCCCAATGGCATCGACGAGAGCTGGGACTCGGCCACCGACGCTCACCTGTTCCGCCCCTTCGCCATCGGCGACTGGGAAGGCAAGACCGTCAACGCCGACCACGTACGCAAGCTGTTCGGTCTGAACCCCAGCGAAGGCCCGTTGTTCGCCGTGGTTTCGCGTCTGGTCTATCAGAAAGGCCTGGACCTGACCGAAGCCGTCTCCGAATTCATCGTCAAAAACGGCGGCCAGATCGCGATCATCGGTCGTGGCGAGCCTGAAGAAGAACAGGCCATGCGCGAACTGGCGCTGCGCTTCCCTGGCGAGATCGGCGTGCGCATCGGCTTCAACGAGACCGACGCCCGTCGCATGTTCGCCGGCAGCGACTTCCTGCTGATGCCGTCGCGTTATGAACCCTGCGGTCTGAGCCAGATGTACGCCCAGCGTTTCGGTTCTCTGCCCGTGGCGCGCAATACCGGTGGTCTGGCAGACACCATCGAAAACGGTGTCACCGGCTTTCTGTTCGATGAATCCACCGTCGAAAGCTACGAAGAGGCCCTGAGCCGCGCGTTCAAGGTGTTCGCCTTCCCGGAACTGCTCAACGCCATGCGCTGCAAAGCCATGACGCAACCTTTCAACTGGTGCCAGGCCGTCGAGCCCTACGCCGATCTCTACGAAAAGCTCGTCGCCCGGGCACTGGGGAAATCGCACAAACAGTAAAAAAGAGGCTTTCAAGATGCCGTTACGGACCCTTGAGACCTGGCCCCACGGCGCAATCATGCTGGACGCTGAACACACGCAATTCGCGTTGTGGGCGCCAGATGCGTTTTACGTCAGTGTCGAATTGGAAAATGGACAGTCCATGCCGTTGTTGCCCCAGGCCGACGGCTGGTTCGTGATCAACACTCGCTGCGAGGCGGGTACGCGCTACCGCTACAACATCGATGGCGAATTGGAGGTGCCCGACCCGGCCTCCCGCGCCCAGAATGGCGATGTGCACCGGTACAGCGTGGTGGTCGATCCCCACGCTTACCGCTGGCGGCACAGCACTTGGCTGGGCCGCCCGTGGAATGAAGCAGTGATCCAGGAATTGCACGTCGGTGCCCTCGGCGGTTTTGCCGCCGTCGAGCAGCATCTGGCGCGCCTGGTCGAACTGGGTATCACCGCGATCGAACTGATGCCCGTGGCGCAGTTCCCCGGCGAGCGCAACTGGGGCTACGACGGGGTGCTGCCCTACGCGCCCCAGGCCTCCTATGGCAGCCCCGAACAACTCAAGCACCTGATCGACACCGCCCATGGCCACGGCCTGGCGGTAATTCTCGACGTGGTCTACAACCATTTCGGTCCCGACGGCAACTACCTGCATCGCTACGCCAAGGGCTTTTTCAATGAAGACAAACACACGCCCTGGGGCGCGGCCATCGACTTCAGCCGCCGCGAGGTGCGGGATTTCTTCATCGATAACGCCCTGATGTGGCTGCTGGAGTACCGCTTCGACGGCCTGCGCCTTGACGCGGTACACGCCATCGAAGATCCGGATTTCCTCCAGGAACTGGCACAGCGGGTGCGCCAGCAGATCGATCCGCCGCGTCACGTCTGGCTGATGGTGGAAAACGAGCACAATCAGGCGAGCCTGCTGGAGCAAGGCTATGACGCCCAGTGGAACGACGACGGCCACAACGCCCTGCATGTACTGTTGACCGGCGAAACCGATGCCTACTACGCCGATTACGCGCAAAATCCCACCGAACAACTGGCCCGCTGCCTGAGCCAGGGCTTCGTGTTCCAGGGCCATATCAATCGTCATGGCCAAAGCCGTGGCGAAGCCAGCGGACACCTGCCACCCAGCGCTTTCATCCTGTTCCTGCAGAACCACGATCAGATCGGCAACCGCGCTTTCGGCGAGCGCCTGCATCAACTGGCGCATCCCGACGCCTTGCGCGCCGCCACCGCGCTGCTCCTGCTGTCGCCGATGATCCCGCTGTTGTTCATGGGCGACGAATACGCCGCCGAGCAGCCGTTCCTGTTTTTCACCAGCCATAACGGTGAATTGGCGCAACTGGTGCGCGAAGGCCGGCGCAACGAATTCGCCGCCTTCAAGGCGTTCGCCGATCCCCGTCAACGCGAACGCATCCCCGATCCGAATGCGCCGCAGACCTTCGAAGCGTCCAGACCTACACTCAAAGACGCAGGCGTTTCGCGTACCGAAGCGCTGTATCGACAGCTGCTGCAGATCCGCCACCGGCACATCATCCCGCGTCTGCCCGGCGCCCAGGCGCTGGATGCCGAGGTATTGGCCACAGGCGCGGTATCGGCGCGCTGGCTGATGGGCGATGGCAGCCAATTGCGTATCGACCTGAACCTCAGCGACGTGCCGGTGGTCCACTCACCGCACACCGATGCGCAACTGTTATTCGAACAACCACCACGTGGCCAGCAAGAACAGGGCACGCTTTCGCCATACAGCGCGCTCGTTAGCCTCAAGGCCGCGCCCCCTTTGCTACCCCCGAACGGAGAGCGTGAATGAGCGATGCGCAACTGGAAATCCTCGCCAGCCGGGCGGGCCTGGCGGTCGACTGGATCGACGCCAACGGACGCCAGCAAAAGGTCGCCCCCTCGGTCTTGCGCAACGTTCTGACCGGGCTCGGCCATCCGGCCGGCAGCGCCCAGGAAATCGACGCCAGCCTGGTGGAATTGCAGCAAGCGCAAGAGACCCTGACCCTGCCGCCACTGATCACCGCCGACGTCGGTATCGGCCTGAATCTGGCGCACTTTTTCGAACCGCACACGCCGTGCGAGATTCACCTCGAAGACGGCTCGCAACTGAGCCTCAAGCTTGATGCCGAAGCCACCCTGCCGGGAATGATTCCGGTGGGCTATCAGCATGTCAGCATCGACGGCCAGAACTTTACCCTTGCCGTGTCTCCCGAGCGCTGCTTCAGCGTAGGAGACGCCGTGGACTCGCCGATCCCGCGGGTCTGGGGCCTGAGCGCGCAACTCTATTCCCTGCGTCGCACCGGCGATGGCGGGTTCGGCGATACCCTGGCGCTGGAAGAACTGGCACGGGTGGCGGGCGAGCGCGGCGCCGAAGCCCTGGCGATCAGCCCGCTGCATGCCATGTTCGCCGCCGACACCGGGCGCTACAGCCCCTACTCGCCCTCCAGCCGTCTGTTCCTCAACAGCCTGTATTGCGCGCCCGGCGCGATCCTGGGTGAACGTGCGATGCGCGCAGCCATCGACGCCACCGGCCTGGCGGACGAACTCAGAGAACTCGAGCAGCGGCCGCTGATCGACTGGCCGGCCGCCGCCAACGCCAAGCAACGCCTGCTGCACGCCCTGTACGAAGGTTTCATCCAGGGCGAACACCCGCTGCACGCCGACTTCAGCAGCTTTCGTCACGCTGGCGGCGAAGCCCTGGAAAATCATTGCCGGTTCGAAGCCATTCAGGAGGTCCGCGCCGCCAAGGGGGAAAACCTCGACTGGCGGCAGTGGCCCGAACAATGGCGCGATCCGCGCAGTGCCGCCCTGGCCGAATTCGCCGAAGAAAACGCCGAGCGCATCGGCTATTTCGCCTTCTGTCAGTGGCTGATCGACCGCAGCCTGGAACGCGCCCAGACCGCCGCCCGCAGCAGTGGCATGAGCATCGGCCTGATTGCCGACCTCGCCGTCGGCGCCGATGGTGGCGGCAGTCAGGCCTGGAGCCGCCAGGATGAATTGCTCGCCTCGCTCACTGTCGGCGCGCCGCCAGACATCCTTAACCGCAGCGGCCAGGGCTGGGGCATCTCCGCGTTTTCCCCCGAAGGCCTGGTGCGCAACGGCTTTCGCGCCTTCATCGAAATGCTGCGCGCCAACTTCGCCCACGCCGGCGGCCTGCGCATCGACCATGTCATGGGCCTGCAGCGGCTGTGGGTGATCCCCAACGGTGCACCGCCCGCCGATGGCGCCTATCTCTATTACCCGATCGACGACCTGCTACGCCTGCTGACCCTCGAATCCCATCGCCATCAGGCCATCGTCCTCGGCGAAGACCTCGGCACCGTGCCCGACGGCCTGCGGGAAAAGCTCATCGCTCGCTCGATGCTGGGCATGCGCGTGCTGCTGTTCGAACAGGACAACACCCACTTCAAGCCGATCCTCGACTGGCCGGACAACGCGCTCGCTACCACCAGCACCCACGACCTGCCGACCCTCAACGGTTGGTGGCATGGACGTGATATCGACTGGAGCGCCCGCTTGAACCTGATCGATGCCAACGGCGAAATCGAATGGCGCCAGCACCGCGAAAGGGAGCGTGAAGGCCTGCGCCGGGTCCTGACCCAGGATCCGCAGAACTTTCGCGAGGAATCCCACGAAACCGATCAGGTACTGGATGCCAGCGTGCGTTTCCTCGGCCACACCCGAGCGCCGCTGGTGCTGTTGCCGCTGGAAGATGCCCTGGGCATCGAACAGCAGGCCAACCTTCCCGGCACCATCGATACCCACCCCAACTGGTCGCGACGCCTGCCCGGCTACAGTGAAATCCTGCTGGACAATCCGGACGCCGCGCGGCGCCTGGAACTGCTGGCCTGCGCGCGACTCCAGGCCGCAGAGCGTGATTCATGACGGTGCAGTCCACTCCACAACCGATACGGGCGACCTTGCGCCTGCAATTTCATAAAGGCTTTACCCTCGACGACGCAGTTGCACTGGTGCCGTACTTCGCCAGGCTCGGCATCAGCCACGTGTATGCCTCGCCGCTGCTGAGTGCTCGCGCCGGGTCGATGCATGGTTACGACGTGGTGGACCCAACCACGGTCAACCCGGAGCTGGGCGGTGAGGCGGCCCTGCGTCGTCTGGTCAGTGCGTTGCGCGGCCAGCAAATGGGCCTGATCCTCGATATCGTCTCCAACCACATGGCCGTCGGGGCCAGCGACAATCCCTGGTGGCTCGACCTGCTCGAATGGGGCCGGCTGAGCCCCTACGGCGAATTCTTCGACATTCAGTGGCATTCACCTGACCCGTTGATGGAAGGCCAGTTGCTGTTGCCATTCCTGGGCAGCGACTACGGCATCGCCTTGCAGGACGGCACCCTGCCCCTGCGTTTCGATGCCGGGCGCGGCGCGTTTCATGTCGAACATTACGAGCACCATTTCCCGATCTGCCCCAGCCATTTCGGCGAACTGCTCAAGAGCGACGCCGAACCGCTCAAGGCTCTGGCCGACCGTTTCAGCACCCTGAGCTATCAGACCGATGCCCACGGACTGGCCATTCCCCTGAAGGAAGAGCTGCGCGAACTGGCCCGTGATCCGGCCATCCTGAAAGCCATCGAACAGCACCTGCAAAGCTACGACTCGACCACGCCCGAAGGCTTCGAAAAGCTGCACGATCTGCTGGAGCGCCAGAGTTATCGCCTGGCCAGCTGGCGCACCGCGGCGGACGACATCAACTGGCGGCGCTTTTTCGATATCAACGAACTGGGCGGACTGCGGGTCGAAAGGCCCGCTGTATTCGAGGCGACCCACGCGAAGATCTTCGAACTGGTGGCCGATGGCTTGATCGACGGTCTGCGCATCGACCATATCGACGGGCTTGCCGATCCCCGGGGTTACTGCCGCAAGTTGCGGCGGCGCGTGGATCGTCTGGCGCCAGGCCGGCATTTGCCGATCTACGTCGAGAAAATCCTCGGCGAAGGTGAAACCCTGCGCCGCGACTGGTCGGTGGACGGCACCACCGGTTATGAATTCATGAATCAGCTGTCGCTGCTGCAACACGACCCCCAGGGCGAGCAGGCCCTCGGCGATCTGTGGCAGCGCTACAGCGAGCGCCCGGCGGACTTTCGCCAGGAAGCGCAACTGGCCCGCCAGCAAATCCTCAACGGTTCCCTCGCGGGTGATTTCGAAAGCGTCGCCCAGGCCCTGCTGCAAGTGGCCCGGGATGACCTGATGACCCGCGACCTGACCCTCGGCGCGATCCGCCGCGCGTTGCTGGAACTGATCGTGCACTTCCCGGTTTACCGCACCTACATCAGCCCGCTCGGGCGTTCGGCCCAGGATGAAGTGATCTTCCGCCAGGCCATGGACGGTGCCCGGCAAACCCTGGGCGAGGCCGACTGGCCGGTGCTCGATTGCCTGGCCGGCTGGCTGGGAGGCGAGCCTTGGCGCAAACGCCCGGCGGGACGGGCCCGCAAGCGCCTCAAGCATGCCTGTGTGCGTTTCCAGCAATTGACCTCGCCGGCAGCGGCCAAGGCCGTGGAGGACACCGCGTTTTATCGCTCGGCGGTCGTGCTGTCACGCAATGACGTCGGTTTCAGCACCGAGCAGTTCAGCGCCCCGGTGGCCGATTTTCACGGCGCCTGCACCCAGCGCCTGGCCGAATTCCCCGACAACCTCTTGGCCACCGCGACCCACGACCACAAGCGTGGCGAAGACAGTCGCGCGCGCCTGGCGGTGTTGAGCGAGCGCAGTCGCTGGTACGCCGAACATGTCGGTCTGTGGCGCACCCTTGCCCGACCGTTGCGCGACGATGACCTGGCACCGTCGGCCGGCGACGAACTGATTCTGTATCAGGCACTGCTTGGCAGCTGGCCACTCGAACTGGGTATCAATGATCCAGCAGCCCTCGAGGATTACGCCGAGCGCGTCTGGCAATGGCAACGCAAGGCTCTGCGCGAAGCCAAGTTGCAAAGCAGTTGGAGCGCGCCGAACGAGGCCTACGAACAAGCCTGCGAAACCTTTCTCAAGCGCCTGTTGCTGACGCCCGAGGGTGAACTGCTGCGCTCGGCCCTCAGCAAGGCCGTGCAAACCATTGCGGCCCCCGGCGCACTCAATGGCTTGGCGCAAACCTTGCTGCGCATGACGGTGCCCGGGGTGCCGGATCTGTATCAGGGCAATGAGTACTGGGACTTTTCCCTGGTCGACCCGGACAACCGCCGCCCCGTGGATTACGCCGCTCGACAACAGGCGCTGCAGCAAGCGGCGGCGTTGCCGGAGCTGCTGGCGAACTGGCGTGACGGGCGCATCAAGCAAGCCTTGATTGCCCGCACGCTGGGCCTGCGCGCCGAGCACCCGGAGCTGTTTCGCCGGGGGACTTATCAGCCTCTGGAGGTCACGGGCAGCCAGGCCCATCGGGTGCTGGCGTTCGTTCGAGAACAGGCGGGAAAGCGGGCAATCGTGATCGTACCGATCCGCTGTGCTTCATTGCTGGAAAACGGTGCCGAACCGCAGGTCGATGCTTCGCAGTGGGGCGATACGCGGGTTCATTTGCCGTTCACAACAGAGGAAGAAAATCTCAAGGGACTTTTTTCAGGCTCCGCAGTCACAACACAAAAGGAGCTGCTGGTCAGCGCCGCGCTGGGGGACTTCCCGGTCAATCTGTTCATCCAAATTACCGACACTTGAGTTGTTCAGGAGCAATGCGATGAGTACCCAAGATAAACGCATCCGCGAGTTCGCCTATCAGATCTGGGAGTCCGAAGGCAAACCCGAAGGCCAGGAAGCCCGCCATTGGGAGATGGCCAGCAAACTGGCCGAAGCCGAAGCGTTGGCACCGAAAAAGGCGCCCAAGGCGACGGGCAGCAAGACCCCGGCCAGCAAATCCGCCGCAGCCGCCAAGACGCTCAATGGCAAGGCCGGCGAGCCGAAGGCCAAGGTCACCAAGGCCAAGCCAGCCGCTGCGGCATCGGTGATTCCGCCCGGGGAAAAGGCCGCCGAGAAAAAGCCCCGCGCCCCGCGTAAACCGCCCGCGGCCTGATGCTTTAACCGATTTGAACTGATTGATTTGAGTGGCGAGTGCGCTCGCCACAAGGGTTTCGTTTGCCCTATGAAAACTTCCTGAACTTGTGCAAGACCTGTGGGAGCGGGCTTGCTCGCGAAAGCGGCAGAACAGCCAGCATCAATGTCGACTGACACTACGCCTTCGCGAGCAAGCCCGCTCCCACAGGTAGCGCAAACCCCGCAGTTATCCGCCTTGCAGGAGCACCTATGACCCGCCCCAAAAAAGACACCCCGGCACCCCATGAGCCCTCGCGTATCCGCGAAGGCCTGCCCTTCCCGTTGGGCGCGACCTGGGATGGTCTGGGGGTCAACTTCGCCCTGTTTTCCGCCAATGCCACCAAGGTCGAGCTGTGCATCTTCGACGATGCCGGTGAGGTCGAACTCGAACGCATCGAGTTGCCGGAATACACCGACGAGATCTACCACGGCTACCTGCCGGACGCTCATCCGGGATTGATCTACGGCTACCGGGTTTACGGCCCGTATGACCCGGCCAACGGTCATCGCTTCAACCACAACAAACTGCTGATCGACCCCTACGCCAAGCAACTGGTGGGCAAGCTGAAGTGGTCCGAGGCGCTGTTCGGCTACACCATCGGCCATCCTGACGCCGATCTCAGTTTCGATGAACGCGACAGCGCGCCCTTCGTGCCCAAGTGCAAGGTGATCGACCCGGCGCACACCTGGGGCAACGATCATCGGGTCAGTGTGCCGTGGGACAAGACCATCATTTATGAAACCCACGTGCGCGGTATCACCATGCGCCACCCCGCCGTTCCCGAGAACGTGCGCGGCACCTTTGCCGGGTTGATGGTCGACGACGTGCTCGAACACATCCGCAAGCTCGGCGTGTCCACGGTCGAGCTGCTGCCGATCCATGCCTTCGTCAACGACCAGCATCTGTTGCACAAGGGCATGACCAATTACTGGGGCTACAACAGCATCGCCTTTTTCGCCCCCGACCCTCGGTACCTGGCCAGCGGCAAGATCGCCGAGTTCAAGGAAATGGTCGCGCACCTGCACGAAGCCAATCTGGAAGTGATCCTCGACGTGGTCTACAACCACACCGCCGAGGGCAACGAACAGGGGCCGACCCTGTCCATGCGCGGGATCGACAACGCCTCGTACTACCGCCTGATGCCGGACGACAAGCGCTTCTACATCAACGATTCCGGCACCGGCAATACCCTGGATTTGAGTCATCCGTGCGTGCTGCAGATGGTCACCGACTCCCTGCGTTACTGGGCTTCGGAGATGCATGTCGACGGTTTCCGTTTCGACCTGGCGACGATTCTCGGGCGTTATCACGATGGCTTCGACGAGCGTCACAGTTTCCTTGTCGCCTGCCGGCAGGATCCGGTGCTGCGGCAGGTGAAGATGATCGCCGAGCCCTGGGATTGTGGCCCCGGCGGCTATCAGGTCGGTGGCTTTCCGCCGGGTTGGGTGGAATGGAACGACAAATTCCGCGACACCGTGCGCGCCTTCTGGAAAGGCGACGATGGCCAGCTGGCGGACTTCGCCAGCCGCATGACGGCCTCCGGCGAGATGTTCAATCAACGGGGGCGCAGGCCATATGCGTCGGTGAACTTCGTCACCGCCCATGACGGTTTCACCCTCAACGATCTGGTGTCGTACAACGACAAGCACAACGAGGCCAACGACGAGAACAACCAGGACGGCAGCAACAACAACCTGTCCTGGAACCATGGCGTCGAAGGCCCCACCGACGATCCCGAGATCAATGCCCTGCGCCACCGGCAGATGCGCAATTTCTTCGCCACCCTGCTGCTGGCCCAGGGCACGCCGATGCTGGTGGCCGGCGACGAATTCGCCCGCACCCAGGACGGCAACAACAACGCCTATTGCCAGGACAGCGAGATCGGCTGGGTCAACTGGGACCTGAGCGAAGACGGCAAGGCGTTGCTCAAGTTCGTCAAACGCCTGATCAAGTTACGCCTGGCTTATCCAATCCTGCGTCGCGGACGTTTTCTGGTGGGCAATTACAACGAGGACATCGGCGTCAAGGACGTGACTTGGCTGGCGGCAGATGGCACGGAAATGACCACCGAACACTGGCACGACGCGCACAATCGCTGCCTGGGCATGCTGCTGGACGGGCGAGCTCAGGAAACCGGCATCCGACGCAAAGGGGGCGATGCCACGCTGTTGCTGGTGGTCAATGCGCATCACGACATCGTCAACTTCAAGTTGCCGGAAGTGCCTGATGGCGGGTTCTGGACGTGCATGATCGACACCAACCAACCGTCGATTCGTGGGCAGGAGCGGTTTGAGTTTGGGCATGAGTATTCGGTCACAGGCCGATCATTGCTGCTGTTCGAGTTGCAGCACGAAGAAGAGGAGTAAACAGGCCCTTGTAGCAGCGGGCGAAGCCTGCGTCCGGCTGCGAAGCAGTCGCCAATTCAGACACTGCGGCCTATCAGGCGGATCGAGTGCACAGGTTTTACGACTGCTGCGCAGCCGGACGCAGGCTTCGCCAGCTGCTACAGGGAACGCGGGATACAAATATCGACCGCTCGGAACATCGGCGCGACGAATTTCGATACATGAGCAATACTCTGCACGCGGCAGTTCCAGGGTTCGGAACGCGGCAAAATGCTATCAACGACAACAAGGACGTCACCATGAAACCGGTCTCTCAGCTCGATAACAGCGCGGCGGCGCAGATCTGGAATAGCGCCCCGCAGCTGGACAACGTTCCGGTCATCAACCCCCAGACCCTGGTTCCGCCTGGCGCCCGCGCCGTGGTCATCGCCCCGCATCCGGGCGATGAAGTGGTCACCTGCGGCGGCTTGCTGCAGTTGCTCAGCACCCTGGGCCACCCTCTTCAATTGATCTCCATCACCGACGGCAGCGCCAGCCATCCGGGCTCGCGGCAGTGGTCGGAGAAACGCCTGAGTGTGTTTCGCGGCCAGGAGAGTGTCGAAGCCTTGCGCCGACTGGGCTTGCCGATGCACAGCCTTAAGTGGATTCGCGGCGGTTTCACCGACAATGCCCTGGCCGAACATGAAGTGGAACTGACCCGTTTCATCGCCCGCTATCTGCGCCCGGGCGATGTGGTGTTCAGCACCTGGTCACAGGACGGCAACAGCGACCACGAGGCGGTCGGCCGCGCCAGCGCCAACGCCGCGACCATCGCCGGCGCCGATTTCAACGAGGTGCCGGTCTGGGCCTGGCACTGGCCGACCCGCGACAGCGGCATCATCCCCTGGCATCGCGCCCGCAAGGTCCGCCTCGACACCTGGACCGTCGCCCGCAAAAGCCACGCGACCCACGCCTACGCCAGCCAGCTCGACGGCGACCCCGCCATCGGCATCGCCCCCCTGATCCCCCGGGTCCTGCTCGACCGAATGCGCCTGCCCTATGAAATCGTTTTCGTCTGAGCCCGGCCAATCCAGCCCTGGATTTCATACAAATTCCTGTGGGAACAAGCCTGCTGGCGATGAGCTGTTCAGCCAACAAACTTTCTGCTGGATGCACCGGCCTCTTCGCGGGCAAGCCCGGCTCCCACAGGGTTTTGTGTCGACCGCAAATACCGCGCGCACCATCAAACCCTGTGGAGCCTGCTCGCGATGGTTTTTCAGCCAACAAATTTTCAGCTGGATGCGCCGGCCTCTTCGCGGGCAAGCCCGGCTCCCACAGGGTCCGCGCACACCATCAATCCCTGTGGGAGCGTGGCATGCCCGCGAATGGAGTCCAACGATGACGCTGGCAGCCTGACACCCCGCAGTAGACAGGCCAGCGAATCACGAAAATGAACTGCCCGCCCCACCGTGAGTCGCATACTTAGACATGCCTTGATCCAGAGGAGCGAACGTGACCAGCCATTCCGAGTCGCAGACGATTGAATCCCTGAACACCCCGTCGACCATCCATCGTCTGCGCGTCCTGACGGTCAACACCCACAAGGGTTTTACCGCCTTCAACCGGCGTTTCATCCTGCCGGAATTGCGTGAAGCGGTGCGCAGTACCTCGGCCGACCTGGTGTTTCTGCAGGAAGTAGTCGGGGAGCACGAAGGCCATTCCACGCGCCTGAACAACTGGCCGGCGATCTCCCAATACGAATTCCTCGCCGACAGCATGTGGAGCGACTTCGCCTACGGACGCAACGCCGTATACCCCGATGGCCACCACGGCAATGCGCTGCTGTCCAAATACCCGATCCGCGAATACCGCAACCTCGACGTGTCCATCACCGGCCCCGAACGCCGCGGTCTGTTGCACTGTGTACTGGACGTCCCCGGCCACCGCGAAGTGCATGCCATCTGCGTTCACCTGAGCCTGCTGGAAAGCCATCGCCAACTGCAATTGCAGTTGCTCTGCCAGCTACTCGAATCCCTCCCCGACCAGGCGCCGGTGATCATCGCCGGCGACTTCAACGACTGGCAGCTGCAAGGCAACGCCGCCCTGGCCCGACGCGACTACCTGCACGAAGCCTTCGAACGCCATCACGGGCGCCCGGCCAAAACCTACCCCGCCCGCTTCCCGCTGCTGCGCCTGGACCGCGTCTACCTGCGCAACGCCACCAGCCACGAACCCAGAATCCTCGGCACGAAGCCCTGGACCCATCTCTCGGACCACCTGCCGCTGGCGGTTGAAGTCCACCTCTGAATCGCTAGAAAACCCGATTTGATTGCCTGCTGAATCGATTGACCTGTTACTTCTGCCAGTAGAAACGGAAAAAAACTGCTGATACGTTGCTCACATCCCTGACCTGTACCCATGGATGTGTAACTCATAGCAGCCGCCGTTGCTGAAGGTTTTCGATTTCGGGTGAGTGCCTTACCGGTGCTGTCTCGCAACTTGTGCTGCCAAGGACGACTGATGCCTTGTCATTTTTGACACGGGGCCACTCAGTCGCTGACCACAAGCGGAGATGAGCATGAAGTTATCCAGTGATCTGCCCAAGTACCGTTTCAGCGCCTGCGCCGTTTCAATCTGGTTATGCATAGGCTGGTCCCCTTCTCTGCAAGCGGCTTGCACCTTCGCCCCCACCGCCGGTAACGACAATCATGTCTGCGACAGCGGCACCAGCGGGCCTCTCACTGATCTGGCGGGCAACAACACCTTGAGCTTTCCGGCCAATGGCACGGGCGTGGTCAATGGCACCGTCACGTTCGGGATCGGCAACGACATCGTCACCATGGACTCCGGGCAGATCAACGGATCGCTGATCCAGGGTGACGGTGCCGACAGGCTCACCATCAATGCCGGGCAGATCGCAGGTGCAGTCGAACAAGGCAATGGCATCGACAATTTCACCATGACCGACGGCACCATTCAGTCCCTGGCCCAAGGTGACAGTCGAGACTTTTTCTTCATGACCGGCGGCCGAATCATCGGCGCCTTCGAGGATGGCGACACCGCCACCATAACCGGCGGCAGGATTGGTCGGATCGACATGAAGCTCGACAACAACTTTCTCAACATGTCTGGTGGAATCGTTGACGGTAACGTTGTGACGGGATTCGGCACCGACACCATCATCCTCTCCGGCGGCACTATCGGCGGCTTTATCAGCGTCAGCGGCGGCAATGACAGCATCACCATCACCGGCGGCGAGGTGTTCGACGAGATCCGCACCAGCCTCGGCAACGACAGCTTCGTCTGGGATGGCGGCGGCACCCTGCGTTCGCGGGTGCTGCTCGAAGGCGACAACGACACCGCGACCCTGCGCAACCTCAGCGAAGCCACCCTCGCCCAGACCCCGACCATCGATGGCGGCATCGGCATCGACGTGCTGACCTTCGACAACACCAGCACCTCGGTGCCCGGCCGTTACGTCAACTTCGAAACCGTCAACCTCAACAACGGCTCGCAGCTGGATCTGGGCACCGGCAGTTTCGTGCTGGGCGACAGCAGCACCGGAACCGGCGTGTTCAACATCGATGGCAGCAGCATCCTGACCGCGGAGCAAGGCAGCATCAGTCCCGCCACCGCCGGCCAACTCGCCACCCTGAACAACGCCGGGATCATCGACCTGAGCACCGGTAACAACCGCACCAGCGACTCCCTGACCGTGCAAGGCAACTACGCCGGCAACGGCGGCCAACTGCTGGTGCAAAGCGTGCTCGGCGATGACAGCTCGCCCAGCGACAAACTGGTCGTCAACACCGGCACCCTGACCGGCACCACCACCATCGACGTCACCAACCTCAACGGCGCGGGTGCTGCCACCCTGCAAAACGGCATTCAGGTGGTCGAGGCCCAGGGTACGGCTACCAGTGAAGCCAGCGCCTTCAGCCTCAAGACCCCATTGTCAGCGGGCGCCTTCAACTACGTGCTGTACAAGGGCGGCGTCACGCCCGGCAGCGAAAACAGCTGGTACCTGCGCTCATCCGTGGTCGCGCCGCCATTGGTTGAGGTGACCGTGGCCAACCCGGATCCGACCCTGCCCCCTGAGGTCGTGCTGGTGCCTTTGGTGGCAGCGCCGGTCGCAGCCGCCGGCAGCCCGCCATTACCGACGCCGCAACCCGGCGCTGCGCCGATCGCCTTGTTTCGCCAGGAAGTTCCCAACTGGTCAGCCCTGCCGCCAGCCGCCGGCCTGCTTGCGATGAAAGCCCTCGGTACCTTCCACGAGCGCCAGGGCGATCAACGCCTGTTGACCGAGAAAGGCGTCTTCGGGGCGGGCTGGGGTCGCGTCTACGGCGAGAACTTCGACCATACCTGGGCCGGCACCGTCACGCCGAAGCTCAACGGCACGATCAAGGGCTTCCAGGTCGGTAACGACCTCTACAGCCGGGAAACCGCCGGTGGCCAGACCCAGCGCAGCGGCGTCTTTGTCGGCCACACGCGCCTCAAGGGTGATGTAGATGGTTTCAACGAAGGCTTCGAGGACAAGCGCGCGGGCAAGGTAGAGCTGGAAGGCGACCATCTCGGTGCCTACTGGACCCTCACCGATCCCGCCGGTTGGTATTTCGACACGGTGGCGATGTACACCTGGCTGGACGGTGACAGCCACTCCGATCGCGGCCTGGAAATCGATAACAAGGGCCACGTGGTCACCCTCTCGGCCGAAGGCGGCTATCCGTTCCCGCTGGCGGGTGACTGGGTGATCGAACCCCAGGCGCAAATCATTCATCAGCAGGTCAAGCTCGACAGCCAGGACGACGGCATCTCCCGGGTGTCGTTCGATTCCGATCCGGCCTGGACCGGTCGCCTCGGCGCACGCATCAAGGGGCGCTACACCCTCGCCGGCCTGCCGGTAGAACCCTATGTGCGGGCCAATCTGTGGCACACCTTTACCGGCACTGACACGGTCACTTTCGCCAGCAGCACCGATATCGACACCGAGCAACGCGCTTCCTGGGCAGATCTGGGTGTCGGGGTGAACCTGAGTGTCGCGCGCAACGTCAGCGTGTACGCCAATCTCGATTACAGCAGCAATATCGACAGCAATCAGCAGCGTGCAACAGCGGGAAACCTGGGGGTGCGGATCAGTTGGTGATACCGAGCAATGGCTCTAGTCCGCGACTTTTTTGACTATTTTTCCAACAAACAAGAACTTAGAGAGACGCCATAAATCAGTCACTTACAAATCCTAAGAAAGCAATACCGCTTATCGGCCATTTTCTTGACGCATGGTTGGGGGTCCTCTTGACTTCAGGTTACTACCCCCGGAAGTAACTATCAGGGGCAAGCCCCCGGACACCCGCGCAAGCGGGCGGCCCCCGGCTTGCCCCTCTCCATTCGGTCGCCCCTCGCTCGGGGTAGGAGAGACGCCAAGGCAAGTACGGCACGCGTTGCAAGGTAGCCCCACCATGAAAACTTCCTTCATCCAACAAGAGATCAAAATCACTTTTTGCACTGTCTCGAGTTCTCTCCTGCTGTGCTCCACTCTGGAAGTCCAGGCCTCGGCGGTCGAGGACGACACCACGCCCTGGTACAGCCAGAACGTCTCGATGCTGACCTTGCCCACGCTTGCTGCCACGTACTCCGGCCATTTCGGCCCTGCCCCACGAAGTAGTCATTTCACCACCGAGGACGCGACACCCGCTGCATGGGATCAGGTCTACGGCCAGGCCGCGCGCCAGGCGCAGACCGACGCGCTGGCCCAAGGCTTCACCAGCTTCGGCTCGGGGGAAACCAAAGGCCCGGCGATCCTGACACTGCAGAGCAACAGCGGCCATACCCAGCGCATCGGCCTGATTGGCGGCATCAGCCAGATCCAGGCCAACGGCAATGGCCCGCTGATCAACCGCGCCATGTCCGATCCCAACAACGACACTCTCAACCTTCAAGGCCAGAGCCTGGGTGCCTATTACAGCCTGACCGGGCCACAGGGCTGGCACGTCGACCTGTCCGCCAGCGGCGGTCGCGTCAACGGCTTCAGTCGCAACGTACAGGGCGCAAGGCAAGCCACCGAAGGCAGCGCGGTGACGCTGTCGGTCGAAGGCGGTTTTCCGATTGGCATCAGCGAAAACTGGGTGGTCGAACCCCAGGCGCAATTGATCAATCAGCGCATCACGCTGGACACGCCCTACGCGGGCTCCGGCAATGCTTCGTCCTCTGACTTGACGTCGTGGAGCGGCCGGGTCGGCGCGAAATTGAAAGGTAGTTACGACATCAACGGCCTGCCCGTCGAACCTTATGTGCGGACCAACTTGTGGCACACGGTGTATACCGGCAATACCGTGACACTGGATCAGGTCGACAAGATCAGCAGCAGTCGCAACTCGTCGACCGTGGAGCTGGGATTGGGTCTGGTTGCGCGGGTGACGCCGGTGGTGAGTCTGTATGTCAGCGCCGATTACAGCAGTGATGTGGATGACAATGATTTGAACGGGTTGATTGGCAGTCTGGGGGTGCGGATGCGGTGGTGAGGTAGTAATCCTGAAACCAATCGCGAGCAGG